>JAAZBN010000253.1 GCA_012513795.1 Bacteroidales bacterium | reverse complement strand
GATGGAGGCAATGAACTTATTGAACATCGTTGGGCGCTTTTATGTTTTTTGGCGCTCAAAGATATCAAAAAAGCATAATATGCAGGACATGCAACTATTTGAATGCCTTCTCCGGCAGGCCGTCACCCTCAAGTGCCAGGCGGCTGAAATATGCCGGCACCTCGCGGCCCGTCAGCTTGTCTACATATAGTTTGGCCAGGTATTGTCCCAGCATGAACCCCTGCCCGCGCAGCCCCAGAAAGAGGCCATGCCCGGGGTCAATATACATTCTTGGTTCGGTATAATAGCCGCTCCAGAGCGACTGGAATCCGGCTGATGACAGCTCCGGCAGCCATGAGGTGAACACCTCTGACACTATCTCCATGAACTCCTTGCTGTTAACCTTCAGGTTCTGTCCTGCCTCAGCCGGGTCAGCTGCCGGCGAGGCGCACCCTATTATCTGCCCTGTCTCACCCAGCTGTTGTCCGTATACTGCAATGAATCCCTTGTATCTGCGGCGGTCAATAAGCATGGGCAGAGGTGTATTGCCGGGACCCATCATCGGCAGGCGCCTGGTGATAAATGCCTGGTGGCGCACGCCATATGTGCCGGTATAGATACCCAGGCTGCGGGCAAAAGCCTCGCCGTGAGCACCCATGGCATTGATAAAGACCGGAGTCTCATACTCTACATACCCACCCCGGTGATCCTGTACTATCACAGTGTATCCTTTTCCGTTGCGTGTCACCCCGGTGACAGTACTGTCTTCCTCCACGCTGCCTCCGGCCATGATGCCCAGGTGTCTGATCAGATCAATCACCTTCCCAGGTGTGGCCTGCCAGCAATCGTTGGTGATCAGTGCTGCCGGATAGGTGCGTCCCAGCCCGGGATTTATTCCCGGTGCGATCTTCTCAGCGTAATCACCCGGCATAACCATCTCTCCGTCAGACCATGCCAGTGACGCCTCAAGCTGGGCAAGCATCTCCTCATCATGAGCAAAGGTCACGTACTTTATCTCACGGTAGTTTGTCTCGCTGATCTTCTGGAGCTCTTTGAATATGTCATGGTTATGACGCGCTATCTCAGACAGTTCGGGGACGCTGAAGTTGGGTCTGCCACCGGCAATATTACGCCATGATGAACCGCGGTCATGGTTGATGAGAACGGGTTTCATGCCTGCCTCGGCCAGGTAACGCATCAGTGCGCTGCCGCTGATGCCTCCACCAGCCACCAGAGCATCCACTTTCACCTTCTTCCTCTCCCCGGGCGTGATGACCACCTCCGGTGACAAGAGGGGGAATAGCTCACCCATGGAGACCTGGTTGGAGAGAGGAGCCCTCGGTGTGGCATCACCCACTATCTCAATCCCTGCTGGTCTGAGAAGCATCGACAGTCTCTTTATGCAGCGCTTGCCACGGCATGGCCCCATCCCGAGACGAGTTGTATGCTTGATCTCATCCACCGAGATATACCTCCTGTCACCAATCACGGCCATGATCTCATCCAGCGTCACATCCTCACAGTGGCAGACATACTCCTTTGATTCAGTCTCTGTGGCCGGGGTGAGAACCAACGGTTCGGGGTAACTCTCCCTGGCGATAAAACCCCTGGCAGCCACTATGCCGCTGCCCTCAGGGGTGATGGCCCTTACCCGCGCAACATTGGTTCTGTTGGGCTTGAGCATAACCTTTTCTATCACTCCCTCGCCAACTTTCTTCCCGTCATTGTCAACTAGCCATACCTCCCTGCCCTCCTCAACAAAGTACTCCACCGGCAGGAACAGCTGGTTCTTCGCTGTGTTGTAGCCGAAGATCGCCAGCCCCGGACACTGGTAGACACACTTCAGGCAGCCGGTGCATTTATCATAGTCTATTGCCGGCACCGTATCAGGCGATGCCTTGGTGATAGCACCGTGCGGGCATGCAAACTGGCACGGGTTGCACGCGAAACTGTAAAGACAGTCTATGATGACAAATGGCCTGGCTTTCATCCGTGCCTCGTCAGGCATGTGAGGACTCTCCAGTATCCTTGTGGGATGCTGTTGTGAATCAATGTATTCCTTTGATAATGTCAGATATTCGCTGTAGCTGCTGCGGACACCCATCTCCTGTATTATATCCATTGCTGCCTGCTTGCCGCGAAGCACTGCCGTGGTACCTTCGCCTATGCGCATGGCATCGCCTGCGGCGAACACTTTCGTGCCAAACACTTCACGACCCTTGATAAGCAACTGATTATCAGGAATAAGACCTGTGCAGATGTTTATGGCGTCGATGCCGTCAATGATCTTCTCTGTTCCCGGAACGGGGGTGAAGTCGCGGCTCTCAGCTATCACTGCCCCGCAGATCCCGTCATTGGTGCTGTTGGGTATGGCTTTGACAAGGGTGTGTGAGAGGATGACCGGTATGCCCAGCCTCCTGACCCTGTTTGCCTGGACGGGAAAGCCTCCCTCATAAGGCATTGCTTCTATGATGGCCTTCACCCTGGCGCCTGCCTGCATCAGCTGGTAGGAGGTGAGATACCCTATGTTGCCGGCGCCAACGGTTAGTATGTTCTTTCCAAGCAGGGTGAACTCTTGGTTCATCATCTTCTGTATCACCGCGGCGGTATAAACTCCGGGAAGGTCGTCATTGCCAAAGGCGGGCATGAAAGGCACCGCTCCGGTTGCCACAATAAGGTACTGAGCATCAACATAAAATATCTCTCCCGTGCGCATATTCTTTGCAGCAATCCTCTGTCCCTCAAGGATGTCCCATATTGTTGAGTTGAGCATAATACCCTCCTGAGACTCCCCGGCCAGGGTCTTTGCAATATCAAATCCTCTCATTCCCCCGAAACGCTGCTCCTTCTCGAAGAAGAAGAACTGGTGGGTCTGCATCAGAAACTGGCCTCCGATATGGTCATTGCTGTCAATCACCAGATTGGGCACATTGTGCCTGTTCAGCACCTCCCTGGCCGCCAGTCCTGCCGGTCCTGCCCCCGCTATAGCCACGGTGGTCCGAAAGACTTTCCTGGTAACTTCCCTGTGCCCTGCTGCTGTTGCCGGCTGGAAGCCTGCCGGTATCTCTACCACCTCCCTGACGCCGTCAACAGGAGTGATGCATATTCTTTTAACCACGCCGTCAACAAGCATCTCGCAGGCGCCGCACTTGCCTATGCCGCATTCCAGGCTCCTGTTGCGGTTGTCAAGACTGTGAGTATGTACCGGGAATCCTGCCTGGTGCAGGGCCGCGGCAATTGTAAAGCCCTTCATCCCCTTTACCGGCCTGCCGTTGTAAAGAAAACTGGTCTCCTGGTTGTGAGGGATATCTAGAATAGGATGTTGTAAAATTCTGGTCATTTGATCTGCTTTCACACACTGGTTCAATTTTCAAAAATAAGCCTGGTAAGCCTTTCATTTCTATGACCTATATCAGCGCCATTACATGATTTAATGCATTTTTTTATCTTATTTTGAAAAAAATCCCAAACCCGTGCAACCATTTCTCCAAAGTCCGGGTCTACACAATGTGCTCAGCTGATGATGAGTGAACAACATATCATTGATGGATGTATCAGGCACAACAGAAAAGCGCAGCAGGCACTCTGGAGACACTATTCCGGGTACCTTCTGGGTGTCTGCATGCGCTATGCTGCTGACAGGCCTGAGGCGGAGGATATGTTGCAGGAAGCCTTCCTGAAGATCTATTTCAATCTCAGGGAGTATTCAGGCACTGGTTCTTTCAGGGGATGGCTCAGAAAGGTGACAGTTAACACTGCTATTACATATTATCATAAGAACCTGAAACATAAGCACCAGGTGGATATAGACGAGTATGTGAGCATCGAGACGGGTACGTCAGGGTTCGAGGAGGATTTCTGCAATGCCGAAGATCTCTACAGGGTCCTTGGCGAACTGTCACCGGGATACAGGATGGTCTTTAACCTCTTTGCAATTGAGGGGTACAGGCACCACGAGATAGCAGAAAAGCTGGGCATTGACGTGAACACCTCAAAATCGCAGTACAGCAGGGCCAGGGCGATACTGAGGAAAAGACTTGGGGAGCTGGCCCGCATGAAAGGCAGATATACCTGAGAAGAAGATGCAGGACGAAGAAAGAGATAACGGTCTTGAGAACCTCTTCCGCAAAAAGCTTGAAGAGAATGAGATGGTGCCGGGTGATAACCTGACTGGCCGTTTCATGCTTCGTCTCGGGCGGCGTGAGTTCCTCAGGTTCAATCCATCACGGTTCAATATCTACTATCTCACGGCAGCGTTGGCAGGAGTGACGGTGGCCGGCCTTATGCTCTTCTCAGGTGTACATGAGGAGCAGGAAATTCTTCAGCCGGAGGCGCACCGTGAAACAACCACGGCAGTGACTGAACTGCCCGGAGGTCAGGCCCCAGAACCACGTGAGACCGGAGAAGAGGCCCCATCATCGGCCACGGTGGCCGGGAATCTTGTCATGGAGGAGGAGCCATCATCCCCGCAGCCAGAAGCGGAACCCGGGCGTGAGACGGTTATCATCGGCGGTGATGCCGGCGGCGCCATGATCACCCTTAGCGCCATCGCGCCTGTGAGCCAGCCTGCTGTCACCACTGCCGTGACGGCCCTCTCTCTGGAGGCCTCGGCAGCTTCGGGATGCGTGCCTCTCCATGTCACCTTCGCGTGTAACGCCACGGATAAATCAAAGGTTCTCTGGGACTTTGGTGACGGAGGAAGCTCATCTGAATGCAATGCTGATTACATATACGACATACCCGGGAAATACCCGGTGATACTGACTGTCACTGACAGCGGGGGACGGACAACCACCGCCAGCACCTCTGTCGAGGTGTGGGACAGGCCCGGGGCATCATTCGAGGTAATAAAGAATGATCAGTGGGATGAGGGAGACAAGGTGACGTTCATAAACATGTCAACCGGGGCTATAGACTACCTCTGGGACTTTGGAGACGGCACTTTCTCTACCCTGCCCAACCCTTCTTACAGGTATGAACATATGGGCACCTATGATGTCACGCTGGTGGCCTGGTCTGCCGAGGGCTGTGCCGACTCTGTTACGATGACCGATCTGTTCACTGACAGGGGGATGTACATCCGCTTCCCCAACGCCTTTGTGCCCAACAGCGGAGGCCCTACGGGCGGATACTATAACCAGCGCACTGACGAGGCGGCCCAGGTCTTCCATCCTGTGGCAGCAGGCATAGACACATATAATCTAAAGATATACAGCAAGACCGGACTGCTGGTCTTTGAGAGCAATGAGACAGAGGTAGGCTGGGATGGCTGGTACAGGGGACAGCTGTGCACGCCGGGCGTTTATGTGTGGAAGGTAAGAGGAACATACCGTAACGGGCAGTCATTTATAATGGCCGGCGATGTAACTCTCCTAAATTATTGATCAAAAGATCATTGAAGGCCGGTTGTTAATATCTTCCCAGTAATCCCGGAGGAATGTTAATATAAATTGATGTAACCTTCCTGAAGTTTGGCCGTATAATTAGCTACTTTGTGTAACTAAAACAGTACCCGGATTGCCATCAAGGACTAAATATCTGATCGGCCTGCTTATCTCAGTTTCAGTTGTTATACAGGGGCAGGACCCCCAGTTCTCACAATTCTATGCCAACCAGCTCTACCTCGCACCCTCATTTGCGGGGGCAACTGAGGACTACCGCCTGGCACTGAACTGGCGTAACCAGTGGCCCTCAATCCCGGGCGTCTTCCATACTTACAGCGTATCTGTAGACAAAGCTGTACCTAACTTCAATTCAGGCATCGGGCTACTCGCTACATATGACGTAGCCGGATCAGGCGATCTCAGTACCATGAACCTCGGACTCCTCTATTCGTATGATATCCAGGTCAATGAGGAGTGGCACATACGTCCGGGCGTTAATTTCAAGTTCACATACCTGGGCCTCGATCTTACCAAACTTGTCTGGAACAGCCAGATAACTACCGGCGGTACCCTGCCGCCAATAACGCCGCCACCGTTTGACAATGTGGCGGATATTGATTTTACTGTATCAGGACTGGCATATAACGAAAAGATATGGGGAGGTTTTACAATTGATCACCTGCTCAGGCCGAAGACGTCGTTCTGGGGTGACAACACCTCAATACCCATAAAGATTGATCTCTACGGCGGATTCCAGATAGTGAGCCGCGGCAGGCTTCGCAAAAAGCTTACAGAGGTCCTTTCAGTGGCCGGAAACGTCATGTTTCAGGGCGATTTCTTCCAGTCAGACATAGGGTTCTACTACTTCAAGAATCCGCTTGTCTTTGGCGTATGGTACAGAGGAATACCCTTTGCCACCTCCAAAGAGGTGTCACCCCAGGCCGGTGATGCCATTATCGGTATGCTCGGCATTAAGACAGACCAGCTGAATATCGGGTTGAGCTATGACTTCACAATCTCCAACCTGATAACAACCTCGGGCGGAGCCTATGAGATCTCGCTGATCTACACCTTTACCTCCGCCAATGTCAGGCGTGGGGGGAAAATACATGCTATCCCCTGTCCGGAATTCTGACGGCAGACACCTCATCTGCCAGTGTGATCTGCAGGCACGATCTGCGATTTGATTTGTGATATGATCACCGGAGGTTTCTTCGCCGGTCGCCTTCTCAACATTTCCTTTCTCTTTTTGGTATTTAAAATTTATGTATGTTTGTGCAACAATTTGTTGAACCATAACCTTATTTCTGAAATGAACATAACATCAGTTGCCAGGAACATTTTCACAGTAATAGTTTTCATTGTTGCCGGAGCGTTTATTCTTTCCGGCTGCGATAAGGGCAAGACTGCCGGTACCACTGTGGCCGAGGAGGTAAAGCCGGCCGGTGGCATAGCCTTCGTAGAGCTTGACACCGTAATTGCCAGGTTTGACATGGCCAAAGACAAGGCTGCCGAACTGGAGGAGAAGACCCGCACATCCGAAGCTGAACTGGCTTCAAAATCGCAGGCTTTTGACCGCGATGTGAGGGACTTCCAGAACAAGGTACAGAAAGGGCTGGTTACCAGGGCCACTGCAGCAGAGATGGAACAGACACTTGCACAGCAGCAGCAGAACCTGCTTGCGCGCCGCGATGAGATGGCCTACAACCTAAACGAGGAGGGCGTAGTGGCACAGAGACAGGTGCTTGAATACATTAACCAGTACCTGGCTGAATATAACGCTGATCACGGCTACCAGTATATTCTGGCCAGGCAGTTCCCCGGCCCAATCCTCTACAGTGACTCCACCATGGATATCACGGATGATGTGGTTACAGGGCTGAATGCCAAATACAACGCCGAAAAGGCAAAAAAATAGAAATCAGCGATTTTTGCTCCCGGAAGCCCGCTTACCTGCGGGCTTTTCTGTCTTTGAGACCTTGCGCTCACGCCTGATCTTGCGCTCCTCCACCGGCGTGACGATGATGAAGAGATCCTCATCAGCCTTCTTCATCCGGTACTGCTCCCTGGCGTACTTCTCAAGCGTCTCATTGCTTGTGCGCAACTCGTTTAGCTTCCTGCGCTCCTCCTCAATGCGGCCGATGTAATACTCCTTCTCTCGCTCCAGCCTGTTGCGCGTCTGTATCTCCCGCACTCTTGAGATCAGGTTGTTAGGGTCAAGCAGGACGATCCACACCAAAAAGATAAGGATGGTGAGGATATACTTGTTCTTCATCCATGAAGGCATCCTTTCAGTCAGGGATGCCAGTGTGAATCGTTGCCAGAAATCTCCCTTCAAGGTTTAACAGGTTCGTTTTTTGTCATCCTCCGCTCATCAGATAGATCACCTGAACGGTATCACCATCATGGATCACCTCCCTCGCGTAGCTGTCACGGTCAATCAGCCTCCCGTTGATCTTTACCGTCCTCATTCGGAAGGTGTATTTCTTCACTTCAAGGAGCTTCTCAACGGTGATGCTCTCACCATTAATTGTCATGGGTTCGTTGTTCAGTGTTATCTCCATCGCTGCAAAGTTATCACGCCGGACGCAATTAGCAAATATTATTAGACATCAGCCATCAGACAGAAGGGAGTAGTGGGCCGGTCACAGGTCAATATGAATTGTATAGGCAGACCCCGCCCGCCCGCTGTTACAATTCCTGACCCTCTACGAGGGTCGGATATATTGCTATGCGTACCCGATGGTCGGAGACCAACGAGGGTCCGTTATCGTTCTGTATGCGTACCCGATGGTCGGAGACCATCAAGAATTGTATAAGGATAGCCGCCCCGCCCCCCCCCCGTCTGGCATTCGGCTGCATATTGACTATTATCATTAGAATACGGATATTTACAATCGATATTTGCATTATACACTTACGAAACAATAAGATATGGATACCAGCGCACTCAAGGCAAAACACAAGCTTCTCAAAAGGTGGAACTACACATGGACCGCCCTGGACAAAGGCTACACTGACAAGACACTTTATGTGAATGTTGGCACGGCAGAGATTAAGGAAAAAGATGTGCCCCTGGAGATGAAGGAAAAATTCATTGGCGGCAAGGGCTATGGTCTTCGTTACCTCTGGGATGCCACCAAACCTGACACAAAATGGGATGATCCCGAGAATGAGATCGTCATCTCTTCAGGTCCTATCGGAGGCATCACACAGTACTCCGGCACCGGAAAATCGCTGGTGGTAACCATCTCACCGCAGACAGATTCGGTGATGGACAGCAATGTTGGAGGTTTTTTCGGTCCCTTTCTGAAATTCTCGGGATTTGACGCCATTGAGCTTCAGGGCAAGGCCGGGAGTGATGTCATCATCTTCATCAATGGTGTAGAGCATTACGTTGAGATATTTGAGGCTCCGGCAGAGGCTGTGGACAGCCATGTTCTTGCCGAGCAGCTTACGGACATGTTTGCCGATGATGATTCTGACAGAAAGAATATCGGGATAGTATCTGCCGGATCGGCGGCAGACCATTCTCTGATAGGCATGCTCAACTTCACCTTCTATGACAACAAGCGTAAGAAGATCAGGATGAAGCAGGCTGGTCGCGGCGGCACGGGCACCGTCTTCCGCAACAAGAAGATCAAGGCTATTGTCTGCAAGATACCCGGGGTAAAGGGCAATCTCAACAACGTGGTTGATCTGGATGCCATCATGGAACGCGGCAGGCGATTTAACCGTGAGATGCGCGAACTCGACGACAAGCAGTGCCGCATGCGTCAGGTAGGAACAGCCCACCTGATGGAGATCATGGATGATCATGACCTGCTCCCGACACATAACTATAAGTTCGGATCACACAAGGATGCGCCTAAGATTGACTCTGCAGTCTGGACCTCATTCTTTACTCAGGGCATCCCTGACGGTTGCTGGATAGGTTGTAACATGGCCTGTGCCAAGGCAATAGATGATTATGAGTTGGCCACCGGCCCGTACAAGGGACATAAGGTGATTGTTGACGGGCCGGAGTATGAGACAGCGGCAGGACTGGGGTCCAACGGCGGATTCTTTGATCCGAGGTACATCATAGAGACCAACTTCTACTGTGACACCTATGGTATCTGCACCATCACCTGGGGTACCAGCCTGGCCTTCATACAGGATTGTTATACAAACGGCATACTTAACAAGGAGCGCACCGGTGGTCTCGAGCTCACCTTCGGCAATATCCCCCCGGCGTTGGAGCTCCTGCACCAGCTTGCCCGTGGTGAGGGGTTTGGCCTCATTGCCGGACTGGGTGTCCGCGGCATGAAAAAGTACTTCGCCGAAAAGGGATGGGGTGACCCGGCTTTCATGCAGGATATAGGCATGGAGAACAAGGGCCTCGAGTACTCTCAGTACATGTCGAAGGAATCGCTGGCACAACAGGGTGGATATGCCATGACAAACAAAGGACCGCAGCATGACGAGGCATGGCTCATCTTCATGGATATGGTCAACAACCAGATACCCACATTTGAGAACAAGGCTGAGGCATTGCATTACTTCCCGATGTTCCGAACATGGTTCGGGTTGGTAGGGCTTTGCAAGCTGCCATGGAATGATGTGGAGCCTGAAAACAACGCCCAGACTGATGAACCTGCAAAGGTGCCTGAGCACGTAGATAACTATGTTACCATTTACAAGGCAGTGACCGGCAGGCCGTTTGATAAGTACAGGCTTGTTGAGGACTCTGAGAGAGTGTATAACTTCCAGAGGGTGTTCAACATACGTCGCGGTTACGGCAGGCGCAAGGATGATGATCAGCCATACCGCGCATGTGGCCCGGTTACTGCAGAGGAGTACCTGTCGCGCCAGGAGAGATATGATAAGCAGTTGAAGGAGAAGATAGGCGTTGACCCGGAGGGATTGACAATGGAGGAAAAATTGCGGATAACCCGTGAATATCGGGAGAAGCAGTATGATCTGCTGCGCGATGCCGTTTACAAGCGCCGCGGATGGAACAATAACGGTATCCCTACCATTGAGCACCTTAAGAAGATAGGGATGGATCTGCCCGAGGTGATAGAGGTGGTTGCACCGCTGCAGTAGGGAAATTTTACACTTAATGCAGAATTTATACCCTTAATAACGGAGCGGGGGACCTGAGTCCCCCGCTCCGTTATTATAATGCAGATAATCAGGCTATCAGGCGTATTTTGACCTGTTGAACGCCTCGTCAATTTTTTTATGTGCATCAACCGGATTGGTCAGGGGCATCTCTGAGGTATAGAGCTCGTAATCGAGCAGACTGGCCTTCTTACTCTTTTCGAAGGTGGGGAGTTTTGTCCGGTTAGTGGTCTCAAGGTGTTTGCCGTTTTCATCTACAATAATGATCTTGGGCAGGAACACTCCCTTCCGGCCGATGAATTTATCCATGATCTTCATAGCCTGATCATATTCCTTGCGGGTAGCCCGGCCGAGTGCCTCGTAGCTGAGTATCTTTTTGTGGTCCCAGGTGAAAACATTGGCCTGGCTCTCTGATATCTTGTCATCAATGTTGATGTCAAGGTTCAGGGTATCATGTCCTGATGGCATAAGCACCACCTTTCCGCCCCCGCCTTCAATATTGACTGCATATCGTGGCACGGTGATACCGCTTATCCACCCCTGCAGGTGCTTCATGTATATCTTGCCAACCTGTATGGGGGTTATGAAATGGACTATTCCCTTCTCCTTGTGACACTGCAGCAGGTAGTAGGGGTGAACGCCTATCCAGAACATGCGCCTGAAGGTTTCTGCCAGTGTCCGGTAGTGATCATTGACATGGTTCAGCAGCACGGTCTGGTTACGTATGGTGAAGCCGTGCATGGTGATTCTCTTTACAGCGGCGGCCATGTCAGCTGTAATCTCCTGGTAGTGGTTTATATGTGTCATGAAGTAGACATACTTCTCAGGACCCTTATTGTACCTGTTTGATGCCTTCCTGATCATCTCCAGCAGCTCGTCAGTGATGAGCATCGGCAGTACCACGGGCACCCGTGTGGCAATCCTTATCACCCTCAGGTGGGGTATACGGCTGAGCTCGTTAAGTATGTACTTCAGTCTCTTGAAGCTGACCATCAGGGCATCTCCGCCGGTGACAAGCACCTCATTGATGTTCCTGTTGTAGCCGATATAGAATATTCCTTTGTCTACTTCACGACTGTTGACGTCAGCGGTGGTATCGAGCGACTTAGCTCTCTGGCAGTGCACGCAGTATGATGCACAGCTGGTGTTCTCGGCTACGAAGAGTGCAACTCTGTTCGGATAACGCTGATAGGCCGCGCCATAACTGCGTGATCCTTCGCTCATCGCACCTTCCACGCCTGCATCAGGGAACATCAGGTTGGCAGGAGTGGGTACGCTCTGCCAGAAGATCGGGTCAAGGCGCTTTTTTGACACCTCGCCGAAGAAGACCGGGTTGAACGGGTCTTCCTGCATAAGTGATGCATAATAGGGAGTGATGCGCAGGGGCTCCTTGCCCTCCTTCCTCAGTGTCCCGATAGTTCTTCTTATCTCTGCCTCCTGGTGATCAGTGAGCCTGATCACCTTTTTCAGCTGGTCTATTGACCGTATTGAGTTCTTTCTCTGCCAGAGAGGGTCATTCCACTGCTCCGGCGTAACATCTTTCCATAATTCAATCTTATTGTATGCCCGGGGATGGTATAAAAAATCCTCGTTAGAGATCATCAGCACCTCCTGTTTTAGAATTATTAATAATATTATTCCACACCCTGTACCAACAAATATAACATTTTTTGCCAATTTTTAAGGTTATCTGCATATATATCATGGCAGCGGCGGGTCCCGGACCCGCCGCTGCATCATTTAATCATGACCCGTAATACAGGGTCAGAATCTCGTATCAGAAAACCGTACCGGCGGGTCTGAGGCCCGTGGTACGATACCGTATTAGCCGGCGCTCCTAGAGACTGAAGCTGTCCCTCAGCTCGCGGAACTCATCCCATTTGCCCTCGTCAAGAAGGCGGGCCTGATGGGGCCAGCTCTCCGGGTTATGGATGCGGTAGCGCTCGCCTCCGTCTTCATCCAGGATCGTTCTCAGGTAGCCTGGAGAGGCTTCCGCCAGCTCTTTCCATGTGGTTATGCCACGGTTGATAAGCAATCGTGCAATCTTCGGCCCGATGCCAACCACTACCTTCAGGTCGTCTGGTTTGAACTCTGCCGGCTGCACATCGGCGGTCATTGCAGCCAGTGGTACGGCGTCCGCCTGAGCGGAGCCATCACTCTTCGTCTCCCGTTCTGAGAGACCCAATAACCGTATCTCCTTCTCCAGCCTGTCTATGGTTAGTTTCAGGCTGGCGATCTCATCGTCCATCTGCCTCGCGTTGTCACGGAGAGTGATCTTCTCTTCTTCAATGAGCTTTATCTTCGCGTTCAGCTCGTTCTTTTCATCCTCGAGCCTGCGGAGTCTGGTTCTGAGGTTTTCGAGTTCCCCTTCCAGTTCGGCAATCCTTTTCCTGCAGCGTCCTTTTGCCAGGAGCCAGCCAATAAGGAAGCCCAGCAGTGCTGCCACCAGCAGCACAAACAGGATAAACAGCAGATCTGCTGTAAAACGTTCTGCCATGATGTTTAGGTTATTACTTTGATTTCAGTTCTTCTGTTCGCGGCTCTCCCCTCAGGCGTGCTGTTTGACGCTGCGGGTTCGGATGAACCCTTTGATGATGTCACAATCTGTTCCGCCTTTATCCCTGCGTTGACCAGGTAAGTTTTTACGTATTCGGCTCTCTGGAGCCCCAGTTTGATGTTGTAAGCCTCGGTACCCGTTATGTCAGCGTGGCCTGTCACCTCCACGGTGGCTGACGGATTATTGTCGAGGTATAATTTCAGCTTCTTCAGGTATTCATCGCTTATGTCTCCGAGGTCACCCTCGGCTGAGGATGACGGGAAGAAGCCTTTCCTGATACCCGAAGCTGTCAGGTACTTTCCGGTTTCCTCCACTGAGGCTCTAAGGAGCTCTTCAGGTGAAGGCTCGGCTATATCACCGGCACCCTGGATCTCTTCGGTGGGCGCCACTGCCTGACGGCAGTCGCACCTTATCTTGCATACATACCAGTATGAAGCACCGGCGATCCAGAGTACCAGTAAAACAGACAGGAAGAAGACCAGCTGTCTCATGATCATGCGGTCTACCTGCGGCGGGTAATCCCTCCGAGGATTGAACCAAGCAGTCCACCGCCCCTCGACTGTGAGGAGGTGCCGCTCTTGAGCAGGAATCCTGCCACGTCATCAAGGATGCTGCCGTCACCGTCAGCATCAAGCAGAGCACCTACGCCAGAGATGCCCTTGCCGCCGGTGTCACGCTTCCTGGTGAGATACCCCAGTATCAGCGGTGAGAGTGCCGGAATCATCTTCATGATGGTTGATGAATCAATGTTCATCTTATTGGCCAGTGCCTGTGCTGCCTGGAGACCGCCGGCATCACCCAGCAGACCTCCAAGGTTGGGATCAACCTGCTCGGCATGAGCCTTGTTGGAGATCAGATCCTTGATGTTGTCAAGCACGCTGGAGTCACCATACTTGTTAAGGATATGATCAACCCTCTCGTCGCCTCCGCGGGTGTCCTTCTGCCTCTTCAGTCCTGCCAGGATGAGCGGCGCCAGCTGCGGAATAAGCTTCTTTACAGTGCCCTGGTCAACGTTGAAGTTTGAGGACATCTGTTTGGTTACCTCAGGACCATAATTCCTGAGGAATTCGTCAATAAAACCTGCCATAATTTTAAATTGCTGTTTAGATTGTTGTTAATATTCGTGTTTAAATAGCTGCAATCAGGTAATCCCTAAAGTTATACTATATGCAACTAAAATCAAAATAAATCATATGCAAAAGAGGACATGATGATTATGGAGCTAAACCAATACCGCGCAATCGAAAATCGTCAATCGAAAATCGTCAATACCCAAGTTTTACCACAACCCCGTCCATGGAATTACAGAGGAGACTTTTGCCATTCAGCGGCACTATATTGTTAATCAGGCATGATGAGATCCTGTGATTCCAGAGGAGGGTGCCGTCAGCACGACTGGCCGCATGGACCACTCCCTTATCCGATGGTATGAATATTATCCCGTCGCGTTCGGTTATAACGCCCGGGGCAATATCATATCCGATATCAAAGCGGGTTTTCCAGCTTATCTCCGGCACATCGGCAGTGGTGCTCACGCCGATGACGGTGCCATTCATCGTTTTGGCCAGTATCATGGTGCTGTCGGCAGTGATGCCCATTGACTCCCTTACGGCTATGCCGCCCAGGTCAGAGTGCCATATGAGCCTTCCGGTAAGTGCATTCAGGCATGCCATTTTCCTGTCAGGAGCAACGACGAAGAGGCGGTCTCCGGCTGCCACCGGCACACAGGCGGCTGGTGAGAGCATCCTGTTGGTGTAACCGTTTGACCAGACCCATTTCGTGACGCCTGTCTCTGTATCAAGAGCATAGAGCCTGTTATCCCATGTGCCGAAGATGAGCATGCCTTTGTAAATAAGAGGTATGGTTTCAACAAATCCTTCTATTCCTCCGTTGCTCCAGAGCAGGGTGCCGTCGGTGATGTCAAGGGCGTCACATCTGCCTGATGAACCTGTAATGAACACCTTCCCGCTTCCTGTCACCGGGGAGGCCACCAAAGGTTGTCCGGCGTCAAAGCTCCACAGCAGCTTCCCGTTCTTCAGGCCCAGAGCCCTCACCATGCCGTCGGCTGATGCCACTATCACCCGCCGGCCTTCTACGGCAGGAGTGCTGTATATCTTAGCCCAGGAAGGAAAAGTCCACCTTGCTCTTCCGTTCTTCAATGAGAGGGTTTTTATCTCTCCTGCAGTGTTGGTGATTATGGCCAGCCTGCCGGCTACTGTCGATCCTGCGCCGATATCAGCCTTCTCCTGCACCCTCCAGCGCTCATGCACCACGGGGTATTTTGCATTCATGGAGTAGTCGGGTCTGGGCCAGCTAGCGGTGTCAGCTGCAAAATCATGCTGCTCCAGCCTGACCGTGGCCCATGCAGGCGTGGTGACCGCATCTGTCTGTCCCGGCGCCGCCGGATGCCTTACAGCCGCCACCAGCAGAGTGTCACCGGTGACGGTCATGATGTTATATCCGCCTGCGGTCTTGCCTGCCCGGAGATTGGAACGACCCATCAGAGCGGGTATCCCCTCGAAGTTCATCACCCTGTTGGTATGACCGTGGCCGCAGAGAGCGAGCCGGGTGTCAAGCTTTTTAAGCCTGTCAGTCAGCTCGTACCAGTTGTTCAGGCCCTCGTCAAGCGGATAGTGGTTCACCGAGATAATCTTCATCTCCCTGTTGGCCGGGACACCGAGCACCGAATCGAGCCAGACGATGTTCTCACGCGGTATCTGTCCGGGTCCCATCCTCATGTTAGGACCCGAATTTGTTCCCAGGAAAAGCCATTCGCCATGGGTGAAGGCAAAAGCTTCGTCACCGAAGATGACACGGAAGCTGTTGGCGCCGCTCTCTGACCATTTGGTGTCGTGGTTGCCCGGGATGATGTACCATGGCTTATCCAGCCCGTCAAGGATCTCCTTCGCTCTGCGCAATTCAGCGTCCGAACCGAATTCAGTAACATCACCGGAAATTATCACAAAAGACAGCGAGTCAGTGGCATTAATATCACTGACAGTACGGCGGAGATCCTTATCGGCTCCCTCACCGCCGATGTGGGTGTCAGTCACCAGCGCGAAACTGAACCGGCTGTTCTGGCCCCTGGCGGCAAGAGAACAGAGGAAAATGAAGAGTGCAACAATGTATCCGGGAGTTCTCATAGTGGTTGTCTTTTAAGGTACAAGATACACGAAATTGAAAAAATATTACCTTGTAGCTTCAAATGCATGAGATATCATTTGCAGCCTGATCCTAATAAAACAGATGCACAGTGAAGAGGCTTTCTTTACAGGTTAAGATAGGTTTGCTTATGGCTCTGGCGGTTGGCCTTCTTGCCGCCACAGGATACCTGGCCTGGTTTAACCTATCTTCCATGATTGGTTTAATAAACGTTGATGTGGGTCCCGGCCAGAAACTGCTTACCATCCGTGAGATATCCATGGATCTGCAGCGGGCGGAAAACAGTTACCGTATGTACTCGGTCACGAACAACGAAAAAGACCTTCAACCATATTACTCAGTCATCTCAGAGATTGACGGCAAGGTAAACAGGCTGAGAGAAGAGTGCCGTGATTCACCTGTACTGCTCGGGCAGACGGATACAATTAGCAGGCTCATTGAAGAAAACATCTTTATCTGGAATGAGCTTCTCTACCTGAATCAGAACAACCAGGTGGTTGAATATCTGATGCAGTTGCCTGAAAGGCTTAATCTGACGGCAGACGTGGATAAGGATTCTGAGAAAGGGATACTCAAGCGTGTCTTCAGCCGTTCCGAAAAGAGCCGGATTGATGAGCAGGCCCTGATAACTGATCTTGACAGTCTGGAGAAGGTTGATCAGGCCGTCAGGGCAAAAGTGAGACTGCGGGAGTCACAGCTGGCAGGCACCAGCACCAGGATAAAGGAGGAGTTCCATGATCTTACTGCAAAGATGGAAACTGAAGTCTCGGAGATCCTGCAAGCAAATGCATACGAGGCTGACCTCCTTGCAGGCAGAACATACCGGTGGCTGGTAATGTTCCTGGTCTCCGGGATCCTGCTGGCTGCTCTTGTCGTTTTCATCGTTGCCGGTTATGTGCGCAGATCTGACGCCTACCAGGTGGCCCTGCAGCAATCGAAGAATGAGGCAGAGAACCTGGCAAGGACAAAAGAGCTGTTCATGGCCAACATGAGCCATGAAATACGGACACCGGTAACGGCAATATCAGGTTTTACAGAGCAGCTGTTACATGAGCCGCTGGATGAACATACCATCAATACACTGAAAATAATCAGCTCATCGTCACGTCACCTGGAGAGGATCATCAATGATATCCTGGATTTCTCGAAACTGCAGGATGGCAAGGTGGAGCTGGAACAGGTACACTTCGGCATAAGAGAAGTTGCCGGGGAGGTCTGCGCCATGTTTGATGAGCATGCACGGAGCAATAATACGGTTCTGAGCTTCTGGGTTGATCCGGATACACCACCAATCCTGCTGGGTGACCCGTACAGACTGAAGCAGATAATGATAAACCTGGTCAGTAATTCGGTAAAGTTTACCACTGATGGCACGGTTCATTTTTCAGTCAGGAGTATCAGAAAAGAGCATCCGGAGATGATGCTGGTAATGGAGGTCGTTGACACAGGCATAGGAATTGACGAGGATAAGATTGAAACCATCTTTGATGACTTCATCCAGGAGGAGACGAGCACAACCCGAAGATATGGAGGCACAGGACTGGGACTATCCATTGTAAGGAAGCTGGTTGATTTGCACAACGGGACTATCGAATGCAGGAGCAAAAAGAATCACGGAACTACAATTATATGTGAGATACCTTACAAGGCTGGCAACAGTGAGCTGATCATTACTGACACAGAATCGCCGGCTGTTGTGCCCGGGGCGCTCAGGAAGCTCAGAGTGCTGGTTGCTGATGATGAAGAGTATAACCGGATGCTTTTCAGAATGATTTTCAGAAGGTGGGGTGTCAGTCATGCCGAGGCATCTGATGGCACTGAGGTGATTGATCTACTGAAGAGAGAACGGTTTGATCTCGTATTGATGGACCTGCGTATGCCCCGTCTTGACGGCCCGGGAACAACCGCGCTTATCCGTGACGAGTTGAAGATAAATGACGCTGTCATGCCCATTATCTGTGTGACAGCAGCTATGCCCGGTGATGACCCTGCCAGGAACCGCAGGGAAGGAATGAACGGATACCTGAGTAAGCCTTTTACGGAGAAGGAGCTGCTCGGGACCATCCTCGCCGTTACCGGACTTGACAGGGCGGCTGCAAATGAGACTACCGCAACGGAAGAGAGGGAGAGAGAGGTGCAAGCAGGGAAGATTGACCTTGGCAACCTGTACCGCCTTGCAGGAGGCGATGAGCTTTTTGTCAGGGAGATGCTGGAAAAATTCCTGGAGAGTACCGGTAATGGACTCGACGAGATGGCAGAACATCTTACCTCCGGCGATATGGCAGGTATTGCTGAAATTGCACATAAACTGCTGCCACAGTGCCGGCATATTGGGGCAGGTGAGCTTGTGTCACTGCTCTCGGAGACAGAATTGGCATGCAGGTCAGGAGATGATATCACCCGGGCAGGATTATTTGTCACCGGGCTCCAGAGCATTTTCCCCGGCATAAGAAGAGAGGTTGAAGACCATATGTCAAAAATTGGCTGAAACAGCGGGTCGCCTTTGTGGAAAATCTTATTTTGCAAAAGGAACTAAAGATCAACGGTTATTGGATCAACAGATGGCTGACACTCAATTGAAGATCTTCGTAGTGGAGGATGATGAATGGTATAACAGGCTCCTGGTGCATACCCTAAGCCTGAATGTAGATTATGAGGTAAAGAGCTTTGCAAGCGCAGACGAGTTTCTGAAGTGCCTGCACGAAGCACCTGACATAGTTACGCTCGACTACCGGCTCCCTGATATGAACGGACTGGATCTCCTTAAAAGAATAAAGGAGGAAAACAGCGAGGTGCAGGTTATCCTGATATCAGGACAGGACGATATTGAAACGGCGGTCAGCCTCCTGAAGGTAGGTGTATATGATTATATAGTAAAGACAGATGACATCAGGGAACGCCTTCTGCTGACGGTACAGAATATCAGGAACGGGATAGGCATGAAGAGGGAAATTTCTTCTCTTCGCCGTGAGGTACAGAAAAAATACATGTTCCGGAATACCATCATGGGTGAGAGCACGGCAATAAAAGCAGTCTGCTCACTTATTGAGAAGGCGCTTGATACCAATATTACCGTAATTATAACCGGAGAAACAGGTACCGGGAAAGAGCTGGTGGCAAAAGCCATTCATTATAATTCAAAGCGCAGGCACAAACCCTTCGTTCCTGTCAATGTGACTGCCATCCCTTCAGAACTTATTGAATCAGAGCTGTTCGGCCATGAGAAGGGAGCTTTCACCGGCGCTTTGTCAAAGCGCATAGGCAGGTTCGAGGAGGCTGACGGCGGAACACTCTTCCTTGATGAAATAGGAGAAATGGATCCGGCATTGCAGTCGAAGCTGCTGAGGGCACTTCAGGAAAAAGAGATAGTACGCGTCGGAAGCAATAAACCAATCAGGACTGACTGCCGCATCATCGTGGCAACCAACAGGAACCTCCTTGAGGAAGTGAAAAAGGGCAATTTCAGGGAAGACCTTTATTACAGGCTGCGTGGCATGCCGGTGGAACTCCCACCCCTCAGGGAAAGGAGTAATGATATCCTTATCCTTGCAAACCATTTCATTGAAAGATTCTGTACTGAAAATGATATTCCTCTTAAAAAACTTTCGGAACAGAGCAGGCAGAAACTCCTTGGCTACCCGTTCCCCGGGAATATCCGGGAGCTGAAGTCGGTTGTTGAACTCGCGGTAACACTGGCAGAAACGAAAACCATCGGGCCTCGCGATATCATCCTGGATCCCGGGAATCCTCTTGCGGATATAATGGATGAAGAGCTTACACTCAGACAGTATGAGATCAGGATCATCAAGGCGATGCTAAGAAAGAATGATAATGATATCAGAACCGTTGCCGCAAAACTTGATATAGGTATCTCCACCATCTACAGATTACTCAGGGAAGAGAAACAATCCTGATAAATTTTTCCTTCAGTTTTCTCATTTTGAGAAAATATTTTCAAAATGAACAATTCCGGCATTGCATGTCATTACGCTAAGTCTTTATAATTTAATGAGTTATGCTCTTGCCGTTTTTCGGGCACATCCTTTGCAAGGGTAGGGTCAGAAAAAATAAACCAAGGAGGAAAAAAATGAAAGACGAAGAAACCAATTACAGGCCACACTCCGGCAGTGATCCTTCAGGGATCAGTTACGCTGAAAACGCCCGCAGGGACGGCATTACAAAGGGAGCACGTACCACTGCCATTATAAGTGTTCTGATACTTTTGGCAGCAGGTGTTGTTGCCTGGCTTTTGTTCAACAGGTACCAGGATAAACAGCTTGCACTGATGGACAGTGAGCGAAGCTCATACAATGAGATGCTGTCAGTGAGAGACTCAACGCTGAACGACTGGCTTCAGACTTTCACCCAGATTGAGAATGAACTTAATGCGATCAAGCAGAAGGAGAATCTCATCACTTTCAGCAATTCTGACAGCCAGGAATTCACCAGCACCAGGAAAGAGCAGATACTGCAAGACATAAAGAGTATCAGCATGCAGCTTGATGAAAACAGGAAGAAGCTGGCATCACTGAGTTCACAGCTGAAGAATTCCGGAAGGGAGATAAAAGGTCTTCAGGAAATGATCGCCGGACTTGAGTCAAGGATCCAGGAGCATCAGACCGAGATCGCAGTACTGAGTAAGACTGTCAGTGAGAAAGACATTGAGATAGACGAACTGAATATTCTTGCTGCTGATCTTAAGGCCACGGTTACTGAAAAGGAAGAAGAGATCAATCTGCGGACAGCGGAGATGAACAAGGCTTATCTTGCCTCCGGCAGTTCAAGGGATCTCAGGGAGATGGGCATTGTTACAAGAGACGGCGGATTTCTTGGTCTGGGCAGGACTGAATCACTTGTAAACGATATTGCTGACAGCCTTTTTGCGCAGATTGACATAACTGAACTTAAGTATATACCTGTCAATTCAAGGGATGCAAAGCTGGTAACCGAACATCCGACAGAATCATACCAGTTTATCCGTGAAAGTGATGACAAGATCGCTCATATCGAGATCAAGGATCCGGAAGAGTTCTGGAAAATAACGAGGTATGCGGTAGTGGAGCTTAAGAAGTAGAACGGCAGGCAGTTACGGATGGCGTAATTTCCCCGCTTATCTATATATACCCCGGATCGGGATACCCGAAAATCTTCAGAGCAAACCGGTTCAGCACATGAACCACTCTGAGGTGGAGGGGGATCCGGGACCTGAAGAGGCGCTTTACCGCGCCTTTTCTTACAGGTAGTGGATTCCTTACCGCGAAGGAGGGTTGAAGAACCTCCGGCACATATTCCTCCGCCTGTTCATTTGGCAGTGGTGTTGCTTGACTTCGAAGATCATGTATCTTATCTTTGTAATGAAGAGGCATTCAATTAAATGAACGGATCGTGATGAAAGAGCTGGTTCACATAAAGACTGAGTGTTACTCCGGTTACGGTGATGATGAGACCCCCAGGTGCTTCATGTGGCAGGGCACACGGCATGAGGTCAGGGAGATCATAGACCGCTGGTATCAGTGGGACCCTGAGCAGAAGCACCCCGTTTCTGATTACTTCATGATTGAGACAACCGGCGGAGATCAGTATATACTGAAGCATGAGCTGAAGCATAACCGCTGGTATCTGTGCAAGCCGGGAGTGGAGTGTGACAGGAAGAAGACCGCCTCATGACGGGATGCAGCCAGGTAGAATACCCGGGTGTCGTGCCCTGATCTGCGGGGGAAGATCTTTCTTTTATCCTTCCTCTACCTTTTTTCGGTCTGTCCATGATATATCCGCAGCACCGACCAGAATATTTTCTAAATTTGAGTTTTCACTCATTTAGATATCGGTATAAACGGAATAAAAGAAATCATGAGCAGTAATTTCAAGACTTTTTTCCTGCTGGCTTTTCTGACTGTATTGCTGGTGGTGGCGGGAAGACTCATTGGCGGCACCCAGGGGGCGGTGATTGCATTTATCCTGGCCCTGATAATGAATGTCGTCAGTTTCTGGTTCAGTGACAAGATAGTACTTAAGCGATACCGTGCACAGGAGGTGACCCGTGATGATAACTCAAGGCTGTACGGCATTGTTGAGAGGCTGGTTCAGAATGCAGGGATGCCGATGCCCAAGGTATACATTGTCCCTGACTCAACTCCGAATGCCTTCGCCACAGGCCGCAACCCGCGCCACGCAGCGGTAGCTGCAACGCAGGGCATCCTCAGCCTGCTCAATGACGAGGAGCTGGCAGGGGTAATGGCACATGAGCTGACCCACGTAAAGAACCGTGACACCCTCACCAGCACTGTGGCTGCCACACTCGTTGGGGCTATCACCCTGCTGGGACAGATGGGACGTACGGGATCATCAAGCCGTAATCCAATGGTGTACATAGGTATCCTGCTTCTCCCCCTGGCCGCCATGCTCATCCGCATGGCCGTGTCACGCACCCGGGAATACTCGGCTGATCAGGGCGGGGCAAAGATATCCGGCTATCCGCTCGGACTGGCCAACGCACTTAACAAACTGGCCCATGGCTCGGCCGCAAACCCAACAAGCCGCGGTAAACCGTCTGACAGTCATCTCTTTATCGTTAATCCCTTCATGGGTGGATTGCAGAGCCTGCTCAGCACTCACCCTCCGATGGCAGAAAGGATTAAACGGCTTCAGGCAATGGCATGACGGACAAACGACCGGAATCCTGAGGATCCAACGGATTCTGATGACAATCTCCTGTTACAGGTCATGCTGTGGTATTTTAATTTAAAAAAAATCTGTTTTGACCTGGTTGTAACTAAAATTTCTTACCTTTTAGATAGTAATTTTGTGGTTAAAGATGAAAGCTCCTGGCAGATTATCAGTGGCAGGAATTCTACTTTTAGCTCTGTTACTGACATCAGGTTCCGAGCTGATCTGCAGCAAGAAAAATGGATGGCTGACACAGTATGACGGCATCCTGCATCTTCCCGGCCTCAGGGACAGTGTAACGGTCATGCGTGATGACAGAGGCATACCGCACATATATGCCACCTGCGAACATGATCTCTACATGGTTACCGGCTTTATTGCTGCCCAGGACCGTCTATGGCAGATGGACCTTGTTCGTCGCAGCGCAGCCGGACGCCTTTCCGAGATCTTCGGTGAGCCATTCATGCAGGCAGATATCTTTACACGATGCCTGAACATTTACAAGACAGCAGAAGCCATCATGAAGGAGGAGGATCCGGTGGTCATGCAATGCCTGGAGGCCTATACTGAAGGGGTGAACGCCTTTATCACCATAAACGGCAAAAAGCTGCCGCTGGAGTTCAGGCTGCTCTCCTACAGGCCTGAACCCTGGGCAGTAAAGGATATTGTTGCCATCATCGGGCTCATGGGCTGGAATCTCGATTACAGGAACCTTACTGCCGAGCTCTTTTTTCAGCAGCTTATAAACCGGTTTGGCATTGAAAAAGCCATGGAGCTTGTCCCCGATTGGCAGGCGGTGCCAGCCATTACCTATCCTGAATGGATGATCAATGATACCCTTCTTGCTTTGACCCGATCATTTATTAAGGGGTACGACATTGTTGCCGGTCTTGGTATCCCATCCCTCACCTCGAGCAATAACTGGGCCGTTTCAGGCGCAAGGAGCGAAACGGGCAAGCCCCTGCTCTCAAATGACATGCACCTCAGCCTTACCTCACCCGGAATCTGGATGCAGATGCACCAGGTCATCCCGGGCAAGCTCAATGTAACCGGTGTGATGATCCCCGGCGAACCGTTCATAATTGCCGGTCATAATGAAATCATAGCATGGGGACTGACCAACCTCAGGGCGGATGTGGTTGACCTTTTTGCCGAGACGTTAAATCCTGACAACAAGAACCAGTACTTCTTTAACGGTCAGTGGAGGGAAATGACTCGCCGGACTGAGGTGATAAGGGAAAGGCATGGCCTCAATGACACTGTGTTCATCCGGAGTACCCACCGGGGGCCTGTCATCTCTGGATGTCTGAGCCTTGATTCAGTTGCAGATAACGTTAAGTGGCTTGGGTTTAACTACCTGAAAGGACTGACCGCCTTTCCCGCCATGGCGCTCAGCATGAGATGGAACGGCCTGGACAGGAGCGATGAGGCAAGATCTGTTTACCTGCTTAACAGGGCCTCCGGATGGGATGAATTCCGGGAAGGACTGAAGACATTCAGATCATTGAGCCAGAACTTCGTCTATGCTGATACATTCGGGAACATAGGCATGAGCGCCGGCGGAGGAATCCCGTTAAGGGAAGGCGAGGGAATCCTTTTACGCGACGGCCGGACAGACAGGTATGACTGGAAAGGATTTGTGCCTTTTGAAGAGATGCCACTCGTCCTTAATCCACTGAACGGCACTGTCTCTTCTGCTAACAACAGGTCAGTCAGCAATAATTATCCCTACTTCATCACCAACAGCTTCGATCTGCCTTACAGGATCAACAGGATAAGGGAGATGCTCGGCGAGAAAGACCTGCTTGGAGTGGATGATTTCAAAAGGATGCTCGCTGATCAGCACTCTGACTATGCGAGGCTGGTGGTGCCGCATATACTTGAAATTAACGGAAGACAGGCTGAACTGACACCGGTTGAGCGTGAGGCACTGGAACAAATGACAGGCTGGGATTATGACATGAGCAGGTCACTGGCGGCACCCTCCATATTTGAATATTTCCGCAGGCATTTCATGGAAAACCTGCTGGCTGATGAGCTCGGCAACCTGTATGATCAGTTGTGGGATATCAGCGGCGAGTATTATGTTTACAGGATACTTACTGAAGGACCCGACGAATGGGTTGATGATATCAATACCGATGAAAAGGAAACACTTGATGATATAGTGATGCTCAGTTTCAGGGAGGCAGTAAGCACACTGGTCAGTGAGTATGGCAAAAATTTTTCGCGATGGGAATGGGGCAGGATCCATACAGTCTCTTTCATGCACCCGCTGGGCACCGTCAGGATCCTCGGGTCGGTTTTTAAACTCAACTCCGGGCCCTATCCGATAGGAGGGAGTGATCATACCGTCTGCCCTTATTTTACATATAAACCGGATTTCAAGTCAGTGAACGGTGCCTCCATGAGATATATCTTCAACACTGCCAACTGGGATGAATCATGGTCAGTCATCCCCGGCGGTGAGTCAGGTGTGCCGGGAGCTGAGTACTATCTTTCACAGGTGCAGACTTACCTCGAAGGCAGGTTATATAAAGACCACTTCTCAGATGAGGCTGTCAGGGCAGCAGTAACCCATACCCTGATACTTAAACCCTGAGTTATTTACGTCAGGATGACCATTCGGAATAATTGCTAAATTTACATCAGTTGACCTTAAACCGCAGACCTGACCTGATCTGTTCCTGTGCAGACCGGACGTGAATAGCCAGGTCATTAAATCTTACAGACATGAAATATCTAAACCTGTTTCTCTTTACCGGCATGATAGTGATGAACTACCTGGCAAATGCTCTTCCCCTGAATGGCAAAACCACAGGCGGCATATCGGATTCATGGCCCAACCTCTTCGTTCCGGCAGGCATCACCTTCTCCATCTGGGGTGTGATCTATATCCTGCTTGTGATCTTCTGTGTGCTGCAGTTCACCACTGCATACCAAACGGTTATCAGCAGGGTGGGGTGGCTCTTCGGGCTCACATGCATCTTCAATGCCCTCTGGATAGTGGCATGGCATTATGAGAGGCTGCCGCTCTCGCTGATACTCATGGCAGGACTTCTGATCTCCCTTATCTGGATAAACATCTTTATCAAAGATTTGCCTGACGGATTCATCAAGGCCGGTTTCGGGGTCTATCTTGGATGGATATGCATTGCCACCATAGCCAACGTCACGGCATTACTTGTCAGTAACGGCTGGCAGGGTTTCGGTCTTAGCGGGCAGACATGGGCAATGATAATGATAATTGTGGGCGCCGTGGTTGTTGTGCTAGCCATATGGCGGTTCAATAATCCTTATATAGGCCTGGCTGCAGTCTGGGCATTCATCGGGATAATGATCAGGCGGCAGGATGACTACCGGTCAATTTTTCTTACCGCTGCCGTGGCGGCTGTGGTGGTTGCTGCAGTGCTGACAATCTCATTTTT
>JAAZBN010000252.1 GCA_012513795.1 Bacteroidales bacterium | reverse complement strand
CTTTCAAACCATCGCCCCTGGTAACAGCCCTTACCAGTGAACCGTTCTCGTACGTGAGACTGATTGATACCCCGTCATACTTTAGCTCACAGACGTAACCGGGTTCATACCCGAGCGTCTTCCTGACACGGTCACTGAATTCAATAACCTCATCAGCGCTGTATGTATTGCCAAGTGACAACATGGGCCACCGGTGTTCTGCCTGAATAAACTCTGGTGTAAGATCACTGCCTACTCTCATGGTTGGGGAATCAGGTGTGACCAGTACGGGAAATTTCTTCTCCAGCCCCTGCAGCTCACTAAGCAGCAGGTCAAACTCAAAATCAGAAATAACAGGCTGATTAAGAACATAATATCTATGATTATGTTCATCAATGGTTCTCCTGAGTTCCTCAACCCGTTTTCTGGCTTCAGCAAGTTTCATATGCAATTTCCGTCTCTTTCAGGGATAATTTATTCAGTGCCAGACTCCCGGAATCAGTGCACCGCAGGAGCATCTGCCATCTTTCAGGTTTTGAGCAACTATCCTGTAACCGCTACGGTCCACCACCTTCTTTCCGCATGAGGGGCAGATGGTGTCATCAAACCCTGAACCCGGCATGTTACCCATGTATACGTACCTGATACCCGCGCTCCTGGCTATCTCCACCGCCCTGTTCAGTATGCCTGCGGGAGTGGGAGGAAGGTGCTCCAGCTTGTACTGCGGTTGAAAACGGCTGAAATGGAGCGGCGTGTCTTTGAAACCGTTCCCGGCCAGCCATCCGCACATCTGCTTTATCTCTTCAGGCTTGTCAGTCCAGCCAGGAACCACCAGGTGAGTGATCTCCAGCCATACCCCTTCATCACGATAGGTTCTGAGGCTGTCCAGGACAGGCTGTAACCTGCCTCCGGTAAGCTTGAGATATGTGCTGTCATTGAATGACTTGAGGTCTATGTTGGCACCGTCAATGTGTTTGCAGAGCTGCCGGAGCGGCTCCTTGTTGATATATCCGTTTGAGACCATGATGTTCCTGATCCCTTCCTCATGCGCTATTTTTGATGTGTCCAGCACGTATTCATAAAAGGTAACCGGCTCGGAATAGGTGTATGCAATTGATCTGCAGCCGCCGGCTGATGCCCTTCTGACAACATCCTCAGGGGGCATGTCGTAGTTCCTCGTCTTGTCAGGTGAAGTCTGAGAGATAGTCCAGTTCTGGCAGTTGAGGCATGCCAGGTTGCAACCGGCGGTAGCTATTGAAAAGGCTGATGTTCCGGGAAGAAAATGATACAGGGGCTTTTTCTCAATCGGATCAATATTGGCAGCACACGGATTGCCGTAAGCCATGGTATAGAGTTTCGACCTCCTGGCTATCCTGTTGCGGCAGTCGCTCAGCTCGCCATCCTTTAAGGTGCATTCATTGGGACAGATCAGGCAGACCACACCACGGGCACTCTGCTCCTGATACATAGCCAGTCTCTCTCCTGTGGAAGGTATTAACGCAGCACTCCCTGCAGGTGCAATAAAACCTGCGGCAACAGCCAGCGACCCCTGCCGGGCAAAGCTCCTCCTTGATATCTTCTTCCCCTTGTCTTTCAATCAGATGTGTGTTTCTATGCCCGGTTATAAAGCTACTGTTTTATAGTCAACGATGCAACAGTGCCTGATATCAAAATGAGGGCCGCAAGAATAAAACATGAGTTGGCTGTACCTGCCAGCGGCACAAGCAGGGTGGCTGCCGTGAGATATCCCAGGGCCGAACCGGCCATGTCTGCTGAATATACTTTGCCCGTGACCATGCCTGAGTCACGCGAGGTCAGGATCCTGTAGACAGCCCCGGTAATTATGCCTGATACCGGCAGCGCTATGAACAGGAATACTATGACCGGACCGGGAGGGGATGTGACCAGTGCGGGAGCCAGCAGGCCGGTCAGGACGAATATCGCTGTCAGTAGCAGTGTGCAGAGGCTGATCTTCTTCAGGGCCAGCCTTTCTCCAAGCACCGCACCTGTGGCCAGCCCGGCCATCAGCAGCGTCAGGATCACCGCCGAGAGAATATAGATGTTGCCAACAGCCATCTGCAGAATGAATATCATTATCATTCCGTAGCCTGCCAGACCGGCTGAAGAGGCGAACATCAGCAACCCCCGACGAGCCGCAAATAAAAATGGAATGGCTATCAGCACGGTCAGAAGAGTAATGATGCCTCCCCTCATCCCCATCTTTTCAAGAGAAAGCATGTTGGCAAACAGGGAGGAGACAGGCCTTGTTGCCCTGTTCATCCCTGCTCTCCTGTCAACCTGTGACAGAATCTGCTCTTCCTTGAGCCTGATCTCATGATCGTCAAGATAATCAGTATTGACATAGCTGTTGATCATCCCTTTCTGACCGGCCATCTGAGCTATTTCCGGGCTTACAGGACTCTCCGAAGCAATAACATAAAGCATGGAGCCGGGAATAAGTGTAATGTGGCTGAAAACCGACGAAAGGGCGTTAAAAAGGGGAGAAAATCCCCTCCTGTAGCTCTCAGGTGAATAGTTGAACCAGGGCATTGGTGTGCACATGAATACGCCATCAGGCGACAGATGCTCACGGACCATCCGGAAATATTCTACAGTGTAGAACCTGCTCACTGACAGTGTTGAAGGTGGTGGGATCAGCTGAATGACAGCGTCATATATGTAATCATTTTCCCTTATGAAGGTCATCGGATCACTGCTTATTACTCTCACCTTCATGGTTCCGCAGACAGTGTCACGGGCTTCCTCGGCTGCTATAAGCCCGGGATCAAGCTCCAAGTAATCAACCGCGGCTATGGGATGCTTTACTAACTCATCCAGGTGTTTTTTGAGGCCCCCTGAGATGAGAAGCACTCTGTCATAACTATCGCGCTGCAAGAGGGCATAATGGATGTTCTCTTCTGAGCTTATCACGTCACCGGGATAGAAGAGCGGCCTGTGGTGATAATAGACCGTCAGCTCACCACCGTAAAGACCTGTTGTGATGTTGCCATAGGGTGTGTCTGTGCTCTTCTCTGCCCTGACACCCCGGAGAAGCTTGCTTCTGATGAACGGATCGGGCGGTTTGATGAACAGGACCGCCCCCAGCAAAACTGCAATGATGATTGCCGGTATCTTTAAATGTACATTTCTTTCAAGCAGCCAGACAGCTGTCACCACTGCCAGCAACAGGATGAGCAGGTAGAGCTGGAAATTAGGTATTCTGACAGTCACCGTAAGGGCGGTCAAAATTCCTGCTGTAACTGATCCTGCCGTTTCTGCTCCGAAGCTGTGGCCTGAATCTGCCAGATCCATGTTATACCTGATGACAGATATACGCACGAAAATAAGGGCCGAGATGAATGTCACCGGCGCAACACATGTACCCATGATGGCCAGTGTCTGGTAAAAGGAGGGTGTCTGGCCGGGACTGAGGATGATTGTCGATATCGAGATCAGCAACAAAGGGGCAAGGGCAGTGCAGGCAATGAGCGTCCAGATCATCTTCCTCAGTGAGGTGATCCCTGATCTGCCACCCGCCAGTGCTCCGGCTGCAGATATTATCAGCCATAGCCAGAGAAAGAGTCCCGTTACTGCCTCAGTTCCCCCTCCGAGGATGACTGCCTCGCGCATCAGGATAAACTGCGATGATGAGCTGACAAAACCGGTCAGCAGCAACAGCGGCCTGAATCTTCCCGCTGCGATATCAGCTGAACTCTTGCCTGCAGCAGTGGGCTCAGGTGAACTCTTGCCTGCAGATTCCCGGGCAGACTGGTTTCCGGCGTTCCGGCTTTTCTTACTGAAGTAATATCCAAGGTGCCATGAAAGATGAATGAGAGCTGCGAGCACCATTGCAATACCGGTCTCCACATGCCAGTGCCTGAGTGACTCAGCAAAGGACAGCTCCCAGCGGTAATTAATCCTGAGAGTCAGGAAGATACCAAACAATCCGGTCACCAGGAAGGAGACCAGCAATATCCAGTTCCAGAACCTGCGGTGGGATAATCTGGCTGTGAAACCCTGTGAGGAGAGGTAAAGGGAGAAGATATAAAGTACCAGAACGGTCAATCCTATGGGCAGGACATGATAGGTCATGATAACCACTTATTCGCCGAAGACGTAAGCTTCATAGACAAAGATCTCAGTCTCCCTGTCCTTCCAGCCGTCCCATCCGATCCCGGCCTTGTCACGGGCACAGTACCCGAGGAATTGCTCCACGCTCCAGCCGCGCTCAGTAGCCACCTGCGGCAGGAGGGTGCCCGAGCGATAACCCTTCTTCAGGTAAATGCCATGACGCCCGATCTTTATTTCATCAGCAGACTGTATCTTCTTCATTGGCCCCAGAACCGATATCTCAATATGTATCGAGGGATATTCATCTTTTGTCAGCGGTGGAAAGCGGGGGTCGCTGAAGGCTGCTTCCGTTGCCATGGCACTGACCACTTCCCATAGTGGATCAGAGGAGGTGAAACGACCGATACAACCTCTCAGGTCTCCCCTGGAGGTCAAGGTGACAAAGGCACCGAGAGGTTCGCACAGGCGGGATGTCAGCCTGGCCTCATCCACGGATGAGGGCTTGCGTCGCTCCAGTCTTGCCAGGATAGCCTCCCGGGCAATTGAGAGAAGCACTTTCTTTTCAGGGGTGGTGAGGGTGAAGGCTTCCTGCGCGGGCCTCTCTTTCCTTCCGGCAGTCCTCTGCTCCAGCACTATGGCATTGTATCCTACAACCTCATCGTCCGAACCCATGGGTGAATCACCTGAATTTGTGTATTCCACATTGCGGAATAACAGGCCGTCACTCTTTTCAGCAAGATACAACAGTATCAGGCCGGCAGGCCAGCCACACATCGCAGTGGCAAGATTGTCAACACCGGACGATTCAATATTCCTTATAGTGCGTAAAAACCCTTCAGGATCACCCTTAACGATGGCATCACTTGTCATTTTGTCAACGCGGCAGGCATCCGCGTAGGAGGGGTAGTGAGAAAAATCACTGCTGATTATGAAGAGATTGCGCTCATTGAACCAGGGCTGCAATCCTGATGCTATTCCCTTCAAAACAGTAAGGTTGCGTGTCCCTATCAGAATGGGAATGATGGGCGGTGCAGGATCAAACCTGTATTGAATGAATGGGAGCTCAACCTCCAGCGAATGCTCGGGTCCGTGAGCCTCATTCTTCTCAATAAACCATTTATTGGTCGAGATAAGCTGATTACCCAGTTCCCTGTTGACCTTCAGAGTACCCAGAGGGGTGACCATGTTGCCGGATGTGAAAACTGCAGCGCCCTCAAATGCATACCTGTGACTGACGCCTATCAGGAAAATGTTTTCATATGTCTCACCGGCAGGAATAGCAGCAAATCCTGCCGCTGCCGTGTGACCGGAGAAGACATAACCGGCATGCGGCACCATGATAGCCCTCACCCTAACGCCCGGAGATGGGCTGACGAACGAGGAGAAATAACCTTCCAGCTCACTTCTGAGCCGTTCACTGCCGGAAGGATAGAAACTGCCTGATACAACAGGCTGCCTGTTACGTTCCTGTCCGAATATGTTCATGAGTGGAAAAATTAAAATTACCAGGAAAAGACTAACCGTTTTCATAACAAAAGCAGTTGTATCCTGTAAAGTTAAGCTAAAAAACCGTAAAAAGCCCGGGTTGCCTGATCAGATGAGAACAATGTTCTCCTTGAGCGTATTGCCGTCTTCATCAATGCCGTAAAGCCTTATTCCGACACTGCATGTTGCATCTGCGGTGACATCAAGGAAGGGAGAAAGGGATTCCCTTACATCCTCTTCTCCCATTGAGTCATATTCCTCAATGTCAAAGTAGAGATGAACAAACAAAATATGATCATTCTTCTTAATCTTCGTCAGAACCTTCAATATTTTCCCCATCCAGATCACGGAGGAAGTATTGAAGTAGTCAACATTAAACTTCAGATTTGTGCTCTCTGCCGGATTCTTGGCATACTCTGATGCCCATTTGTAAAGAGGTTCAAAAAATCCCGAGGCATTCTCTGGCAGAGATTTGCCGGTAAAGTTCAGATTGCCTGTTCCGGCCGTAAAACTTACAGCCGGCGTCTTGGAGGTTGCCTCAATCCTGATATCTTGTAGTTTAACCATAATCTGTATTTCCTTCCCATGAAATGTACTTGATGCCCCAATGTACAAGCTAAAGATAGACCGTTTTTCCCGATGCCGGTTTGGCTTTCGTCAAAAATTAATGAACAGTTATCAACTTTTTTGAACAATTTGTCCAACATCCAATGATCGGTTCAGGACTGAAAGTAACAAACTATTGTGCTATATTTGCAGCCAGAATAAAAGAGATGGAAAAGCTGCTCAGATCGGGGATAAGAGAGGCTGTGAGAAGCCTTTACGGGGTGAATGCCAATGATGATCTCCTTCAGATTCAGAAGACACGAAGGGAGTTTGAAGGCGACTTCACCCTGGTAGCTTTCCCGCTGGCAAGACTATCTCACCGTTCACCGGAACAGACGGCTGGTGAGATAGGTGAATATCTTGTACGTGAGATTGATGCCATTGATGGATATAATGTCATCAAGGGGTTCCTCAACCTTGTTATCGCCCCTGCGGAATGGAGCAGACGCCTGGATGCCATGCATGCTGACGACGCATATGGATTCGCCGGAGCCGGTCCCGATGCGGAGACAGTGATAATTGAATACTCCTCACCCAACACCAACAAGCCACTCCATCTGGGCCATATCAGAAACAACCTGCTTGGATGGTCACTCGCAAGGATCTGTTCCGCAGCCGGGAAAAAGGTGATAAGGACAAATATCGTCAATGACCGCGGGATACATATCTGCAAGTCAATGCTTGCCTGGCAGTTGTATGGTAATGGACGCACCCCGGCCACCGAAGGAAAAAAGGGAGATCATTTTGTGGGTGACTATTATGTGCTGTTTGAACAAAAGCTTAAGGAGCAGATAAAGCCGCTGGTGGATGCCGGTACCTCACCCGAAGAGGCACGTGAGAATGCGCCGCTCATGCAGGAGGCCAGACAACTGCTTAAGAAATGGGAGGAAGGTGACCGTGAAACCCTGGAGCTCTGGCAGATGATGAACTCCTGGGTTTATGAGGGCTTCGATGTCACCTACAGAGCCCTGGGCGTGGAATTTGACAGGATCTACTACGAATCAGATACATACAAGGTGGGTAAGGAGATCGTCCTCCGCTCACTGGAAGAGGGACACCTCATACGTAAGGATGATGGTTCGGTCTGGATAGACCTCACCGCGGATAAACTGGACATGAAACTGCTGCTCCGCTCTGACGGTACGGCAGTATATATGACACAGGACCTCGGTACGGCGGTATTAAGGTATAACGACTACCATTTTGACCGGCATATCTATGTCGTCGGAAACGAACAGAACTATCATTTCCAGGTGCTTGCCCTGACTCTGCTGCGGATGGGATTCGAATGGGCTAAAGGACTGCACCATTTCTCATATGGCATGGTGGAACTCCCGGAGGGTAAAATGAAATCGCGCGAAGGTACGGTGGTAGATGCAGATGACCTGATAGCAGGGATGACCGCCACCGCCACAACCATGTCCCAGGAACTTGGCAAGCTGGGAGGCTACAGCACCGGCGAGAGGGAGAATATATGCAGACAGATAGGCCTCGGGGCACTTAAGTACTTCATCCTCAAGGTTGATCCGAAGAAGAACATGACCTTTAACCCGAAGGAATCAATTGATTTCAACGGCAACACCGGCCCCTTCATCCAGTATACCTACGCCCGCATCCGGTCAGTGATGAAGAAAGCGGAAGAGATGGGGGTCAGATCAGTGTCTGACCGCAATGAAAAAATCATACCCAATCCAAAGGAGATAAGTGTCATAAGCCTGCTGAATGACTTCCACCTGCTGGTGCCGGAGGCTGCAAGGGAACTGAGCCCGGCACTGATAGCAAACTATTGCTATGACCTGGCCAGGGAATTCAACCAGTTTTACCATGATTATTCAATACTTGGCGAAGAGAATGAAAGCCTACGCAGCTTCCGCCTCCGCCTGTCCGAACTTACCGGCAGGGTGCTGGAGAAAGGACTCTTCCTGCTGGGTATTGAGGCCCCTGAAAGAATGTAATACCTAATTAGTTGAATAACAATGTTTGAAAGCCTGAGTGAACGACTGGAACGCTCCTTCAAGATACTGAAGGGAGAAGGAGTAATTAGCGAGATCAATGTGTCAGAGACACTCAAGGATGTGCGAAGGGCACTCCTTGACGCTGACGTAAACTTTAAGATCGCCAAACAGTTTACTGATACAGTTAAGCAGAAGGCTCTGGGCCAGAATGTGCTTAAAGCTGTCAAACCCTCACAGATGATGATCAAGATCGTCCATGACGAACTGGTACTTCTCATGGGGGGGGTGAAGAGCGATATTAACATTAAAACCAACCCTTCAATAATCCTTATAGCGGGACTACAGGGAAGCGGGAAAACAACCTTCAGCGCCAAGCTGGCAAAGCACCTGAAAAGCAAACGGGGTAAAAACCCTATCCTGGTAGCCGGTGACGTTTACAGACCTGCTGCTATCGAACAGCTAAGGGTGCTGGGCACCCAGATAGAAGTGCCGGTATATACTGAGGAGGGAAACCTCAACCCCGTGGAGATAGCAAAAAACGCTATCCGGGAGGCCCGGAAAAACGGGCATGACCTTGTGATAATAGATACTGCCGGCCGACTGGCTGTTGATGAGGAGATGATGAATGAGATAGCAGCAGTGAAGAACGCCGTCAGCCCCCATGAGACTCTCTTCGTGGTTGACTCAATGACTGGCCAGGATGCTGTCAATACAGCCTTCGAATTCAATGAACGAATTGACTATGACGGGGTTGTGCTGACCAAGCTGGACGGCGATACAAGGGGAGGAGCTGCCCTCTCTATCAGATCCGTGGTCAATAAGCCTGTCAAGTTCGTCAGTACCGGCGAGAAGATGGATGCCATAGATATCTTCTACCCGGAAAGAATGGCTGACAGGATACTCGGTATGGGCGATATCGTCAGCCTTGTGGAAAAGGCCCAGGAACAGTATGATGAGGCTGAGGCTCGTAAACTGCAGAAAAAGATTGCAAAGGACCAGTTTGACTTTAATGACTTTATCTCACAGATACAGCAGATAAAGAAAATGGGTAACATGAAAGACCTGATGGGAATGATTCCCGGGGTCAGCAAGGCAATAAAAAATCTGGATATAGATGATAACGCCTTCAGGGGTATAGAGGCAATCATCTCAAGCATGACTCCGGCTGAAAGATCAAACCCTGTTCTGCTCAACGGCAGCCGCAGGAAACGGATTGCCGAAGGCAGCGGAACCACTGTAACGGAAGTCAACAGGCTCCTGAAACAGTTTGATGAAACCAGGAAGATAATGAAGATGGTGGCCAAAGGAGGAGACCTGTCAAAACTGGCAGCCAGGGGGAGATGATCAGTTGGCAGTTGGCAGTCGGCAGTTGGCAGTTGGCAGTCGGCAGTTGGCAGTCGGCAGTAGGCACATTGAACATCGCACATTGAACATCGCAAATCGCACAACGAACATCAAACATTGAACATCGCACATTGAACATCGCAAATCGCAAATCGAACATCCCTATGTATCAAATCATTGACGGAAAGAAGACCGCAGCTGAAATCCGGGGCGAGATAGCTGCAGAGGTCGCAAAAATGAAGGCAGGCGGAAAACGCGTGCCACACCTGGCAGCAATACTCGTCGGTAATGACGGGGGCAGTGAGACCTATGTTGCACACAAGGTCAGGGACTGTGAGGAGGTTGGATTCAGATCAACACTGCTGAGGATGCCGGCCACGGTCACTGAAGAAGAACTTCTTGCAAAGGTGAGTGAGCTGAACGACGATCCGGATCTTGACGGACTGATAGTCCAGCTGCCATTGCCTGAACATATCCGTGAAAGCAGAGTCATTGAGACCATCTCTCCGGAAAAGGATGTGGATGGATTCCATCCAGTAAATGTGGGCCGCATGGCGGCCGGACTGCCCTCATTTGTTTCTGCAACCCCTGCAGGTATAATGGAACTGCTGAAACGGTACAACATCCCGCTGAAGGGTGCAGAGTGCGTTGTGGTTGGCAGAAGCAATATTGTAGGACGCCCCGTGAGCATTCTTTTGTCACAGAAGGGGGTGGATGCCACCGTCACCGTAGTGCATAGCCGTACACGCAATATCGCCGAGACAATAAGAAAGGCTGACATCATAATAGCCGCTATAGGCCAGCCGGGATTCATCACTGCCGATATGGTGAAGGAAGGGGCGGTGGTGGTTGATGTGGGCACCACACGCGTTGAAGCCCCTGACACAAAAGCAGGATGGAGGCTGAAAGGCGATGTTGATTTTGACAGCGTAGCCCCGCGATGCTCATGGATCACTCCCGTTCCGGGAGGAGTGGGCCCGATGACCAGGGTGTCATTGCTGCTTAATACACTGAAAGCTGCCGGAAGATGATTGTTACCGTGGAAGGCTTATCCCGGTAAGATAAAGATCAAAGCCTCCCTTTCCACCCGGCCTGTCCGACGAAAAGACCAGGAACTGATTCTCAAACTTAAGATCAATGCCAAGAACCGGTCTGAATTCATTTGCCGGTGAGTTGATCTCCGGACCCATGTTGACCGGGGAACTCCATTTGCCATCACGGAAGATTGAATAGTACAGGTCAAATCCACCCTCTCCTCCTGGCACGTCAGATGCAAAGACCATATACCTCCCCTTTACGAACGGACACTTCTCATCATGGCTGCTGTTGATGCTGTCTGCCTTAACTGCCGGAGCAGGAGCGGAGGTGAACCACTCATCGAGTTCAGATTGCCATGGCCTTGTGATACAGTAAATGTCAAAATTACCACCCCTGTCGGAACAAAACCATGCAGTGTCGCCCGTCGTACCCAGGGAAAGATAGGCATCATTGTGCGGGCTGTTGAAAGGGGTTGCGGGAAGGGGGGCGTCAAAATGAGTGGCAGGAGAATAGGTGGGAATATAGCTGGTAAACACAATATCCAGCCCGTTCTCTTCAGTCAGGGTTGCAACAGCCATATACTCAAGCCCGTTCCGACTGTTAAAAAACCTCAGGGGACCAAATTCATCGGCTGATGTGTTGAAGACAGCAATCAGGTTACCCAGGAAAGTATCTGAGGTCATCTCGGAATATAAACGAAAGTAACCTGTCGTCTGTCCGAACTGGTACCAGATCTTGCCCTGCACAATGTTAAACTCGCCTCCTGCGCTTCCTCTGCTGGAAGAGAAAACCACCTGCCGGGATGACTCTATACAGCCTGCTTCAATGTCTATATTGTAATCATCATACTCGGTGTTGAGCCCCTCAAGTGCCATGACCGAATCCGGGAAAATGCCCAGTTCATGGTTGATCCTGAGCGGCTCCTCATGACAACTGGTTAGCGCTGTGACAATGCAAAAGACTGTTGATAAATAGAATAGCCTGCTGATGATCATGACAGTCGTTTATTAGATAACGGTTGTCATGATGGTTTAATATCAGGCCATTAAAAAAAACCGGGCCGTGAAGGCCCGGTTTCAGAAGGTAGAATTCAGGTTAATTCTAGGGTAATATTTGGTTTGAGGGTAAGCTTCTGAACTCAATTGTAAGATGAGATTGGGCGCCGGATGGTTGCGTCAGGAGGTAATTTTTTTCCCAAAACACTGTTTATCATGTTTATAAATACAAAACCCTGTTAATAATTGATGTCACATATAGGTTGATCGATTGATTAATGTGTTACATTTGCAAAATATTCAGGGGAGATGGAAGAAGAGAAATACGGCTTTGTACATGACAGTGAGGTGGAAGAGGTAATTCTCCGTTTTGAGAGAATGCGCAAGAACAAGGAAACCTGTTATTTCGACGTCATTGAGTTTGAGACAATAATTGATTATTACCTGGAAGGCAATAACCCGGTGCATGCCTTTGAGGCTACATCCCTGGCTTGCGAGCTGCACCCCAATTCAGTACCCATACTTATCAGGAAGGCACGCGTGCTGCTTGAGAAAGGAAAAGCCACCGAGGCTCTTGCCATAGCCAGAAAGCTTGAGAATATAGAACCGGGGAACTGTGATATTTACCTGTGCAAGGCCACAGCACTCGCTATGCTGGGAGATATCACCGGCGCCAGGCGTGTGTTCGATCTTGCACTGCAGACAGATACAGAAGAGGAGGAGACAATCCTTTTCAGCATCATCTCAGTATTGCAGAACCTCAATTATTATGAGGAGACCATCCCTTACCTGCACAGGCTTGCCGAACTTGAGGCTGACTTTCCGGCCCACCTCTATGACCTCGCCTATGCATATGACAAGAAAGGGAACCATCATACCAGCATCAAATACTATAACATGTACCTTGATGAGGATCCTTACTCTGACAGCGCATGGTATAACCTGGGCATAATCTATAATAAGACAGGCGAATACGGGAAATCAATTGAAGCATATGATTATGCCCTGGCATTGAATCCTGAAAATACATTCGCTCTTTTCAACAAGGCCAATATTCTGAGCAACCTCGAAAAATATTCCGAGGCAATGGATGTCTACCGCCAGTTTGTTGAGGAAGAGCCTGACAGCATGGAGGGACTGACCTACCTTGCTGAATGCTATGACAAGACCGGCGATGAAGTGATGGCCCGCAAATACTACACGGAAGCTATTGACATCACCCCGGACTTCCCCGAACCATGGTACGGCCTCGGCCTCCTGTCATTGTCACGCAACAGGCCCGCAGAGAGCATCAGCCCGCTGCAGAAAGCCCTTGAACTTGATCCGGAGAATCCTGATTTCTGGTTCTCACTTGGCAAAGCCTATATCATGCTTGGAAACGTTAAGGAGGCTGTCAGATGCTGGACACAAACAATCAGCCATGACGGCTATTATGACGAGGCATGGATTGAAATAGGCATAGTTGTCATGATGACCGGGCAATACAAATCCGCAATTCGTATCCTGACCAAAGCCGCCAGGGTGAGCGGAGAACTGCCCGGAACCTATTTCCTGCTCGCTTCCTCATACCTGCATACCGGGAACCTTGCCGAGGCTGCCAAAAACCTTATCAAGGCTATCAGACTGGACCATGAGGTGCTCGAAGAATACGCTGTCCTTCTTCCCGAGGAGAAGCTGACAAACGCTATGAAACGCCTGTTCAGAAAAACCAACTGAATCATGAAACAAGCCGGAGAACTGCTGACCCATATTCCCCCAAGACCCCCCAAGCCCAGAAAAGAAGGACTTACAATGGTCATGGATAAAGGACTGAGCCTCAGGGAAGCAGAGGATTTTGCCTCCGTGGGCGGCAACTATGCCGATTTCGTCAAGCTTGGCTTCGGAACCTCCATTATTACTCCCGGGGTTGAAAGAAAGATAAAGACATACCATGATGCTGGCATGACTGTTTACTTTGGGGGAACCCTGTTTGAGGCATTCGTTGTCAGAAACATGTATGACGAGTATGTCTCACTCCTGAAGGAAGCCAACGTCAGTATGGTCGAGATTTCTGACGGTTCCTACGAATTTGAACATAGCCGAAAGCTCGGTTATATACGCCGATTATCTGAAGAGTTCACCGTGATATCAGAGGTGGGGTCAAAAAAGAAGAATATTGTCTATTCACCTGACCAGTGGGTGGAGATGATGAAATCTGAACTGGAGGCCGGATCGGTAAAAGTCATCGCGGAAGCGCGTGAATCAGGTACCATTGGGATTTATAACGACGACGGCTCGGTTAACCTGGAGCTTATAAACACTATCTCCAGGGAGATAGGGTTTGAAAATGTTCTCTGGGAAGCCCCGCTTAAGCAGCAACAGGCATGGTTCATAACAAACTTCGGGGCCAACGTCAACCTTGGGAATATTGCCCCGCATGAGATCATTGCTCTCGAATCATTACGACTGGGCCTGAGAAGCGACACCTTCTTCAGCTTCCTTCCGGACGAAATGAAATGAAACTTTTCGGAATTATAGGATTTCCACTCGGACACTCATTCTCTCAGAAGCATTTTACGGAGAAATTTGAAAGGGAAGGACTTTCAGACTATGCCTATCGCAAGTTTGAACTCCCCGCTATAGAAATGCTGCCCGGCCTGATTGCCCGCGAGCCCGAACTCTGTGGATTCAACGTAACCATTCCCTGGAAGATCAAGGTTATCAGTTACCTTGACGAGACTGACCCTGATGCTGCCGGTATAGGAGCTGTTAATACGGTGAAGGTTTCACGTCGCGACGGAAGGACCTGGCTTAAAGGCTATAACACCGATGCCCCCGCCTTCAGGGAGTCGCTCCTGAAAAACCTTGTCACTCTCCCCGAAAGTGCCCTGGTACTTGGTACCGGGGGAGCGGCCAAAAGCGTTATGCATACCCTGCTTGACCTCAATATAAGAGCAATACCCGTATCACGATATCCTTTGAGCGGGGGATACTCATACGATGAACTCCCGGGTGAACTGATAAGTGAAGCCGGAGTTATTGTCAATACCACACCCCTTGGAACAGCACCGGCAACTGAGACCATGCCACCCATTGACTACAGTTACCTGAGAGAAGGCCAGCTGCTGTTTGACCTGGTTTACAACCCCCCGGTGACATCATTCCTTGCCAGGGGAGAAGAACAGGGGTGCCTTACAGCCAACGGAGAGGAAATGTTCCTTATCCAGGCTGGACTGGCCTGGGATATCTGGAACAGTGAATGAACCCGGCCCGATCACATTGTTAATTGATAATCAGCAGTATGGCATCTGTTCCTGGAAGACGGGGCGCTTCAGGGATCAGGCTAGAGTCTCCTGGGAAAGTCCCTTATTAACTCCCGGGCTTTCTAAGTTATAATAAAGACTTCCGGCTGGTATTCAACATAGCCCTGTCAAGGGCTCAAGAAATCAGATAAAGATCTCCGGCGGGTACTCAATTCCGGTAAGCGACAGTCCGTGTGCAGGTGCAGACTGTCCTGCCAGCCCCCGGTTCTTTCCGTCTATGACACCCTCAAAATCAGCAACTGATAACTTCCCTCTGCCTACCGGAATAAGGGTTCCCACTATTGCCCTTACCATGTTTCGCAGGAACCTGTCAGCCGTGATGTTGAAGACGAGCCTGCCCTTCTCTTCAGTCCACCGTGCAGCGGTAACACGGCAGAAATTGGTCTTATTGCTTCCATGCAACCGGCTGAAGCTTGTGAAATCATTGTGATTCATCAGGATGGCGGCAGCCTCATTCATTCGGTCAACGTCCAGATGCCAGTAGAGCAGCCAGGCGGTGTCGGCTGAAAAGGGATCTTTTTCCCGGATGATGGTATAGGTATAGCTCCTCGAAAGGGCATCAAACCGTGCACTGGCATCGGCCTTGACCTTTGTTATCCTCTTCACCGCAATGTCGGCAGGAAGCAGGCTGTTCAGATTATATATGAACTGTTCATCTGTGTCAAGCATGTCTCTGATACTGTCAAAGTGAGCGCAGAAGAATGATGCATGCACTCCCGTGTCAGTGCGGCCGGCACCGGTAACCGGCAACTGCGAGGCGAGAACAGTGCTCAGGACTTTCGTCAGCACACCCTGAACCGTATGCCTGCCGGGCTGCATCTGCCATCCGTGATATGCAGTGCCGCGGTAGGAGAGAAAGATGAAATATCGAGTCATAACCTTGGAAAGCGTAAAGATAGTTAAAGAACATTGCCCGGACAGTTCATTTTGACTAAATTGCGCATCTTAAAGAGCGAACAGATGAGCGAACCGGTACTTAAAAGAGGCTTTGCCAGCGATAACAATTCAGGTGTCCATCCTGCAGTTATGAAAGAGTTGTTGCGCGTTAACAGGGGACATGTCGTCGGATACGGAGATGATCCTTTTACCGAAACCGCCAGGGAACTGATAAGAAAAGAACTGGGTGATGAGACAGAGGCCTTTTTCGTCTTCACCGGCACGGGCGCCAACGTGCTGGGACTGGCTGGCGTGATGCAGTCATGGAACTCGGTCATTACGGCACATACCGCCCACATTGAGACCGATGAATGCGGGGCCCCGGAGAAATTTACCGGATGCAAGGTGCTCACAGTGGATACCCCTGACGGCAAGATCACTCCGGAAATGCTTGCCAGGCACATGCACGGATTTGATTTTGAGCATCATAGCCAACCCAGGGTGATTTCAATATCACAGGCTACAGAGATGGGTACGGTTTATACTCCTGAAGAGGTTGGAGAACTGGCGGATTATACACATGACCACGGTCTGCTGTTGCACATGGACGGTGCAAGGATAGCAAACGCGGCCGTCACCCTAGGGGTGCCGTTCCGCACATTCACAACCGATGCCGGTGTGGATATCCTCTCCTTCGGAGGAACAAAGAACGGAATGATGTACGGCGAGGCGGTCTGCTTCCTCAGACCAGGATTATCCGGGGGATTTAAATATATCAGGAAGCAGGGGATGCAACTGGCGTCAAAGATGCGGTTCATTGCAGCACAATACATCGCCTACCTCTCCAACGGCCTCTGGAAGGAGTGTGCGGCACATTCAAACAGGATGGCCCGCGAACTGCAGAAGAAGCTGAGGGAGATTAACGGAATAAAAATCACCCAGAAAGTGGAAGCCAACGGCATCTTCCTGATAATGCCACAAAGGGTGGCCGCATTGCTGAGCAGGGAATACTTCTTTTATCCCTGGAACGAACAGCTCTCTGAGTACCGGCTTATGACCAGCTGGGATACAACTTCAGATGATGTCACTCAATTTGCAGAAAGACTGAAGGTTATACTCTCCGAAAACAGCTGACCGCTAACCTCTCCTGAACCTTGTAAGAAGAGTGGCTGAGAAGATCAGCAGGGAGGCGAAAAGATAAAAAGGAAACCAGAGGTGTGCCGTTGCCCGGGACTCATCTCCAAAGTTGATAATCATTATTACAGCCATCAGCGGGATGGATGACAGCCAGGTGACCATCCCGGAAAAGGCCAGGTCATGCCTCTGCTTCTCATCATATACTGTACGATCAGTTTTGGTGGCCAGCCTGAAAATCCAGTAGGCCACAAGGGCCAGCCAGGGTATGATAATGACTGCGCAGTAGAAGAGCATAAGCCACGTAAGCCAACTCTTCAGAGCAGCATCACCAAGGACAGCATATGCATACACTGTGAATGCAACACCTGTCATTCCGCATACAATGCCAACCCATTGTGTTGCCTCAAAAAGGGCCTCGTCCACAACCAGCCCGGAGGCCTCTGTCAGAGCTCTCTGGCTTCTCATGATCAGTACAATAAACAAGGCCAGTGATATATAAAAGGCCATCCTTAACATTAACGATCCAAACAGCCAGAACCACTCGCCGGTGCATCTGTATCCGTGAACCAGATAATCATTGCCGATATCGTCCAGGGCCGCAAAATCAAAGAACATTGCTATTACTGAGGCAGTTCCGGTGATGATAGTGATAATAACCGGAAGGCTTGCCTTAAAACCGTTCCTGAAAGCCTTCAGCAGCAGCACGGCAAATGAAATGAAAAGGAGGATCCTGACCGGGAAACCTAAACCCGCTAATCTTCCAATTGCCTCAGAATCAGGCGACTTCCCCTTTATTGCAATATAGGCATAAAGATCATAAAAGAGCCAGAGGAAGCAAAAAGTCAGCAACACCAGCGTGACTGTTGCGGTTAACCTGAGCCTGTTTCCGGCCGTAGGAAATAAACCTGCCATTTCCATGATGTAACTCTTTACGTCCTTTCAGACAATGAAATATCATTATCATCCATAAGATGGAAAACATCTTCTACATTCTTCCTGAAATACTTCGCAATCCTGAAGGCAAGCAGGGCAGACGGAATAAACTTGCCCTTCTCTATGGAGTGTATGGTCTGCCTGGTCACCCCCAGACCTACCGCCAGTTCCTCCTGAGACATCTCATTGTGCTCAAATCTCAGCCTCCGGATATTGTTCCCAAGTTTCATTTAAGGTAAAGTATACAGCAACAAATGTAAAGTGTAATTTACATATATGCAAAATTTTTTGTGAAATTTTGAACCTGGTGCTTTTTGTCCCGAGTCAGGCAAGTAATAAAGACTGTAATTGTTTAAGTCTTATCCTTCAATGTGTTGTGAAATAATCAGGATTGCCTGGCAGCAACATGCAGTCTCCGTAGCTCAGGAACCTGTAACCGGCTGTCAGGGCATGATCATATATCTTTTTCCATGTGTCTCCGGTAAATGCTGCAACCAGCAGGAGCAGTGTGCTGTGAGGCTGGTGAAAGTTGGTGAGCAGGTTGTTTACAATTCTGAACCTGTAGCCGGGTATGATTATTATGTCTGTTCTTGCCTCCAGAATGTCTGTACCTTCACGCTCCATCTTTTCCAGCAGGGCGTCTATCAGGTCAGCCGGATCAGCATTTGTCTTTTTCTGATATGGTTCCCATTGTGTTACGGATGGAATACCTGGTCCTGTCCACCTTCCTTCTGCCGCGCTCAATCCGAGCCAGTAGAGACTTTCGAGTGTCCGCACGGTTGTAGTACCCACTGCGGTTATTTTTCTGCCTCTGAGTCGCTTCAGGGTGGCTTTTGAGACGAAAAAATGCTCACTGTGCATCATATGGTCACCTATCAGCTCTGATTTCACTGGCCTGAATGTGCCTGCGCTGACATGAAGAGTTACCTCAGCATGTTCAATACCCTTCCTGTCAAGCTCTCTCATTAAGCCAGGAGTAAAATGGAGCCCGGCAGTGGGAGCAGCTACCGATCCGTTAATGCGTGCGTAGGTTGTTTGGTATGTGTTTGAATCACTCTCCTCGTCAGCTCTTCCCAGGTATGGAGGGATGGGCATGTGTCCCTGATCTTCAAGAACCTGCGCAAAGGAGAGGGTGGTTGCATCCCAGGCAAAACGGACCAGGAAGGAGTCTCCTTCGGTGCCGGTCCTCTCCGCCGTAAGACTGAATTCACTGCCTTCATGAAGGAAGCGTGATTCCATCATGCCGTGCTTCCACCGTTTGAGGTTACCAATGAGGCATTTCCATTCAACCGGACCTCCTGAAGCCAGGTTCATGGAGAACTCTGAAGGATTGTGCGGCTCAAGGCAGAAGATCTCAATCATGGCGCCGCTCTCCTTCCTGAAGACCAGCCTGGCACGTATGACCCTTGTATTATTGAATACCAGCAGATTATCGTGTGGGACCAGTTCCGGAAAATCCCTGAAAACCCTGTCGCTGATCATGCTGCCGTCCCATACAAGCAGTTTTGAGCTGTCCCTTTCAGGCAGGGGATACCTGGCTATCCGATCCTGTGGCAGATCATATGTATAATCCGCTATCCTTATATCTCCGTAACCGTTTTTCATAACCGGTAAAAAAAAATCTAGGCCTCAAGCCATCCGGATGTGCCCGGAGTGATGTAATCCTGCTCACTCTTTCCGGGTCGGGCAAAAATAGCTAATTTTGAGATCAGTTAACATGTTATGACAGGAAGCCGTAATACCCATCCGACTTCAGGTGGCAGGAAGGTGAGGGAGATTGACCTTCATCTTCGTCAGGGCCAGGGAGGTGCTGAGGCGCTGGAGCGCCAGCTGTCACGGCTGAGGGGGGAGCTTAACAGTGCCATCAGGGCAGGAGAAAAGGAGATAGTTTTCATCCACGGCTCCGGGAGCGGCAGGCTGAGAAATGAGATATATTCTGTAATCACAGCTGAATATCCTTCCTGCAGCTGCCATGATGCCCCCTTTGCCAGGTTTGGTTTTAATGGCGCTACAATAGTGACAATCAGGAGATAAGGTCATCTGGGCCATTTCAGGCCTGCGTTTGATGACAGGCTGTTGCAGCATCATGCCGCGGGCCGGGTGGTTCCTGCAAAAAAGATGTCAGTTGCCCTGCGGGAGAAGCCTTTGGCTCCGTGTGGTTAAAGTATCATCGGTTATCTGTAACAGCTTATTTATAAAGATTCCATGCCGAAAGCTGTTGGCGGTGGCTGATCATGAGGACAACTCAAAGAGAGTATTTATTGACTATCTTTGTACCCTGGCAGGCCGGTCCGTCGCTCTGACACATGTGTCGGGGAGGAAAGTCCGGGCAACAGAGAGCACCATCCTTCCTAACGGGAAGATATCCGAAAGGGTATAGCAGTGTAACAGAAAACAACAGCCTCACCTCCGGGTGGGGAAATGGTGAAAAGGTGAGGTAAGAGCTCACCGGTCCCGGTGGTGACACCGGGAGCCGTACACCTGATGGGTTGAAAGACCATGTATACCGGCGTCTGAGGGCTGCTCGCCCGAGCCGGGGGGTAGGTCGTATGACCCCGCCAGCAATGACGGGGCAAGATAAATGACGGACCGGGAGGCAACATCCTCTCGCAGGAACCGCATCCCGACAGAACCCGGCTTACAGGCCTGCCTTTGAAATAACAGATGCCGCCCACACCGGGCGGCATCTGTTTATTTATGATGGTTATATCTTTTGTTATACGCGGCGGCAGATCTCAGACCTGCCAGTAAGTGGACGTATGCCGGGTTTTCTGCCGTTATTGGATTATAAATACGGAATCGTCAATTTCGGTATCTATCTCTATCTTCTCAAGGGTCATGCCTCCGAGTTCCATTCCGTTGACAAACTGGGAGATCACAGATCCGAACCTGACACCATTCACCTCCTTGTGCTCCCTGACATATGATTCAACCTCCATCTCCTGTCCCATCTGACTGACTGTCTGGGTGGATTTGAGGGTGAGAAAAGTCTCCTTGTCAATGAATATCGTTGTTACAGAACCGTCAGCAACGGTGACGGCAAGCTTGTACGCCGGCTTGCCTTCAACCTCCTCCTCGCCTTTGAGGGTGACTTTTCCTTCCTTGAAAGCCTTCATGAAGGAGTCATTGAACATGTTGTATTCCTGTACGCTGCCCAGCTGTTCAGCGGGAATCTCAACAGGATCTGTGGCACCAGTAAGAGGATTGACCATATATCCCTTCTCACCGTCAAAGGCAATGATTATCTTCATCCCGTTATACTCCTGAAGGACCTTTACCTTGTCGGGGCGCTTCACCATGATGGTCAGAGGCAGTTCCATCCCCATCTGGCTCGTCTTTCCCTGTATTATCAAAGTCTGTGCCTTCTCAAGGTTCTCCAGACCATTGGCTGCATAGTACTTGTTTGCAATCTCGTCCAGCGTCTGGGCACTGCAGACCGATGCCATCAGAATAGCTGCCAGAAGAAAAATTGACTTTTTCATAACGTTTTGTTTGTTTGATTATTAAAAGGTGTTAATTGTAGCTCTGATTAAAGTTAATTTATGAAGCAGGCTGTCAAGCAGATCAAGCCTCAGCATATTGGCGCCGTCAGAAAGTGCAGTGGCCGGTTCCGGATGGGTCTCAATGAAAATGCCATCGGCGCCGGCTGCAATGGCACACCTGCCAATTGTCTCTATCATGTCAGGCTGTCCGCCAGAGACCCCGCCTTCCTGGTTGGGTTGCTGCAGTGAATGAGTGATGTCCATCACCACCGGAGCACCGGTCTTCTGCATTACAGGAATATTGCGCATATCCACAACCAGGTCATTATAGCCAAAGAAGCTGCCCCTCTCGGTTAGGATGACCCTTTCATTGCCTGATTCCCTGATCTTTCCAGCTGCGAAGCGCATTGCGGCTCCGGAGAGGAACTGGCCTTTCTTAACATTGATCACCTTACCCGTTTCCGCGGCCGCAACCAGCAGATCGGTCTGCCGGCACAGAAATGCCGGTATCTGCAGCATATCAACATATCCGGCTGCTATCCTGGCCTCATCGGGAGAATGGATATCAGTAACCACCGGAACGGAGTACCTGCTCCGGACCTCAGCCAGGATCTCCAGTGCCTTTTTATCACCAATACCCGTGAAAGAATCGAGCCGGGAGCGGTTCGCTTTGCGGTATGACGACTTGAATACCAGAGGGATCCTGTACTTGTCACTCAGCTTCTTTACCTCTGCTGCCACACGGAATGTCATCTCTTCCGACTCAACCACACAGGGTCCGGCAAACAGCATGAAATTACCTTCTTCAATGTATTTCAGTAACGGAATGTTCAGTTCACTGACTTTCATGGGCTAAATTTACTAAATGTTTTATTTGTTTTTCCTGCTGTAGTTATAAATTTTTTTCCACCTGGCCTCCATTTGCTTTCGTATTTCAAGCTCCCTGGCATTATTGCCTGGTTCATAAAAGATGGTCCCGGTAATCTCCTCGGGAAGATAATTGTCCTCCACGAAATTGTTTTCATAATCATGAGCGTACCTGTATCCCTTATGATATCCAAGGTCTTTCATCAGCCTTGTTGGAGCATTGCGCAGGTGGAGCGGAACGGAGAGATCGCCATGCTGATGTACCGCACTGATGGCCTTCTCAATTGCCATGTACGAGGCATTGCTCTTTGGTGATGTGGCAAGGTAAACGGCCGTCTCGGAAAGAATGATCCTGGATTCTGGCCAGCCCACAAGATTGACTGCATTGAAACAAGCCTGTGCCAGTAAAAGTGCGTTGGGATTGGCCAGACCAATATCCTCTGCGGCCAGGATCACCATCCGCCGGGCAATGAATTTCACATCCTCTCCCCCCTCAACCATCCTTGCAAGCCAGTAGATGGCCGCATTGGGATCAGAGCCGCGGAGCGACTTGATAAATGCAGAGATTATATCATAATGCTGCTCCCCGTTCTTGTCATAAAGAGCCAGGTTTTGCTGTACATGACTAAGCACAAGCCCGTCAGTAATGACTATCTCTTCGCTGCCTTTTTCTGCCTCAAGTGACACTGCCAGCTCAAGTGCATTATAAAGCTTACGGGCATCCCCGCCGCTGATCCGTATCAGTGCCTCGTACTCATCCACCCTGATCTTGTATTGTGAGAGATAGTAATCATTTTCCAGGGCATGGTTGACCAACTGCTTAAGTATTTCATCATCAAGAGGTTTCAGTACGTAGACCTGGCAGCGGGAGAGGAGGGGAGAGATAACCTCAAAGGATGGATTCTCCGTGGTGGCGCCAATAAGGGTTATTACACCCTGTTCCACCGCACCAAGCAGTGAGTCCTGTTGCGACTTGTTAAATCGGTGTATCTCATCAATGAAGAGTATCGGGTTGGGTTTGCCGAAGAACTGCTGGCTTTTTGCCTTCTCTATCGTTTCTCGCACCTCACGGACGCCACTGTGGACAGCGCTGAGCTGAAAGAATGAACGCTCCAGCTTCGATGCAACTATTCTTGCAAGGGTGGTTTTCCCAACTCCCGGCGGCCCCCACAGGATAAATGAAGGAACATTCCCCGATTCAATCACCTTCCTCAGCACCCCGTCACCACCAACGAGATGCGTCTGGCCGGCAAATTCCTCAAGGGAACGGGGCCGTAATCTGTCGGCAAGTGGCTGATTTGAAAACATATGGCTATTTTGCGGTTTAGGATGCAAATTATCACAATAATCGCATCTATCGTCATGTTTTTTCTTTTATTGGTGGAAAATATTTTCCCGGATTCAAATAAATTAATACTTTTAGCAGTGAAAATTTCATATCACGCATACTGTTTGTCTTAAGAATTCGTTTAGTAACAGGATATTATCAAATTCCGGTAACTATGAGAAAACCTCTGCTGATCACAATAATCATTCTTGCAGTACTGCTGTTAATACCGGCTGTGAGCTTCATCAGATGGGCTTTTCAGGAGAAGAAGCCGATTGATGTCGTTATACTTGACAAAACTGTTCCGACACTTGACAGGCTGGGCCACCGCTCATTTATCTATACCCTTACCAACGCGAGATTCGTAAAAGGAGATAAGGGCGGCAGCTATTCCGCCAGTAAAGATTACTATGGCTTTGAACCCCTCAGGCCTGTAAGGGAAAAACAGTTCAGGAAGAAGGACTTCCGTCTGACCGAACTGATTGACCTTGCCGAAAATAATGACGCACTCTATTACACTGACACTTATGGTGTCTTCTTCAACGACTGGTATCAGGGGATAAAGAAGACACGGAGATCACGTAAACTATACGGAGGACTCAACAACAACGACTATCTCCTTATGGTTGAAATGAAAAGGAGAGACAAGCTGGTCATTCTTGAATACAATACTTTCGATTATCCAACAGCACCCCTCGAGAAGTTCAAGACCGAGGAACTGCTGGGCATTACCTCCACCGGATGGACAGGCCAGTATTACAGGTCACTTGACACATTGTCACAGCACGGCGCACCTGCGTGGATGCCTGCACAGTACCGGAAACAATACCGTGAACCATGGACCTTTACCAATGCCGGGGTAGTACTGCTTAATGAGCACAGTATTATTGTCCTTGAAGAGGGCAAGCATCTTGCTTCGGCAATGCCAATGATAAAAACTTCTTCCACACACGCCGAGCGGTTCAGCCTTCCGGCAACGGTGGCATTTACCAACAGTTTTGATATTATTGATGCGGGAAGCAATAACGTTCTGTCTGAATTTGTGTTGAATACAACTCCTGCCGGTGACACCCTGCTCTTTGCCAACGAGCTGGCCCCTGTTTTCCCGGCTGTGATACAGGAACCCCTGGTTCAGCGTACCTATTATTTCTCAGGCGATTTTGCCAATAATGACATACCATTCTGGACAGCCAAACTGAAGAATATCCAGAAAGGAGCGAAGACACTCCTTCATTCAGACAATGAGAATGATCCGAAAAGGTTCTTCTGGCTCTACTACAAGCCGCTTATTACCTCCATTTTTGGAGAGTATTATGCGGATAAGGCAGGAAAGTAAGATCTAAAACCAAACAGGGAACAGGCCACAGGCCTGTTTTTTGTTTTAAAGGGATATCTATTCGCCTTCCCGCTGAACACTGCCCGGCAGACGGTGTTTTGTTAATGTTACTTCATATCTTTATGTCCGGTTTTCCAGCAATGAAAGCAACGTTAGTACAGTGCGACCTTAAGTGGGAGGATAGGGATGCCAACCTGGCACATGTCTCTTCCCTGCTTGATATTATAGCTCCAGACAGCGGAATTGTCGTTCTGCCTGAGATGTTTACAACCGGTTTTACAATGAACCCTTCACCGCTGGCCGAAGACATGGACGGTCATACAGTAAGGTGGATGAAGGAGCGGGCCGCAGCCGGAGGTTATGCCCTCTGCGGGTCCGTAATAATAGGTGAGGAGGGTTTGTTTTACAACCGCCTGATCTTCGTCACCCCATCCGGCAGGGTGACCTTCTACGACAAGCGGCACCTCCATACCATGAGCGGGGAGCACACCGTATACAGTCGTGGCAATAAGCGTGTTGTGGTGCCTTACCGCGAGTTCAGCTTCAACCTGCAGGTTTGCTATGATCTGCGCTTCCCGGTCTGGTCAAGGAACCGTGGCGACACTGATGTTATCATATATTCAGCCAACTGGCCCGCCGTGCGCAGCAGTGTCTGGAAGGCGCTGCTGGTAGCCCGTGCCATTGAAAACCAATGTTACGTGATAGGGGTGAACCGTGTGGGGGTCAATCCCGACGGCACCTCATATACAGGCGATTCGGCCATCATCGGCCCGAAAGGGGAACTGCTGGCATCACTTGAATCAGCCGCCGAGGGTGTTGTCTCTGCCGTTCTCCCGCGTGAAGCGCTTGACAGGTACCGTGAGGATATGCCCATCTGGCGTGACGCCGATCCTTTCGAGCTGATTTAGGCTACACAAGCGGTAAGTCTACAGTCTACAGGCTGCTGCCTGCTGCCTACTGCCTATTGCCTATTTCCTTTGCTGAGCGCAGCGAAGAGTACTTCCGCCGGATGCAGAGTCTTCCTGCCCGTGCCGTCCTTCACCTGGTGACGGCAGCTGGTGCCGGAGACAACGATGATGGTGGTGTCAGATGCCTTCCGCACCTCGGGAAACAGCACCAGCTCACCTACCTTCTGTGAGAGGTCAAAGTGCTCCTTCTCATAACCGAAGGCACCGGCCATGCCGCAGCACCCTGACGGTATCTCCCTGACCTTGTAGTTCTTAGGAATGCCCAAAGCGGCCAGCACCGGCGCCGAGGTGGTGACAGCCTTCTCCTGGCAGTGCACGTGAACCAGCACCTCGACAGGAGCATCGGTGAACATCTCCCGTCTTATCCTTCCCGCACTGAACTCCCTGGCAATGAACTCCTCAAGTGTGTAGGTGTGTGATGCCAGCCTCAGTGCTTCAGGACGCAACTCATCTCCTGCAAGATCAGGGAACTCATCCCTGAATCCCAGTATGGCCGAGGGCTCTATGCCCACCAGGGGACGTTCTTCGCTGACAAGCGGTGAGAAGGTCTTAATGTTTTTGATAATCAGCTTCTTCGCTTTGCGGAGAAACCCTTTGGAGATGTATGTGCGCGCACTGGCGGCATTGCACGTGACGGTGATACGGTAACCGAGTCCGGTGAGCAAGCGGGCAGTTGCAATGCCTGCATCAAGGTCATTGTGATTGGTGAACTCGTCCACATAGAGGCACACCTCACCCACCGGGGCTTGCAGGTTAATCTTCGTTAGATTCCTTCGCAGCCACCTGCGGAAGGTGATAGGCGCCAGGAGAGGTATGCTTCGCTCTGCGGCAAAACCTGTCACCTTCTTGATTATCAGTGATGTGTATTTACTTGCAGCAAAGAAGTTGAAGATGCCGGGGATAAACGAGAAGAGGCTGTAAATCTCCGGCAGCGAGGCTATCAGCCTGGTGCGCAGCGACGGCGGATGCACATCGTTGTAGTGTTGCAGGAACTCCGATTTGAGCCTGGCGATGTCAACGCCCGAGGGGCACTCACTGCGGCATCCCTTGCATGCCAGGCAGAGATCGAGGATATCATACATCTCGCTGCTGTCCCATGGATTCTCCCTGTCGGCATAGAGCATCTCCCTCATTATGTTGGCACGTGCCCTGGTGGTCAGCCGCTCGTCGCCTGTGGCCATGTAGCTGGGGCACATGGTGCCGCCCATGGTGCTGCTCTTGCGGCAGTCGCCCGAGCCGTTGCACTTCTCCGCGGCACGAACCACACCGCCGCTATCAGAGAAGTCGTAATAAGTCTTCAGCTCCGGTGTGAGCCTTCCCGGCTCATAACGGAGAAAGCTGTCCATAGGAGGGGTGTCAGTGATCTTGCCCGGGTTGAGTATGCCGTTCGGGTCAAAGCACCGTTTTATGAGCCTGTTAAGCTCATAGTTGTGCTGCCCGATGATCAGCGGTATGAACTCACCCCTCAGCCTGCCGTCGCCATGTTCACCGCTCATAGAGCCTCGGTACCTCTTTACTATGCGGGCTGTCTCTTCAGCAATGGTGCGCAGCAGCTTTGCCTCTTCAGGGTCCTTAAGGTTTATCAGTGGTCTGATGTGCAGCTCGCCTGTACCGATATGTGCATGATATACAGACTCTTTGCCATATGTGGCAAGCATATTCTCAATATCCTCAACGAAATCTCCCAGCCGGTGTACGTCAACGGCACAGTCCTCTATCAGGGATATCGGCCTGGCATCACCGGGTATGTTTGACAGGATTCCCAGTCCTGCCTTCCGAAGGTCCCATACCTTTTTGACATCCTGGCCCCAGACAAGCGGAAAGGCGTATCCCAGTCCCTCAGCCTGCATCTCAGCCTCCATCTGGCTGGCTGAAACTATTATCTCCTCACGGCCGGCGGCACAAAACTCAACAATAAGCAATGCACCCGGTTCGCCCTCAATGAAGAACCTGTTTCGTTTCTGGCTCTCGACGGTTGCGGCCAGTGAGAGAATGTTGCTGTCAATCAGCTCCACTGCCCAGGGCCTGTATTTAAGGGCAATGAGGTTTGCCCGGAAGGCTTCGTGGCGATGCTTCAGGTGAACGCAGGAGAGTGCTTTTACCGGTGGCGGAAGGGGAATAAGCCCCATCTTTACCTCCGTCACCAGTGCCAGGGTTCCCTCTGAGCCGGTGATCAGCCGTGCCAGATTGATTCGCCGGCCTGAGCCGGGAGTGAAGGGTTCACTGTAAAGGAGGTCATCGAGAGCATAACCGGTGTTGCGGCGGGGAATGGTGTAATCAGGGTAGTCATGCCTTATGGATTCACGGTTTACGGGGTCTGACATAATGCGGTCAATCTCCCTGTATATCTCTCCTTCAGCGTTTTGCAGCGCGCATTTCTGGCTGTACTGTTCTTCGTCAAGCTCACCGAAGACGGCTTCCGAACCGTCATGGAGAATAGCTTTTACTTCAAGGATGTGATCCCTGACCGAACCGTATACCAGTGAGTGCAGGCCACAGGCATTGTTGCCTGTCATGCCTCCGATGTTGCATCTGTTGGAGGTGGAGGTCTCCGGCCCGAAGAGAAGGCCGTGACTGCGAACAATGGCATTCAGCTCATCGGGGACCACCCCGGGCTCCATCCTTACCCAGCGCTCTTCAGCATTGATCTCAAGTATTTTACCAAAGTGCCGGGAGAGATCGGCCACAATACCCGGTCCCACCACCTGTCCTGCCAGTGAGGTTCCTGCTGCCCTCGGGATGATGCCGGTGCGGTGCTTCGCGGCAAACGCCAGGAGCTTTTTAATATCTGCGGCGTTACGGGGGTAGACAACGGCCAGCGGCTCCTCCCTGTAGATGGACGCATCGGTGGCATACATGAGCCTCGAGCTCCTGTCAGTGCGCACCTCGCCCTCGAGGCCAAGATCAAGCAATCCTGTTGCAGTGGCTGTGAGTTGCTCCTCCATCGCTGCAGATTAAGCATCAAAAATAGGGATTTGAAGGTTTCGCGGCAGGGCCGCAACTGCTTTTTCGAAAAAAAAGAGCTAAAATTTGAAAATTCTGACTTTAATCATGTAGTTGACAATTGCGGGATTACACTTTTTTCGTACTTTTAACCCGACACGATAAATTAACTAAATTATTGATATCCAATGGAATTGCTTGAACAGATCAAAATGAATGCCAAAAGGCACAACAAAATGATTGTATTGCCCGAGGGAACGGAAGAGAGGACACTTAAGGCAGCTGACGCGGTGCTGGCAGAAGGCATAGCACGGATAACGCTGCTCGGGAATCCGGGTGAGATAAGGGCCATGGCAGACTCGTTTGGTCTGAAGAACATAGGGAAGGCAGAAATAATTGATCCGGTTGATCATCCTAAGAAAAAGCAGTACATAGAATTGATGGTAGAGCTCCGCAAGAGCAAGGGACTGACGGTTGAGGAAGCATCGAAGCTGATAGAGGATCCGCTTTACCTGGGAGTGATGATGATCAAGAGCGGCGATGCCGACGGTGAGGTGGCGGGAGCAAGGAACACCACAGGAGATGTTCTGAGGCCCGCATTCCAGATTGTGAAAACAGCACCGGGTATCTCCGTGGTCTCGGGCGCGTTCATTATGATATTGAAGGACAACGAGTTCGGGGCAGACGGAATCATAGTCTTCGCTGACGGCGCAGTCCATCCCGATCCGACCGACAAGGAACTGGCCGAGATAGCGGTAGCCACTGCCCGGACCACGAAGACTATCGTGGGGGTTGAACCCAAGGTAGCACTGCTCAGCTTCTCCACTATGGGAAGTGCAAAGCACCCGCTGGTTGATAAGGTGGTTAGTGCCACGAAGATGGCCAGGGAGATGGCTCCCGAGTTTATGTTTGAGGGAGAGCTTCAGGCAGATGCAGCCCTGATAGAGGCAATAGGACAGAAGAAGGCTCCGGGCAGCAAGATCGCAGGTAAGGCCAATGTCCTCGTCTTCCCCAACCTGGAGTGCGGCAACATAGCTTATAAGCTGGTTGAGAGACTGGCACATGCACAGGCCATCGGTCCGGTGCTACAGGGGATGGCAGCACCAATAAACGACCTCTCCAGGGGTTGTTCTGTCAGTGACATCATAAACGTAGTTGCCATAACTGCCAACCAGGCAGCCGGCTTAACAAAATAACCATATCAAAATCATGAATATTCTCGTACTTAACTGCGGCAGCTCTTCAATCAAGTATCAGCTGTTTGACATGCAGGACAGCGCCAGGGTCCTGGCAAAAGGACTGCTTGAAAGAATCGGGCTGACCGACGGCATACTTACCCACAAACCTGCCGGCAAGGATAACTACAAGGTGGTGCTGGATATCCCAGATCATACGGTAGGGATTAACATGGTCATGGAGGCGCTTGTGCATCCTGTCCATGGCGTGATCAAAAGCATCTCTGAGATAAAGGCAGTGGGTCACCGCGTGGCTCATGGCGGTGAAAACTTCAAGGAGTCGGTGCTGATTGACAACGATGTCAAACGAGACATAGAGAAGTGCTCTGAACTGGCACCCCTGCACAATCCGGCACATCTCAAAGGTATACTCTCATGCGAGAAACTGCTGCCGGGAATACCTCAGGTGGCGGTCTTCGATACCTCTTTCCACCAGACTATGCCCGATTACGCTTTCATGTATGCCATCCCATACGAGTACTACGAGAAGTACCGGATCCGCAAGTACGGATTCCATGGGACAAGCCACAGGTTCGTTGCCGAAAAGGCCTGCAGGCTCCTTAACATGGACCTTCATAAATCCAAAATAATCACCTGCCACCTGGGCAACGGTGCATCAATCACAGCCATTGAGAACGGCAAATCCATAGACACTTCAATGGGCTTTACCCCGGTTGACGGCCTGATAATGGGAACACGCACTGGCGAGATTGATCCGGGCGTTCTGCTCTACCTGGCAGATAAAGAAGAACTTAGCGTCAGCGGCGTGAACAATATGATAAATAAGAAGAGTGGTGTGGCAGGCATTTCACAGCTCTCGTCAGACATGCGCGACCTGGAGATTGCTGCCAATGAGGGCAATCCCAAGGCCTTGCTGGCACTGAACATGTATGCGTACAAGATCAAGAAGTTCATTGGTGCATATATTGCGGCAATGAATGGACTAGATCTGCTTATCTTCACTGCAGGAGTTGGCGAGAACGACTTCAATGCGCGCAGGATGATCTGTGAAAGAATGGATTATGTGGGCATCGAAATTGACGAGGAAGTGAACCATGGAATTAAGGGCAAAGACCTGGTTATCTCAAAGCCTTCATCAAAGGTCAAGGTGATGGTGGTCACCACTGATGAGGAATTCGTGATAGCCTCAGACACTAAAGTAATAGTTGAGAAACTTACACGCTAAATACATATTATCATGGTTTTAAAGCACCTGTCCGAACTCAAGCAGCTGCTCGTTGACAAACCCACCAGAAGGCTGGTGCTCGCAGCGGCGCAGGATCATAACTCACTCTCTTCGGTCCTCATGGCCGCACGCGACGGATTCATTGAACCTATACTGGTTGGAGACAGGGATGCAATTCAGAGGATTGCATCTGAGAATAACCTGGATCTTACCGGAATAAGGGTGGTTCATGAGCCTGATACGGAAATGTCCGTGGAAATTGCAGTGAGGATGGTGCGAAGTAACCAGGCTGACATACTGATGAAGGGCAAAGTAGGAACTTCCTCATTGCTCAAGGGTGTGCTGAACAAGGAATGGGGACTTAGATCCGGATCTCTGCTGTCGCACTTTGCTATCTTTGAGGTGGAAGCTTACCATAAGCTGATTGCAGTAACTGACGTGGCAATGAATATTGCTCCCAATCTGCAGGAAAAGATAGCCATAGTTAACAACTCCGTTGCCTGCCTGAACAGGCTGGGAATAGAGATGCCAAAGGTAGCCGTGCTTGGAGCAGTGGAGATGGTGAGCGAGAATATGCAGGCCACACTTGATGCTGCTCTGTTGTCAAAGATGAACCAGCGCGAACAGATAAGGCATTGCATCATAGACGGTCCGCTGGCGTTTGATAACGCCATCAGCCTCGAGAGTGCAACCCATAAGGGAATCAAGAGTGATGTTGCAGGTGATACTGACCTGTTGCTGATGCCGGATATAGAGGTGGGCAATGTACTTTACAAATCACTTGTATTCTTCGCGCACGCAGGCGTGGCAGCCGTGATTCTCGGAGCCACAGCCCCTATAGTACTTACATCAAGAAGCGACTCTGACCAGGCCAAGTATGACAGCATAGTTCTTGCTGCAGCAATATCCAGACAGGAGTGATATGATCACAACACTCGGGCAGATGGCTGACACCGTAAGGTTGTCAGGAGTAAAGAGGAGGATAGCTGTTGCCTGTGCACAGGACCCCAATACGGTAGGCTCATTGTATCGTGCAGTAAGTGAGGGATTTGTAGATGCTATAATGATTGGTCAGCCCGACCGCATACTCAGCACCTGTCAGAATACCGGGGCTGATCCCGGCCGGTTTACGATTCTTGAAGCAGCTGATGAGAAGAGCGCCGCGGAGCTGGCTGTGTCACTGACCCGCTCGGGTGAGGCTGATATAGTTATGAAAGGCCTGGTGGGTACTGATAAGTTCCTCAGGGCTGTTCTGGACAAAGAGAAGGGCCTTCTGCCTCACGGGGCGGTGATGAGCTATGTATGCGCGGTGGAGATACCTGCATACCATAAGCTCCTTTTTATTACTGATACTGCAGTTTTACCTTTTCCTGACATTGAACAGAAGGTGGCCATGGCCCGCTATGCCATTGAAATGGCCCGCAGGTTTGGTATCGATAAGCCACGGGTAGCCCTTGTAGGTGCTTCTGAGAAGGTGAGTGACCGCTTCCCCAACACCCTTGATTACAATGAGATGTGCAGGATGGCCGAAAGCGGCGAGATAGAAAACTGTATAATGGATGGTCCTCTTGACCTTTTCCTGGCATGTGATCCGGAAAGCGTGAAGATAAAAGGAGTGAACACTCCCGTGGCCGGTGATGCAGATATACTCCTGTTCCCTTCGCTTGAAGCCTGCAATCCCTTTTACAAGGCACTGATGCTATTCGCAGGGGGAGAACTGGCAGGGATGATATGCGGCACATCCAAACCGGTGGTGCTGATGTCAAGAAGCGAAAGTGAACTTTCAAAATATTACTGCGTGGCACTCTCCTGCCTGATGGCCCCGCAAAACGGATAGAACGGATGAAACAAAGACTTATACTGGCAATCAATCCAGGCTCCACAAGCTCCAAATTTGCTGTGTATGCCGGGACCGAACAGGTACTTGAGGAGACATTGAGACACAGTACGGATGAACTGGCCGGATACCACAGAATGACAGACCAGTTGCCTTTCAGGTACAGTTTGATAATGGAAGCCCTGAAGAAGGCAGGAACAGATATGCAGGATGTTGTTGCCGTGGTGGGCAGGGGAGGACTCGTGAATCCCATTGAATCAGGTATCTACGAGGTAAATGAGTTGATGAGGAAACACCTTTTTGAAGCTGTCAACGGCGAACATGCAAGCAACCTGGGTGCACTGCTTGCCGACATGATTGCAGATCCGTTACCCGATGCCAGAGCTTATATTGTTGATCCCGTTGTGGTAGATGAACTGGATCCTCTGGCACGACTCTCGGGACATCCCCTTATCAGCAGACGGTCGATCTTTCACGCCCTTAACCAGAAGGCAGTTGCCAGGATTTATGCCTCCACGGTAGGCAAAGAGTATGAAGATCTTAACCTGATAGTGGCACACATGGGCGGAGGGATAAGCGTGGGCGCTCACAGCAGAGGCAGGGTGATTGATGTCAACAACGCCCTCAATGGCGATGGTCCCTATTCACCCGAGCGCAGCGGCGGCCTGCCATCATGGCAGCTGGCAGAACTTTGCCTGAGCGGTAGGTTCACACCTGCTGAGGTGAAGGCAATGCTGGCCGGAAAGGGCGGAATGGTGGCATATCTTGGCACTAACAGCTTTATGGAGGCATCAAAACGGGCCGGTGAGGGCGACCCACATGCAGCCCTGGTCATCGAAGGATGCAGCTACCAGACAGCCAAGGAGATAGGCGCTATGTCAGCCGTACTGCACGGGGAGGTGGACTCAGTTATTCTGACAGGAGGTCTGGCATACGATAACGCTCATGTGGAGAGAATCAAGGCGAGGGTAAATTACATTGCCCCGGTCTTTGTCTACCCTGGCGAGGATGAACTTAAGGCATTGGCATTCAATGGCTACCTGGCCGTCACTGGCCGAATTTCAGTAAAGGAATACAAAGCATAAATCCGGATTGTCGATTGTCGATTTTCGATTTGACTTTAGTCAATGCCTGAATAACGTTGACTCTCTTTTGATCCCTGCATCCTGATGTATGACTGACTGCATGTACCGGCCCTCCGGCCGGGATCTGCACCGTGCTCCGACACGACCGCAAGACCGCAAGACCGCAAGACCGCACGACCGCAAGACCGCAAGACCGCACGACCGCACGACCGCACGACCGCACGACCTTGCCCCGCTTTATGGCGATGACAATGCCACCGGCAGTATCTTCCCGTTGAAAAATCTTTTGCCGTTAACGGCAAAATCGGCTATGAATGATGCCATGTCGGCTGCCGACACTGGCGCGCTGAAGCCGGGGAAAGCCTTGCTGAACATCTCTGTCTGCACAGCACCCGGACAGAGACAGTTGAATGAGATGCCCCTCTCTGAATATTCAGCTGCCAGACATTCGGTAAGAATGGCCAGTGCGCCCTTGGTGGCACTGTACCACGAGAGGCCCGGAAACTTGAGGCTTCCCTGAAACCCTCCCATGCTGCCTATGTTAACCACATGTGACCCTCTTTCCATCAGTGGCAGCAACTCTGCCGTCAGCATTGCTGCAGAGACAAAATTCACCGAAAGAGATGATGCTATATCAGCTTCACTGTGATCCTCAAAAGGCTTGTTCACCAGGTGGCCGGCGTTGTTTATCAGTATATCCAGCCTGCCGGTCTCCCGTTTCAGCCTGTTTTTAAGCTCTCTGAGCGACGACTGGCCGGAGGTGATATCCATGGGCACTGCAATTATATTTTCATGTCTCGATGCACCGGAGAGGCTTTGTAGCGACTTTGTGCCACGGGCAATAGCATAGATTCTGTTTTGCGGGCTATCCGAAAGCCGGAGAGCCACTTCGCGTCCAATACCTGAAGAAGATCCTGTTATTACTATATTCATCTTATTGTCAGTATAATAGTGAGATAAAGAGTTATTTAATGCGGTCATTTACTGTAAATTTACTCTTTTTTGATTTTATTTGTAGCCTCAAAATGAGGTTAATGGTGATAATGAAAAAGATCCTGACAATTGCGGTTTTGCTGGTGATGGCTGCAGGAGTGGCCGGACAGGAGATGGAGAAGACAACACGGGAGGAGACTCCTCCGCTGAGACAGCGACTCTTCTTCGGAGGCTCATTCGGACTCCAGTTCGGAACAGTGACGAATATCGAAGTAGCGCCTATAGTGGGTATATGGCTTCTTCCGAGGATTGCCGTGGGCGCCGGACCCTCATTTCAATATTTCAAGGATCCTTTTGGCAGAACCACAATATACGGCGGGCGGGCAATGACCCAGCTGACACTGATACAGGATCTGAACAATATCATTCCCATTGGAATGAATACCGGTATCTTTGCTCATGCAGAGTATGAAGCACTCAGCCTGGAGAAAGCCTTTTTCACAACTGAACCGGAAGGCTCGGGCCGCATGTATTACGGCAGCTTCCTGGCAGGAGCAGGGATATCACAGAAGGCAGGCAAAAAAGCGAGCCTCAACATCACCTTCTTATGGAGTATTACCGGTAATGAGTATGGATTGCATGATACTCCGGAAATCAGGATAGAGTTCTATTTTTAATTTATATGAATTATATTAAAGTATTTTAAATAAAATAATTATGAAGATTGAAAACAACAGATTTGCTTCACTGGTTTATACCCTCCACGAGGGCGACAGGGATGGCAGGGTTATAGAGACGGTGGAAGAAACTGCTCCTCTGGGATTTGTCTTCGGGGCAGGCAGACTCCTGCCGGCATTCGAAGCAAACCTGGCAGGACTGGAAGAGGGAGCTTCATTTGAATTCAGCCTTCCGGCTGTTGATGCCTACGGTGAGTTGCGAGAAGAGATGGTAATAAATCTTCCCAGGAACATATTTGAGGATGAAGGTGTGCTCAGGAGCGAGGTGTGCTACGTGGGCAATACCGTCCCTATGATGGACTCCCAGGGTAACCGCATGAACGGTGTTGTGGTAGAGATCGGGGATGCTTTCGTGAAGATGGATTTCAATCATCCTCTTGCCGGCACTGACCTCCATTTTGCCGGAAAGGTGGTGGGTGTGCGTGAAGCAACACCTGAAGAACTCATGGGACCCTCAGCCGGCGGCTGCTCCTCATGCGGCAGCAAAAACAGCGGCTGCGGCGGCAGCTGCGGATAGTAACCAGTCTGCAGTCAGCAGTCAGTCAATTTAACTTTGATGACTGCAGATTCAGATTACACATGGAGCTCTTCTCCTTCTGACTTGGCAATGATTACGGCACCGCAGGTATCACCGTAAACATTGATGGCTGTCCGGAACATGTCGAGGATACGGTCCACGGCAAGGATCAGTCCGATACCTTCAAGAGGTAATCCCACAGCATTAAGCACTACTGCCATCATTACAAGGCCGGCCATGGGGATGCCCGCTGACCCGATGGCTGCAAGCAGGGCCGTAAACACCACTACCAGCTGCTGACCCAACGTAAGGTCTATGCCGTAAGCCTGAGCAATGAACATAACCGCCACGCATTCATACAGGGCGGTGCCGTTCATGTTAATGGTAGCACCCAGAGGCAAAGTGAAACTGGCAATCTTGTTCGAGACACCATTCTTTGTCTCAACAGTCTCCATGGAAAGAGGGAGCGTGGCGTTGGAGGAGGAGGTGGAGAAGGCTGTTAAAATTACTGTTGACATGTTCCTCAGATGCTTCATCGGATTGGCCCTGCCAAGGAACTTCACAAGCAACGGAAGCGTAATGAATCCCTGTATGACCAGGCCAAGCACCACGGTAAGGAAATATATCCCCATGCTGCCAATAACTTCGCCTACCTGGTTCCCGCTGTTGATCTGCTGGGACAGCACCTTGGCAATGATGCTGAAGACTCCCAGGGGAGTAAACCTGATCACAAACAGCGTGATCTTCATTATGACGTCCAGAATGGCAGTCACTACATCAACCAACGCTACCCTGGATTTCTCACCTACCCGGGTGACAAAGAATCCCGCCAGGATCGCAAAGAAGATGATTGAAAGCATGTGAGCCTCAGACATCGCCTTGATGATGTTGGTGGGAACAATGTTGATCAGCGTCTGCCCGAAACTCTCCTTGCCCGTAGATATTTCTTCCACAGGTACCTGCAGACCCAGATCAGCCCCTATGCCCGGCTTAATCAGCTGGACTAACAAAAATCCTGTGACTATGGCCAGAAAGGTTGAGAGAACGTAGTACCCCATTGTCTTTAACCCTAACCGCCCAAGGTTCTCAGCAGTACCTACACTTGCCACACCTGTCATGATGGAACAGAAGATGAGTGGAACGATAACCATGTTCAGTCCCCGGAGAAAGATTTCACCCATCCAGTTGGTATACTTTGTGAGATGTGGGAAGAAATAACCAAACAAACCACCCAGTGCCAGCATGATAAGTATCTGCCAATGCATGGCAAGAGAGAATTTTCTTTTAACCATATGCTAAATGTTAATACCGGATCAGATAGAAAATGCGCTTTATCCTTTGGCGGTTGAAGATAATTAAAAGATTACTCCATAAAAGATGTTTTAAATTATGTTTCCAGAATTTAATATTTCATGCTACAGTACAGAATGGCGGAAAAAATTGAATTCTCCACGACTTGACTGCAGGAGGGTAGAAAAGCACCTCACTATAAACAATCAACCTGTAAGGTCAGACCGGCCGGAATAACAAATTACAAATGTAATCGCAAGAAATCATTGAATCTTTACAATATATCTTTACATATGTAATCAAATCAGACATACTCATGTAAAGTTCTCCTGATAATCTGTAATGTTAACAATAATATGTTGTATATCAAACTATTATGCTATTCAGTTAAACCTGGGATAAAGGTTTATTATATATGAGATGGGGCAATTCATTAGATTTGCATATTAATTTTTACATATATGACTGTTAATCAACATATATAAAATTCTAAACTACAGTAATAGATCAGATAGTTAGAGGTTGTTTACCCATATTTGCGTCATGGATAATTCTATATCTAAGACGATAATCTGTTTTATAATTACACATGTAAATACAATTAAATTACAGATGTAAAATGATAATTATTTACATTTGTAAAAAGCTGTTTATATGATGAAAGATCGGATTCAGGCCTTCTTACAGAATGAAAACAAGAGTTACGCCCAGTTTGCAGATGAAATTGGCGTTCAGGCTTCGGGGATTTCGCATATTCTTTCCGGAAGAAATAACCCAAGCCTTGATTTTGTGATTAAGATGCTTCACAGGTATTCTTCCCTGTCCGCTGAATGGCTGTTGTTCGGGAGGGGTCCGATGTACAACACTGTATCCCAGCCCACCCTATTCGGTGATGATATGCCTCCGGACGGATCAGGGGAAGAAACGCGGAATGGACTGACAGATAGTATGCAGGCAGTCTTTGAGACTTCTGAGAGCTCTGAAATGACTTCAGAGGGTGAAGTTGGTCACAGTGAGCCATCTGAATTGAGCACACGCCGTATAACAAGGATCATTATGTTCTATTCCGACAAAACATTTACTGAATATCTTCCAACCTGACCGGGTTTCCTTAAATTGTCTATTTTTGCTGTTAAAGTGGCGTGATGAAAAAGCGGGTTGAAGATCTTAAGGTTACTGAGAACAGAAGGCTGACAGAAGGTTTCTTTCTCCTGAGAGTACAATCTGCGGACGGATTACCCGAAATAAGACCTGGACAGTTTGTGCAGGCGCTGGTTGATGACAGTCCTGCTACCTTTCTCCGCAGACCGCTATCAGTACACGACGTTGACACAGGTTCCGGTACCCTTTCTCTTCTGGTGCAGGCTGTCGGGCCGGGAACTGAAAGACTGTCACGCCTTACGCCGGGAGACAGGCTTAACCTGATCTATCCTCTGGGCAATTCATTCACCCTACCCCTGGCAGGCGAGAAGGTAATTCTTACTGGTGGCGGCTGCGGTATGGCCCCTCTGCTCTACCTCGCCAGGAAAATAAGCGAATCTGGTGTTCAGCCTCACTTTGCCCTGGGTTTCAGGAATCGCTCCAGGATTCTCGAACACGATGAATTTCTGAAGCTGGGACCGGTATGGATCTCCACCGAGGACGGTTCACAGGGACATAAGGGCTTTGTAACCGACATCCCCGCCTTCAGGGAAGAGGAGTGGGACAGGGTCTACTGCTGCGGTCCTGAACCGATGATGATGGCTGTGGCTGCCGAGTGTCGCCGCAGAAATATCTTCTGTGAGGTATCGCTTGAAAATCTCATGGCCTGCGGAATGGGAATATGCCTCTGCTGCGTTGTGCCGACAACTTCAGGAAACCTTTGCTCCTGTACTGACGGCCCGGTATTCAATATCAATCATCTGAAATGGCAGACCTAAGGACAAGAATCGGATCACTCGAGATGCGTAATCCAGTCATGCTTGCCTCCGGAACATGCGGTTACGGGGCCGAACTGGATGATTTCATGGATCTTTCTGAACTCGGGGCAATTATCGTTAAGGGCACTACCCTTGAGCCCAGGGAAGGCAACCAATACCCCCGGATGGCAGAAACAGCATCGGGAATGCTCAACGCTGTCGGATTGCAAAATAAAGGAATTGACTATTTCGAAAAGAATATCTATCCTCGCCTTGCAGAATATGACACAAATGTCATTGTCAATGTAAATGGCAATACAATTGAGGATTATGTCGAACTGTCTGAACGAATCCAGCGCCTCAGTGCAGTTCCCGCCATCGAACTGAATATCTCCTGCCCCAACGTGAAGAAAGGCGGGATGATCTTCGGGACTAATCCCGCTTCAGCCAGGGAGGTAATTTCAGCCGTCCGGAAGGTTTATAGAAAGACTCTCATAGTGAAACTTTCACCCAATGTGACAGATATTACCGAGTTTGCCCGCATATCCGAGGAGGAGGGAGCTGAAGCAGTTTCACTGATCAATACACTGCTGGGAATGGCTGTCGATGTGACAACCATGAAGCCGAAACTGTCTACCATCACCGGAGGACTATCGGGGCCGGCAGTCAAGCCAGTGGCCCTCAGGATGGTATGGCAGGTGGCCCGGACTGTCAATATACCCGTGATCGGCCTCGGAGGGATAATGAATGCAACAGACGCCCTCGAATTCCTGATGGCAGGGGCTACAGCCATACAGGTGGGTACGGCATCATTCATCGAGCCGCGAACGGGAATTGATGTGAAAAAGGGTATTGAGAAATTCCTGGTTGGAAAAAATCTGGATTCTGTCAGAAGAATTACTGGTATAATAAATAGGATATAATTTCAATTTGCTTTAAATTTGTAACTTTAAGGGCGGAATTGTATTCATTGACTAAATTATAGAAAGTAATCATGGCAGAAAATTTGCAAATTGACAATCTGGACAGAAAGATACTGGACATCATAACCAAGAATGCGAGGATCCCGTATCTCGAGGTTGCACGCGACTGCAACGTATCAGGTGCAGCTATCCATCAGAGGGTTCAGCGACTGATCCGGCTGGGTGTTATAAAAGGATCTGAGTTTAAGGTTGACCCTATACTTGTCGGGTTCAGGACCTGTGCATACATAGGTCTCTATCTTGACAATCCGGGGAAATACAAGGAGGTGATCAATAAACTGAAGGATATTCCTGAAGTCATTGAATGTCACTACACTACCGGCAACTATTCACTCTTTATCAAGGTCTATACGCATGACAATGAGCATCTGCGTGAGGTCCTGACAGAAAAGATACAGGCCATCACCGGCATTATGCGGACCGAAACTCTCATCTCACTAGAGGAGTCGATAAGCAGGCAGATACCTGTGTTGTCAAAGTAACTATGACATACAGATGAAAAGAGAAGGGCTGTCCCATCGGGATAGCCCTTTCTCTGTGTCAGCAGCCTTCCTGTGGCCTCGTGATCCAGCTGGGGCTCGAACCGGACCGAGCGTTAAGAAATTGCCCGGTGGGCAATTTCAGCGAAGGTGCCAGCCTGCAGGGCGGGCGGGTTCGGGAG
>JAAZBN010000251.1 GCA_012513795.1 Bacteroidales bacterium | reverse complement strand
GAGAATGAGCTGGAAAGAGAACGGACAATGAAATCTTTATTACCTTTATGCCATGACAAGGCCCCTGAAATATAAACCTGCTGCACTCATAACGGTTGTGATGATGGCAGTGCTGCTGGCATCCTGCACTGTGACACAGAATGTCACGGACACCAAGGACATGTCCTATATCTACAACCCGGCAAGGAACGTGTTCACACCCTTTATCAGCCTGTATAACGAAGGTGACGAAACAACCCTGATGAGCATCAGCATCCGCAGGGGCGAATTATACTTCAGCGAAGCCAATCCCGAAGGAGTCCCGATGGCATCGTTGCTGGTATCGGTCAGGCTCTTTGACAACACTATGGGAGGCCTGGCTGACACGGCAACCTACAAATATGATATCAGGAAAGAAGATGTCGGTGGCGAATATGTCATGCGCATACCCCTTGACACACGTGAAGGAAGCGCGTATTCAGCTGAGATCAAGATCATTGACCTTATCCGGCAGCGTACCCAGCAGACCTTCATCGATTTTGAACGGAGAGGCATCTACAGCGGACTGAACTACAGGATACGCGACCATTTCAATAAGAACGAGATGTACAGCAGGGTGCTGAGACGCGAGCAGTACATCAACGTGGTCAATCCCCCGATGCAGCCTGACACCCTCTGGCTTTTCTATTACAAAGCAGTGAAAGGCATCCCTCCCGCTCCCACAACTATCCTTCCCGAGGTTACCGTAGCGAGTGAGCCCGAGGTTATAGTGCCGCTGGTATATTCTGACACACTGCCCATGATGTTCCCCGGTGAGGGAATATACATGATCTCCGTTGACAGCCTTATCCGCGACGGCCTCGTCATATATAATTTCGGCCCTGACCATCCTACAATGACCAGCCCGGAAACTATGATACCACCGCTGGAATATTTTGCCACCCCTGAGGAGATGGAAGAGATGCTCACCGCCGAGAAACCGAAGCTGGCGCTCGACAAGTTCTGGCTTGACCGTACAGGCAGCATCGAGAGATCGAAAGAACTTATCAGGATATACTATAACCGTACTCTGTTTGCAAATTATTACTTCAGCTCCTACAAGGCGGGATGGCTCACTGACAGGGGTATGATCTACATAATGTACGGCCCGCCAGACAAGGTCTACAAAAACTCCGAGGGCGAGAGCTGGGGATTCAGAAAACCTCCCGTGAAGAGCCGCTGGGGCTCCCGATATACCTATGAGGACCACTACCTTTGGTTCAACTTCCGCAAAGCGAAGAATATCTTTTCCGAGAATGATTTTGTGCTGAACCGTGCCGGAACCCCTGTTAGCTACTGGGATATTGCGGTTGCCAGATGGCGCGAGGGTAAGGTGTTCAGGCTCGATAACCCGCAGGAGCTGCAATGAGAGGTATGTTGAGACAATGGCGCAGAGCGAAAGGATAATCAGATCCCACATCCGGCGGCGATGCCGCCATGACTGGCCCGTTGAGGCAATGACGCAGAGCGAAAGGATAATCAGGTTCGGAATAATTCGGGAACATTTATGATGCACAGCGAAAAGGAATTCATTTTTGGCATGCACCCCGTGATGGAGGCCATCAGGGGAGGCAGGCAGATAGACCGTGTACTGGTGCGCCGGGGACTGCGCGGTGGATTATACCACGAGCTGATGCAGGTGGTGAATGAGTATGCCATACCCTGGCAGGTGGTGCCGCAGGAGAAGCTCGACTATATTACCCGTAAGAACCATCAGGGTGTGATAGCATGGCTCTCGGCAATTGAGTTTCAGAATATAGAGAACATCGTGCCCCGTATCTTTGAGGAGGGAGGCGATCCCCTCCTGCTGATGCTCGACGGCGTCAGCGATGTGCGTAACTTCGGGGCTATAGTGCGGTCCGCCCTCTGCTTCGGGGCACACGCTGTCATCATTCCTGAAAAGAATTCGGCCAGAATATCCCCCGATGCGGTCAAGGCATCAGCCGGAGCACTCAGCACCTTCCCGGTGTGCAGGGTGAAGAGCCTGACAAAATGCCTCACCTGGCTCAGGGAGTCGGGACTCAAAGCCGTGGCAGCCACGGAGAAAGCCGAAAAACAGGTCAGTGATG
>JAAZBN010000250.1 GCA_012513795.1 Bacteroidales bacterium | reverse complement strand
GTGGGTGGGGGGGGGGGGGGGGGGGGGGGGGGGGGGGGGGGGGGGGGGGGGGGGGATGGTACATACCTGATCTACAATTCTTTATGGCCTACGGCCATAATCAACAATTGAACATCGCACATCGCACATTGGCAAATTACAATTCTTTATGGCCTCCGGCCATAATCAGCAATCGCAAATCCACAATCTACAATTCTTTATGGCCTACAGCTATAATCGACAATCGCACATCCACAATCTACAATTCTTGATGGTCTACAGCCATAATCGACAATCGCACATCGGCAATTCTGACTGGTCTGCGGCCATAATCAACAATCGAACATCGCACATCGGCAATTCTGAATGTCCTACGCTACAACTGCATGGACGACTGCTGACTGCCAACTGCCAACTGCCAACTTCAGATAATAAACCTCACCCCTGTCAGTTCCTCCGACACATCCCACAGCCTGGCGGCGAGGTCAGGTTTGTACAACCTTGCCGGATCATTGCTAAGTACAGGATAGCCTTTGGTATTACCCGGACCGTCAGGTCCGATATACTCGCCTCCGCGCAGGTCCGGGTGAGTGGCGGCATAAAGGGTAGGCAGCGATCCCATTGAGGCAGGCTGGGCCACTATTCTCATGAGTGCCTTCATAACCCTGCCTGTCTCTTTTCCTGACCCGCGGGAGAGAAGGTTCGTGACTGTTATGCCCGGATGACAGGCCACACTGATGGTTGATGATCCTGCCCTCTCAAGCCTGTGTTGAAGATCAATGGCAAAGAGGAGATTGGCTAGCTTGCTCTGGCGGTAGAAAGTCATCGGGTTATATCCGTTCCTGCCATCGAGGTTGTCAAAATGGATCTTCGCCCTGCGTGCTGCAATACTGCTTGTTGATACAACCCGTGAAAGCGGTGTGGCCATCAGTAAGGGAAGGAGATGAGCAGTAAGCGCGAAGTGGCCAAGATGGTTGGTCCCGAATTGCAGCTCGACCCCGCTCCTGGTAATTTTATGAGGAGGCACCATCACTCCTGCATTGTTGATAAGCACATCCAGCCTGTCAAACCGGGCGGTAACCTCATCAGCAAAATGCTTCACAATATCAAGATCAGTCAGATCAAGATGCATTGCCATAACTGAGGCTCCGGGGCTCTTCTCCTTGATTTTTTCAACAGAGTGTTCTCCCCTGGCCCTGTTCCTCACAGCTATGATCAGGTCGGCACCCCGCGCTGCCAGAGCCTCGGCCGCAGCATAACCGATACCGTGAGTTGCACCAGTGATTATTATTCTTTTTCCGGTAAGATCACCTATAAGGTCAGCGGTCCATTTGCTCATATCATTCCATTATAATAAAAAGAACAGCCCGGGGCTGAAATTTGCGGCAAATATAACAGAATTGACTGAGCCTGGCCACTGGAGTAATTCAAAACCATAAGAAAGCCTTACTGAAGCTACAGTTTAACGGAATAGGTTATACCAAGCAGATTCTCATATGGCGGTTTGGTCACCCTGCTGTCATTATATATGTACTCCAGCCCGAAGGTGTGTCTTTTATTCAGGGTGTACTCCACCCCGATCATTGATCGCCATTTATCGGCGGTGTAATCGTTCGGCCCGGAAAGCAGCATATGCATCTCGGCATTAATGTAGGGCTTAAGCGGTATGCCCCTGACATCATAGTCAAGCTCCAGCCTGACTCTCTGGAACCATTGCGGTTCTTCATCTTCAGGATCATCAATGAAGGTCTTGAATTGCTGCTGGATCCGGTATCTTACTGACAGGGTGAAGCGGGCTAATGAGGGTGCCGAACCCTTCATCTGAACAAACCATCTGTGCCTGGGATGGTAGAGATCATCTTTCTCCTGCTGTTCTATGAACCTGTAATAAATCCCTGCATTGAAATAATCATTGAACTTGTACCTCACCCCCGGCTCAATATAAAACTTCTCTATGTTCCCTGCATTTTCATTGGTACGGATGCTGGCCTCAAGATCAATCCGCAAGCCTTTCCATAGATTTTTTTCAGCCTTGGCTTCATACCAGATACCGTAGTCAGTCTTCTGGGCCTGTGCCGGGAAAGACACCAGAAACACAATGAACAACATGAAATATCCGGGCCTAGTCATCATCGTTATCGTCTGTTTTGATGAATTCATTCTGGTCTGCAAGGTTGACTGACCGCCCCTTATCCTCATAATAGATAATCATCCTGCAGGTGTCCTTAAGGAAATTGATGGCACCTATCTCAACCTTTTTGATCTCTTTTATTCCTGTGCGTTCCTGAAGGTCAGCTTTCAGTTCGTCATATTTTTCCGGAACAATCAGGTTGATCTTTTCATAAATAATTGATTTTGATGAAACATGCCTCAGCAGCCACACCTTCTCCAGACCCATAGTGATCAGGATTACCGCCAGGTTTGCAAAGATGATCTCAGTCATGGAGGTGCCGGTGGTAAGGGCATTGATGACAGAGATGCCGATTACCAGGAAGAGGTAGGTCATCTCCTTTATAGGCATTGGATTGGTCCGGTATCTGATAATGCCGAATATGGCAAACAGTCCCAGGGCAAATCCTATCTGAAGGCTGACGCTCTCAAGAAGGTAACAGAGGAGAAAGACTACGCTGGAGATGAGAATATAGGTAAAGAGGTAGTCTTTTCTCCTCGTAGTGGTGTAATATAACCATCGCACAAGAATTAGCATGACCACCAGGTTGATTCCAAAACGCAAAAGTAATTCCGGCAGGCCGGCAAAACTGAACATTCCCTGTTCAGTCATCTCCGCGGCGCTGGCGGGCAGTGTCATTCCTGTAATATTCATTCTTTATCCTGTTTAAAAGTAAAAATTTCGGTTTGAGATAATTCTGCCGGGGAGTCCTGTTCACCAGTGCCATCCCCACAGCATATTTGCTGAATCCGCTCCTGCGGATGCCAAGCTCCTTCAGCCTGGTAAAGAACGGCGAAAGGGAGGTTGACTTTTCACTTTTTATCTCGGCAATGGCGAGGAAAGGCATACTCAGACTGTCACCCCTGAGATTATTCCAGCGAAGATTGTAATCAATGGTTATTCTCTCTGACCGCTCAAGGCAAACCAGCGTTATCCGGGTAAAGGAGGTACTTATTACAGCCTTCAGCGAGCCGGCCGACCGGGAGATCAGCTCCTCAAGAAATTCTCCTGACTGACTGATGTGATTCATGTCGTTTGGCTCTTTCTCCAGCCTCGACTTATTTGTACGGCCCTTGTTTGACTTCCGTTTTACCTCCAGGAAGGTAAGCCCGTTCGACTCATAGGTCCTGATCCTGACCTTTGTCCTGTTGAGCCTGCCGGTAACATGCTGGTTATAAAACAGCAGGTCAGGGGTGTCAAAATAGACCGTCTTATAAGGGAACTCTCTTAGCTTCTCTATCTCAAGGGCCATGTAGTGCGGCTCTACCAGCCGGAGCAACTCGGGCAGCTTTCCTGCTGAAAAGAGATACTTGGTATCCAAACGGGTCATGTACCGAACGGAAGAGATACCGTCAAGACCTACAGGATCAAAACTCTTTAATATTTCCGCTATTTCTGACAATATGTAAAATAGAAGCCCGTGCAAAGATAACAGACTTTCCGGTGGATGAAAGGCCTTATAACCGCATCGGCACAATAATCTATAACGGTCCCGCTCAGATTAATATTATGAAGTCATTTACTCACCCTGAAGGCTTAATTTCCATTGGGGATTAAGGGATGGCCGATGCTCCTTCAGCATGATCTCCCGGAGCCTGACAATAACCTGTCAGCAGGGATGCTGTATCAGCATATCCGTGATCGTCGGTTAAAAGAAGAATTATATTGGGCCTCTCCTTTTCCTGACCGGCACACCCTGACAGTAAGAGGGCAATGCCGGAAAGTGCCGTTATGAAATGCAAAAAGTGTCTGATAAACATGTTGTCAGATGCCCCTGAACCACGACTGGAACTGCTCTCCAAGCCAGGGTACAGGCCTCTTTTCTCCCTGTATTGACCAGATAAGGCTCATGAGCCATCCGATGAACAGGAGGATACCTCCGATGACAGAGAGTGCAGGGCCAAGAACCGGGATAACATGAAGAATCCTGAGTGCAATCCCCAAAATTATCAGGCCCAGATTCTGTCTCAGGTAATAACTGGCAAATTCTTCCTTCTTGCTTGAATTTAATACAATGGCAATGATCCAGCCGATAATGAAAATGTGTGAGATGATAGCTTTTCCCTTTGCGTCCATAGTCCGTAAGTTTAGGTTTATTCAAAAATAGGTATAAAAGCATTTATGGAAAATAGATTCTGAAAAAAACATGGTTAAACTCAGCCAAATGACAAAAGCGTTCGTGCGAATGCCTATTTTTGTGCGCTTATACTTTCCCCCGGAATGAATTATATAACTGCTCATACAGGAGAATTTGCCGCCCTGGCCGTGGCGGTCTTCTGGACCATAACTGCGCTTGCTTTTGAGTCTGCCAGCCGTAAGGCAGGATCTCTTACCGTAAACATAGTGAGACTGACCCTGGCGTTTTTCTTTATAGGATTTTATACACTGGTCTCACGCGGACACTTTCTGCCTGTTGACGCGTCAATTCATAACTGGCTGTGGCTTGCTCTCTCCGGGATAGTGGGGCTGGTGTTGGGCGACTATTTCCTTTTCCGTTCCTATTCTCTCATCGGATCACGTTTCGCGATGCTTATTATGACACTGGCTCCGCCGCTGGCAGCCATTTTTGGCTACTTCATGCTGGGGGAGTCACTCAGCCTCCTTCAGATGGCCGGCATGATCATAGTAATCTTCGGCATCGGCCTGGCGATCTTCAACCGGCCGGTAAAGGGAGAAAGACTTTCAGTGAAGATCTCGCCGGCGGGACTGCTCTTTGCATTCATAGGCGCACTCGGACAGGGACTGGGCATAGTGCTGAGCAAGTATGGAATGCAGGGCTATGATGCATTCGCATCAACACAGATACGGATTATTGCGGGTATGGGAGGCTTTGCACTTATAATAACAATGTTGCGTCGATGGGGCAACGTTTACAATGCAATGAGAAATCCGCCCGCAATTCAGGCAATGGTGCTTGGCGCCATCTTCGGCCCCTTCCTCGGCATCTCCTTTTCTCTGCTCGCGATCAAACATACCCAGACAGGGATAGCATCAACAATCATGGCCATAGTACCTGTACTTATTCTGGCACCATCAGCATGGATATACAAGGAGAAGATCACTGCCGTGGAGATTGCCGGCGCAATCATCAGCGTGGCAGGTGTGGCTTTCTTCTTTATCTGATCATCTGCCTGTAAGGCCCTTCGTAATGGCTTCAAGCAAAATGCCGTCAACATCTTCACTGTATTCCCAGAACATCACCCCACCGAGGCCACGCTCCCTTACATAGTGCATCCTTGCACCAAGGGAAACCTCATCTTCATAAGAGATGAAAACAGAATCCCTCTCATTCCACAGGAAAGGTGATGATGCCGATGAGTCGTAATACCTTGTGAAATCCGGATCGGCAAGAGTCTTGAGCACATCAGAGTATGACATGCCGGCACCGGTTGTGGATGCTTGCCGGTATAGTCCGTTATTGAGAGGCTCAACCCCTTTCCATATCCTTCCATAGAACGGGACACCGATATTAAGTTTTTTCGCAGGCACCCCGGCATCCAGGTGTAGCTTTACTGCCTTATCCGTGGCATCACCGTCAGGATCATCCGACGATGAAAGATAAAGGTTGGCGTGATGTCCGGTCTGGTAACTTGCACCATGATGGAAATCATAGGTCATGATGTTAATGAAATCAAGCCAGCGGCTAAGCTCGCCAAGCTCAGTGTTGGCAGCATAATGCTCACTGGCACCCGTGGCTATGGTGAGCAGGTATTTCTCATCCCTCTCCCCGGTAACAGCCAGGGAATCAATATGTTTCCTTACACACTCCATCAGCAGGGTGAAGTTGTGCACATCCTCAGGCCTGAAGGTGTTGCCTGCCCCCGGGTGATTTGGGTACTCCCAGTCAATGTCTATGCCATCAAGGGAATGATCCCTGATAAACCGGGCTGCACTGGCGGCAAAACGGTTACGGGAGGAGTCCGTGAGAGCTGCATCAGAGAAGTTGCCTGACCATGTCCATCCCCCGACCGAAACCAGTACCTTGAGATCTGGATTTACCGTCTTCAGTTCCAGAAGTTTTCGGATGTCCTCCGCGTTCATCTCACTATTGTCAATCCCTTCATTTCCGAACCTTACTTCCCCGTCAATGACATTTGCAAAGGCATAATTAATATGGGTTAGTTTCGTGGCGTCAATCTGTGAAAAATCGAAGTTCCTGTAGCCAGCCACATAGCCCACCACCATGTAGTCATGCACGGAAGGCCCTGTGCCGCAGGATGAAAGTGCCAGCATGATCAATGAGGCAAGAAAGGTTAGACTTTTCTTCATACCTGTCAGGTTTTTCAGTTGCCAATATAAAAAAGTTTGAACAATAAATAGAGGCAGTGCAATCGCACAATACCATTTGCGTTATCCGTTATATTTGTTCCTGAAATAAAACAGGACTGATGACAGAAAAGGAATTTGACAACCAGGTAGAGAGGCTGTTTGATGAGCACGAAAAGCTTATTTGCAGGCCTAACAGCAAGAAAGCAGGTGGCAACGGCATCTTTGACAGATATCTCTATCCCGTGATAACGAGAGACCACACCCCGGTCTTCTGGAGGTATGATCTCGATTACCGCAATAACCCGCACCTCATGACCAGGCTGGGCATCAACACTACCTTCAATGCCGGTGCCATTAAGCATAATGGTATGTACTACCTGGCCATCCGTACTGAAGGTTTCGATGTTAAGTCTTTTTTTGCCATTGCCGGGAGTCCGAACGGGATCGACCATTGGCGCTTCCGAAAACACCCTGTTGTGATGCCCGTCACTGATGACCCGGAGATGAATGTCTATGACATGCGCCTCACAAAACATGAGGATGGATGGATCTACGGCCTCTTCTGCGCAGAGCGAAAGGATAAGAGCAAGCCTGACGACTCATCTGCTGCCATGGCAAGCTGTGGCATAGCGCGCACAAAGGACCTTGATCACTGGGAGAGGCTCGATGACCTTAGATCCTCAGCAGCACAGCAGCGAAACTGCGTGTTGCACCCGGAGTTCGTGAACGGCAGGTACATGATATACACCAGGCCTCAGTCAGGCTTCATAGAGACCGGTGACAGCGGTATCTCTGCCGGGTTCTGTGATTCCATGGAGCATGCCGTGCTGGGTGAGGAGATTCTGATGGACCCCCGCCAGTACCATACCGTAAAGGAGGTCAAGAACGGCCAGGGACCTGCACCACTGAAAACGCCTCACGGATGGATCCACCTTGCCCACGGTGTGAGGAGAACCGCTGCCGGACTACGCTATACCCTTTACCTCTTCATGACATCCCTTGAGGAACCGTGGAGGGTGATAAAGAGACCATCCGGACACTTTCTTGAACCTCTCGGCGAAGAACGCGTTGGCGATGTGTCAAATGTGGTATTCAGCAACGGATGGATAGCCGACGACGATGGCACGGTCTTTGTTTATTACGCCAGCTCAGATACAAGGATGCACGTGGCAACAACTACACTGGATAAATTAATTGATTATGTGATGAATACCCCGGAAGACGCGGGACGTACGGAATTATGTGCAGCCCAGCGTGACCGGATGATTGAAAAAAATTTAAAAATAATGGCTGAAAGATACCCGCATATCAGAATTTGATTTATGTTTGCGCCTCAAAATCCGGGTATCAGTTTCACCACCTGAAAACAGGCTGTGAATAACTCAGGCTCAGGCAGGTTATGAAATTGAGAACCAGATATTATCAGTCAGCTTTTGCATGTTGATATCTTTTACCCGGATGAGAGTTCGCAGGTTAACCAATTAATAACTTAGCGGAAATTTTTGTAACAAATTATTAACTAAAACGAATAATTAACAATCAGAAAAAAGAGGTAAATTATTTTACCGAAACATGAACGCTAACAGAAAAGAGGCAACGGCTGCTTGTGTTGAGAGCCGCCTCATGGGTTGTTCTTCTGATGAAGAACCTGGCGCGGGTACCATGATCTTCCCGCAGATCGGATCCCACGATCATTTAGTTAGCAACCGGAGTTCGGAATTCATCCACCGCTACTTCCCCCTTGCAAATTATGATTCCTGGAATGACTGGCGCTGGCAGCTGCGAAACTCATTCACCACTGCCGAGGCGTTAAGCCGTGTCATGACTCTGACCGATGATGAGATCAGGACACTGAACAGGCTTAAAGGCAGACTCCCTCTGAGGATCACCCCCTACTACCTGTCACTGATCTATGACTCGGAGCCATGGACGCCCCTTCGTCGTACGATGATTCCAACGAGTGACGAGCTTATTGTCACGGATGCCGAGAAGGCCGACCCTCTCAATGAGATGGGCAACAGTCCCGTTCCCGGCATCATTCACCGTTACCCTGACAGGGCGCTCTTCACCGTCACCCAGTTCTGCTCATCATACTGCAGGTACTGCACAAGGTCACATGCTGTGGGCAAACTCGGCCATCTCACCAAAAGTGAATGGGAAAAAGCATTTGAATACCTCAGGGAACATACTGAGATACGTGATGTCATCATCAGCGGCGGAGACCCCCTCACTATGAATGACAGCAAGATAGAATACCTGCTTTCAAACCTGAGGGCAATAAAGCATATCGAGATACTGAGGATTGGCACCAAGGTGCCGGCAGTGCTGCCGCAGCGAATCACCCGCCAGCTGGTCTCAATGCTCCGCAAGTATCACCCGCTATACCTGAGTGTCCACTTCACCCATCCCGATGAGTTAACTCCCGAGACGCGGAAGGCATGCGAGATGCTTGCAGATGCAGGCATACCCATGGGCAGCCAGACTGTACTGCTGAAGGGCGTCAATGATGATCCGGCAACAATGAAGGAACTCATGCATAAGCTTCTTACAGTGCGCGTGAGACCCTACTATATCTACCAATGCGACCTGATACCCGGATCAAGCCACTTCAGGACAACCATAGAAGAGGGAATAAATATCATTGAGAACCTCCGCGGTCATACAAGCGGCTATGCTGTCCCCCAGTTCGTGGTAGACGCTCCGGGCGGAGGAGGCAAGATACCTATCCTCCCCAATTACGTGGTGGAGAGCGGACCGGAAAAATGGGTTCTCAGAAACTACAAACAGAACCGTTACACTTACCCCAACAAAAAGTAACCGCGGGATGAGGATAGGACTAACATATGACCTCCGTTCATGGTACCTTGAACGGGGTTATTCAATGGATGAGACGGCTGAGTTTGACAAGGAAGAGACGGTCGTTGCCATTGAAGATGAACTTCTGCGACTTGGATATAATACAGTCCGCATAGGAAATATCTTTGAACTGGTTGAAAAACTTGCCGCGGGCGAACGGTGGGACATGGTATTTAACATTGCGGAAGGACTCTACGGCGACGGCCGTGAGTCAGTGGTTCCTGCGCTGCTTGACCAGTACCGCATTCCATACGTCTTCAGCGGACCGGTAATCATGGGCGTATCACTCAACAAGTATCTTGCCCGACTGGTGGTTAAGGCTGCCGGTGTGCCCGTCTGCCCAGGCATAATAGCCAATTCTGCCAGTGACCTGGATGACCTCTCTTCACTTGAGTTTCCGCTCTTTGTCAAACCGGTGGCTGAAGGAACAGGTAAGGGCATAACCCCAAAAAGCCTGGTCAGGGACCGGAGATCACTGATGATCCTTGTGAATGAACTGCTTGCAGTATATAACCAACCGGTTCTTATTGAAGAGTACCTGCCGGGAAGAGAGTTCACTGTCGGGGTTACGGGCCAGGGCCCGGAGGCCAAAGTGACAGGAGGAATGGAGGTGATCTGCAGGGATAATCTCCCCTACTCCGTTGAGGTTAAAGAGAACTATGAGAATTTTGTTCAGTACAGGGTTTATGACGATGTGGTGAGAGCTGAGTGCGATGCAGTTGCACTGAAAGCATGGCGGGCCCTCGGCGCTGTTGACGCAGGCCGGGTAGATATGAAGGCTGACCGTCACGGACGGATGTGCTTTATAGAAGCTAATCCGCTGGCAGGTCTCAATCCTGTACATTCTGACCTCCCCATGCTTTCACGTATGAATGGAATGGAGTTCGGAACCCTGATAGAACTGATAATGGATTCCGCCAAAAAACGCTACGGACTGAAAAATGAACGGAAAGTGCCTGATAATTTACAACGAGCCTGCATCCAATGCCCTGCCGGATGAACTTGATGTCCTTGACCAGGTC
>JAAZBN010000249.1 GCA_012513795.1 Bacteroidales bacterium | reverse complement strand
CGCAAGGTCAAGGGCACCCTTCACTGGGTTTCAGCCGCACACGCTATTGATGCCGAGGTGAGACTCTATGACAGGCTCTTCAGTGATGAAGACCCGTCGGGACACAAGGACATTGATCCGAGGGAGTACCTCAATCCTGACTCACTGACTATACTGAGAGGCTGTAAGGTTGAACCCTCGCTGGCTGATGCCGGGCCGCTCGACAAATTTCAGTTCCAGAGAATCGGTTATTTCTGTGTCGATTATGATTCAGCGAAGGGGAACCTAGTCCTCAACCGGACAGTAGGGCTGAAAGACACCTGGGCGAAACAAAACAGGTAACAAGACCTCTGATTGAGGAGCTTTGCGACTCGACCCCGCACGCGCAGTGCCGGGGCCTTCAAACAGGCAAGCAGGCTTAAATAAACTGAAGTTTCAGTAATAAGTTGGAAATTTTATATATTTGCACCCTCATTCCATTGCTCCGTGGTGTAATTGGCAACACGCCTGACTCTGGATCAGGAAAGTCTAGGTTCGAGCCCTAGCGGAGCAACAAAAAGACCCGCGCAAGCGGGTTTTTTGTGCGACCCTAGGGGGAGAAGTTTATCCCGATAATACGCCAACGGCGGATTGTCGGGAAGCCCTGGCGGAGTAATAGAAAGCTACTCCCAGTATCTTAAGGCCTGCAAGTATCAGCACAACGTTAATTGCAGGATAGGTGTAACCCATCGGAATACCAGTGGCATAGAATATGATGACATCCAAACCTGATACGCCGCTGCCGGAGATCTGGTGCGGCAACAGGAAGGCGGTTGAGTCAAGCGAAAAGGTATGAAGAATACAATTCACTGCCCAGAACAGGGCTGGTAACTGTTTTTCCTGCCTTCACGTCAGACCGGGAAACCTGATGCCGTACCTGGATGCTGTCTCAACAATCCTTCTGACGTCTGGCGGTCCCTGCGGCATTGGAGGAATAACCAGCTCCGCGGCAGGGTCACTCATCTCAATGAAATATTCTTCAAAACCGCCAGGAGAAAGATGAATAAGAACCTCCGCACGTGGAGTCATCACCCGGAACGAATGCTCTATGTTCCTGGGAAGAAAAACCCAGCTGCCCCTGGTTGCCTTCATTACCTTTCCTCCGGCTGTATAGGTGATCTCCCCGTCAAGAATATAAAATGATTCATCCTCCTGAGTGTGAATATGAGGAGGCGGTTCAAGTCCCTGTATCTCATATCCATGAAGAAGGGAGAAAGCTCCTCCGGTGTCTTTGGCTGACAACAGGATGCTAATAAGGGTGCCGATGTACCAGTATGAATTATTCAGGTCCGGGGCCAGCATCACAGGGGTGCCGGTCTCAGAATCGATGTTGCGCAGCAGGCTATGTCCTGAAACAAACGGAACAATGCCTGCAGCAGATAGTCCCAATAAAAAAGACTTCCTGTTCATGGCTTTTTATTTTTTTGAACTGATAAGGAGGCTCCCCCGGATCTAACCCGGGAGAGCCTGATGTCTGTTAATCGTACCGGGAGGAACGCGCTACTGTCCCTGGCGGAATTGAAGATCACGCAGGGCGATGTTGTACTCATTTCCCGCCCTGGAGTATGAGATCTCATACTTCATTGGGTACCAGCCATCCCTTTTAAAGGATGCCGGCTGCGCAAGGTCAATTACATCTGTTGGACGTGTCAGAAGGTAATCGCGGGTCATCATCGGCTCCCAGAACACAAACTCACCATCATATGAACCCCATATAAAGGTTTTGGTGAAGATGGCACCGCCAAGCTCGGGAGATGCCCCGTCAAGCCAGTGCACACCCATAAACGGCACGAATCCAGGTGCAGGGAAATATCCCATCGGGACGTACTGGAGAGCGGGCAGATTCCCGAATTCGGCAACCTTGTCCGGAGACATGGCCAACCGTTCCTCATCAGGAATAATGTAAAAGTGTACATCAAAGTGAGGCAGTCCGTAAATATGAGGCGGCTCATGCCCCTGCGGATTCCAGTCGAGCATCACGAAGGTATAGAAATCCTTACCCTTACCTTTGGGAAGCTCCATCACTACACCCGTCATCTCATCCGGAAGGTTGTTAAGGACTCCTGCAGATAGGGTTAAACCTACAGAGACGGGTTCTCCTTCCCTGTTTTCAGTCACCCAGGCCTGAGCCCGACCGTTACCGATGTGACGGGCACTGCTGTAAAAGGTTAGCTCCGGTTTGGCATTATTGACCAATGCCTGACCGTTTTTAAGATCAACTGCGGACCGGGATATAAACCCGTCGTCCTTCTGACAAGCCTGAAGAAAAGATAAAACTCCGGCTGCCAGCAAAAGTGCCAGTACTCTATGAGTTCTTTTCATAACTGGAAATTTAAATGATTCCTACTCGTATGGCTTTTCAGTTCTGCCCCGGTTTTGATGTGGTTTTCCGGTTACACAATGAAGTTGAAACATGTTTCTGATCAAGAAAAACAAAATTGTTTTTGAAATGTTCAAAGCGGCAGGAAGAATTAAATGAACTGAATATCAGTCCTGAGCAAAGATGATATTTGATCTTGTCTCCTTAATGACTGATATTTTTGGCGAGGCTCTGATATG
>JAAZBN010000248.1 GCA_012513795.1 Bacteroidales bacterium | reverse complement strand
TGATGAACTCCCAGAGAGAGGTGATCTACAGCAAACGCCGTCATGCCCTCCTCGGTGAAAGGCTCAGCGTTGACATTGCCAATATGATGTATGACGTGACTGAGAACATTGTCACTCTCTATAAGGATACCTCTGATTATGAAGAGTTCCAGTTTGCCCTCATCAGGACGCTCTCAATGGACTCGCCCGTATCAAAGGAGGAGTTCAGCAAGAGCAATGATGAGGAGGTTGTTGATACTGTCTTTGCCAAGGTGATAGATGCATACCGCCGCAAGAGCGAAGTAATCTCATCTACGGCATTCCCGGTGCTGAAAGATGTTTATGAGCGAATGTCAGCAACCTATGAGAATGTGGTGGTACCCATTACTGACGGAGTGAAGACATACAACGTTATCACCAATCTCAGAGCCGCGGTTGAGAGTGAAGGCAAAGAATTGCTGCGCTCCTTTGAGAAGACGGCCGTGCTGGCCACCATTGATGACGCATGGCGCGAACACCTGAGGGAGATGGATGATCTGAAGCAGTCAGTGCAGAACGCCACCTACGAACAGAAAGACCCGTTGCTTATCTATAAGTTCGAATCGTTCGAGCTCTTTAAGACAATGATCAACAAGGTCAACCAGGATGTTGTGAGCCTCCTGATGAAGGGTACCATCCCGGCAGCATCAACAGATAACGTCAGGGAGGCACAGCGTCGCCGCCAGGCTGATATGAGCAGACTCAGGACACAGAAGAGCGATTATGACAGCTACCGCAGCGCCGGTGGAGGATCGCCCGAGCAGCGGCAGCAGCAGACTGCTCCTGTCAGAGTGGAGAAGAAGGTGGGCAGGAATGATCCTTGCCCTTGCGGAAGCGGAAAAAAATACAAGCATTGCCACGGACGCGGTTTAAGTGATTCACTCGGCGCCTGACACTGTGATCTTTCCGGCTCCCGTGAATAATTCCAATTAGTCATGGATTGATCATGCCCTCGTCTCAGGACTCCCGATGATCGAGAGATAATGCATGGCCTGCTCCAGAAAACTGGCAATACTGAAGGATTTAGGCGACTTGATCATCAGATCGTAAGGCGTCTTCTCCGGCTCATCGGTGAGGTCGGGACCAACCTTCATCGGTGCTGCCGAGAGAGCTACAAGAGCAGTGAGCGGAAAGAGAGATAACGGATTGATATCAATTATCAGGTCATGCTTCCCCGAAATAAAGCTTTTTGCATCTTCCGATGCAGGGATAAAAGCCCAGTTGAGGTCACTTTTCCTTAGAAACTTCATATATGTTAATCCTGTGAGCCTGTCCGGGACGTTCTTGGAGGGTATCCAGGCCATTACCTCAACACTTTTTCCTGCCTCGGATAGTTGCCTGTTAAGCGCTGCAAGGTGCTGAAAATCATTTTCAAATGTGGCATCCCACAATATTCCTACCTTTTTTACCTTCTCCAGGCTGAAATCCTGCTTCATCCTTCTCAGGGCCGAGAGGCGCCTTCGAAGTATCATTTTGCCGGCTTTTAATCTGAGATTGTAAAAGAATTCCATAAGAATGCAAACCTATAGATTTTTTGGCTTATGCGGGTCACCCGGATGATTATTCTTTTATCATTTTGATGAATTCTTCCTCTGTAATAACAGGAATACCGAGTGCGGTGGCTTTGGCTCGTTTTGATGGTCCCATATCACTGCCCGCCACAATGAATGCGGTGCTGCCCGATACCGAGCCTGAGGCTTTGCCACCGGCAGCTTCGATGGCCGCCTTGATGCCGTCGCGGGTGTAGTTTTCAAAGGTACCGCTCACCACCACCGTCTTGCCCGTCAACGGACCTCCTTCCAGGTTATCCCGGGCAACTCCCTTAAAGGTCATCCCTGCTTCTTTCAGACGGTTTATTATCTGAATATTATCAGCGTCAGAGAAATACTCTCTTACACTTGCCGCTATCCGCGGACCTATATCCGCCAGTGCAACGAGCTCCTCCTCCGATGCTCCCATAAGGGAGTCGATGTCAATAAAAGCACCGGCCAGGGTCCTGGCTACCGTCTCCCCGACGTGCCTGATGCCCAGGGCAAAAAGCTTTCTCGGCCACCCCACGGAGAGTGATTCTGTCAATGACCCAAGGATATTCGAGGCTGATTTGTCACCCATCCTATCCAGGGAGACGAGTTGCTCATGCTTAAGATCGTAAAGGTCCGCAACATTATGAATAAGTCCGTTTGACCATAACATCTCTACTGTCTCCTCGCCCAGTCCCTCAATATTCATCGCCCTGCGTGAAACAAAGTGTATTATGCGCCTGGTAATCTGAGGAGGGCAATGCAGGTAATTGGGACAGTAATGATTCGCTTCGCCCTCGTTGCGGACAAGCGCTGTACCGCATTCCGGACAATGATCAGGGAAAGTTACTGCCCCGGCATCCGGTTGACGCAAGGAGCTGTCTGCACCCACAATTTTGGGAATTATCTCGCCACCCTTCTCAATTATTACGCTGTCTCCATAATGCAATCCCAGCAATTTAATCTGGTCACTGTTGTGCAATGAGGCTCTCTTAACCGTGGTACCCGCCAGCAGCACGGGACGAAGGTTGGCCACAGGTGTGACGTTGCCTGTACGCCCCACCTGGAAGTCCACGGAAAGTAGTTCGGTTACTGCCTGCTCTGCAGCATACTTGTATGCAATGGCCCACCGTGGTGTCTTGGCCGTGTTTCCCAGCAACTGCTGGGCCTCCAGTGAGTTGACCTTTACAACCACCCCGTCAGTGTCATAAGGCAACTGCCTTCTCTTCTCTTCCCAGATGCTGATGAAGTGCAATACCTCTTCTATGTTCTTGCAGCGCTCAATCACATCCGGCACCCGGAACCCCCATGAACGGGCTGCCATAATGTTGTCATAGTGAGTTCCGGCAGGAAGATCATCTCCCATGAGGTAGTACAGAAAGCACTCCAGCGGCCGCGATGCAACAATTCGCGGATCAAGAAGCTTGAGTGTGCCTGCAGCTGCATTGCGGGGATTGGCAAAGGGGAGTTCCCCCTTATGCTGACGTGATACATTCATCTGCTCAAATCCCTTACGGGAGAGATAGATCTCACCCCTGATGACAAAGGAGGAGGGTATGCCCTCAGCACTGACCCTGACGGGTATGCTTCTGATGGTCCTGACATTGACGGTCACATCATCTCCTTTCAAACCATCGCCCCTGGTAACAGCCCTTACCAGTGAACCGTTCTCGTACGTGAGACTGATTGATACCCCGTCATACTTTAGCTCACAGACGTAACCGGGTT
>JAAZBN010000247.1 GCA_012513795.1 Bacteroidales bacterium | reverse complement strand
CATCATCAAGTATTCTTCCCTTTTTATTGTAAGCGGTCATGGTCAGCTCGCATCCGGCAAGGGCAAAAGAGAGCATCATCTCCACTGCCAGTGGTATGCGCTTCTCTATCAGGGCAAGTTCATCAGGGCTCCACCGGCCCAGCACATAGTTTACCTGGCCGCCCCTGGGGAAGTCATTACCTATGCCTATCCGGAGGCGTGCATACTGGTTCGTTCCAAGTATCTCACTTATACTCGTCAGTCCGTTATGACCTCCGGCACCTCCTCCCGCCCTGAGCCTCATGGTGCCTGTGGGGATAGCAATATCATCTGTGATAACGAGCAGGTTCTCCAGGGGGATTTTCTCTTTCTGCAACCAGTAGCGAATGGCGTTACCGCTCCGGTTCATGAAGGTTGATGGTTTCAGCATGATCAGCTCGGCGTTCTTGTGCCTCATTGAGGCAACAAAACCGTAACGCCTGTCCATGAAAGAGATACCGGATGCTGCAGCGGCAGCATCCAGTACCATAAAACCTACATTATGACGTGTATCCCTGTACTCCTCACCTATGTTGCCAAGACCGGCTATAAGGTGTTTCATAACGAATCAGTGGTTGCTTATTCCTTCTCTTCGGAAGGACCTTCTTCGCCTTCTTCGCCTTCAGCTGCAGCCTCAGGAGCGGCTTCTTCCTCCTTCAGGGAGATCCTGGAGACGTCAACAGATACGACCATTGCACGCTTATTGTCAATGATCTCAAGGTTCTCGTAAGAGAGATCGCCTATCTTGATTGATTGTCCTATGCCAAGTCTGGTAATATCTATCTCAAGATGATCGGGAAGGTTCTCTGTCAGGCCCCTGACCTTAAGCAGCCTGCGCTTGATACGAAGCTTGCCGCCGGCTTTCACTCCCGCACTGTCACCGGTAACCTTCAGCGGTATGTCAATAGTGACGGGCTTGCCTTCACTTACCTGCATGAAATCGATATGCAGAACCTTATCAGTGACAGGGTGGAACTGTATGTCCTTCATCACGGCGTTATAGCCCGTACCGTCAACGACAAGGTTCACCAGGTAAACCGCCGGTGTGTAAATAAGTCCCCTGAAGGCACTCTCATGGGCATAAAAATGAAGATTTTCCTTTTCCCTGTACATCACACAAGGGACATTTCCCTCTGCCCGCAGGCTGTTGGAACTTTTCTTTCCGAATTGATCGCGCGAGACACCTTTGATCTCAATAGTTTTCATCAGTCTTTAATTTGTTGTGCTACTCAAGGTTACCTGCCATGGAACCTCCCATCACACGTTTGACGTTTCGTTGAAAAAAAATGGCGTGCAAATATAGCGAAAAAGCTCAGAAAACAAAACCCGAGCTGATAGAGGTATTGGTATAGACTGCTTTTATTGCTTCAGCAAAGATTTCGCTTACTGACAATACCTTTATTTTAGGTGAATGGCCCTTGAAGGGGATGCTGTCTGTCACTACCAGTTCCTCGAGGGGTGATCTGTCAATTTTCTCGATGGCGTTACCCGAGAGGACGGGGTGGGTAGCCACCGCCCTGACACTCAGAGCGCCGCGGTCCTTCATCACCGTGGCGGCAAATGTCAGCGTCCCGGCTGTGTCAACCATGTCATCAATGATCACAACATGGCGCCCCTCAACATCACCAATGATTGATATCTCTTCCACCACGTTTGGTTTCTTCCTCAGCTTGTAGCAGAGAACCATTTCGCTCTGCAGGTGCCTGGCATAGGCATTTGCTCTCTTGGATCCGCCCATGTCAGGGGCCGAGACGGTGAGGTTTGGCAGGTTGAGGTTCCGGATATAGGGTGCAAAGAGTGCTGAACCGAACAGATGGTCCACCGGCACATCAAAGAACCCCTGTATCTGGTCTGCATGGAGGTCAATGGTGATGATGCGGTCAACACCTGCCTTGGTCAGCATGTCAGCGGTCAGCTTGGCCCCCAGCGAAACCCTGGGCCTGTCCTTGCGGTCCTGACGGGCATATCCGTAATAGGGGATAACGGCATTCACCTTGTAGGCTGAAGCTCTCTTGGCTGCGTCAATCATCAACAGTAGTTCCATCAGGTTCTCAGCAGGGGGATTGGTTGACTGAATGATGAAGACGTGGCAGCCCCTGACAGATTCATCAAAACAGGGCTGAAACTCACCATCGCTGAAACTGAGCAGTGAACTCTTGCCCAGTTCAATACCCAGGTGATCAGCAATTTTTTCTGCGATGCTTAGTGATGAAGTGCATGAAAAAATCTTAAAGGGAGCCCGGCCGATCATAGCAGAAAATTTTTCAGGTTTTCACTGAACCATGCCCCAAAAATAACATTTATGGGCAAATCATTTTCCATTTTTGAAAAATATCATATTGTTCTCTATATAATCAAGCAGTTCTTCCTTCCCTGTTCCCCTGGCAGCGGAGGTGATGAATGTCGGTGGCAGGCTCTCCCATGTCCGGAGCATGGTACTGTTATGTATCTCCCTGTTTTTTTCTGCTACAGCAGCTGACAGCTTGTCACTCTTGGTAAAGACCCTGGCAAAGGGGATACCGTTCAGCGCCAGCTTCTCCATGAATGCCAGGTCAACGGCCATGGGCTCATGCCTGGCATCAACCAGTACAAACAGCAGGATGAGGTTTTCACGCATGGTGATATAGGAGGTGAACAGCTTATCCCACTGCTCTCTCATCTTACGTGAGACACGTGCATAACCGTAACCGGGCAGGTCAACCAGGTACCAGCTGTCATTGATAATGAAATGATTGATTGTCTGGGTCTTGCCCGGGCTCCCGGATATCTTTGCAAGCCCCTTTCTGGAGACGAGCATGTTAATAAGTGATGATTTGCCAACATTTGATCTTCCTATGAATGCAAATTCGGGCCGGTCAGGCGCCGGCAACTGGCTTATTTTTGCACTGCTGGTAACAAATGAAGCTGACCTGATTATCATTGCCCTTT
>JAAZBN010000246.1 GCA_012513795.1 Bacteroidales bacterium | reverse complement strand
GTTTACTTATCTGAGCTGGTAGCGGCTCCCAGATATGGTGATCTGCTCCGGGAGGCAGAAGCACATTGACATTGAAATCGTCACCTCCTATCTGTTCCACAAACCACGCAAATGGAGGGATGGTCACCGTAATGACCCTTGTCTCATCTTTCACGGATGAGCGCTGTCCGCATGAAACAGAAACAAGTGCAATTAATACAAGCCAGAATGGTATTTTTTTCATATCAGCCTCCTTATTGTGCAAAAATAATAATATGGCATCATGGGGCAAACAGGCATTGCCCAATAATGTTCACACGGGTATTAAGAGGCCTGAGAACGCACCAACATCCACGCAGCAGATATATGGCAGTGAAATACAGACAGAGACAGACTGTATGTCTGTCTCTGCGCAGGATCCGGGAGGAATATCGCGGCTCATCCCGGACCGGTGATCTGAACCAATAAAAGCAGAAAACCTGTAATCAGTAAGAGTTCATTGAAATACGCAGGTTTCCGGTTGCGTTCTTCGCCTTTATCCTGAATATCCACTTGCCGTTTTTCCAGCCATTGCCCTCTCCGGCTTCATAGCTTTTTCTCCAGTTCAGGCTGCCGTTCTCATCAAGAATGACCTCAGACAGCTGTTTCCCGTCAGGCATAATTATAGCCACTGCAATTGATCCCTCTGCACAATCGCCTGAAACCGTCAGGTTGACATTCTCCCCTTCATCAGCACTCATTGTCAGCTCATTGGTAAAGGTTGCCTCCATAACCTGACGCGAATAATTCCATGACGATCCGGGTTTACCAGCATTGGCGGGACTTCCGTAAATGTATATATTATTGCCTGACCCGGATCTGTAAGTCCGTATGCCATGAACGTCCGGGAGGTCAGGAACAACCACCACCGGCATATTTCTGGTCAGGTCACGGACCTCTCTGTCAAGGTCATCAAACTCCCGATAAATCCATTCATAATCCCTCTGCCTTTCAGCCGCTCTCTCACCTCTGTCAGCCACCTTTTCCTGGATCTCCTTTCTCTTGGCCTCAAGCTCGGCCTGCTTCTGTTTCAGCTCTTCCTGCAAAGCCTGCTGTTGCTTTTGAAATTCTGCCTGCTTTTGTTTTTCATCTGCGCTTTTTGGTGGTGGTGTCTCCTGGGCTGACAGACCGGCAGAAACCATCATCAAGGCCATAATTGCTACTGTGAGTGAAAAAAAATTTCTTTTCATGACTGCCCTTTTAAAATTGTTTGACAGTGTAAAAGTACGCCAACAAACACTGCCATAAGGTTAACAAAGGGTTAATGTAGAGTTAACCCTTACCGCTATCAGAACGCATTTCTTAAATTTGAACAAAAATCGAAGCCATGAAGCGAAAGCTCCTTCTGACAGTCTCCCTGGTTGCTTTGCTGCTTTTTATGGCAGTTCAGCTCTTCATGATAAGGAGCACCTGGCAGCAGAAGGAAGAGATTCTTTTTATGAGATATAAAAGTCTCTCTCGCGAGGGATTGTCGCTGCTGCTGAGCAAAAAGAAAAATTACGGTTTTGAGAAAGCCATGGATGTGGCCGATAAGTTTGCCGATTACCTCATCACTGAGGAATTATACCAGTTATATACTTTCACTGACAGCGCTCACCTCAGACACCTGGCGCTGAAGGAAACCTATAGCATTATGGAAGAGAATGAGATGCTCACCTCATTCCTGAAATATTACATTGGCAACCTCGGTTACGAGAACAATTTCAGACCGGTTATAGCTATCGCGAAACTGGAGCTTCTGACTCCACCGGTTAATATGGTGCTCGTTGATACCGTCTATTCCCAGCCCGGGAAAAATATGGTAATAGTTAACACCTTCAGGGAGGAACGCAACCACTTCATCC
>JAAZBN010000031.1 GCA_012513795.1 Bacteroidales bacterium | reverse complement strand
GGTTTGCCTGGCGCAGCTGCTCTATCCTTCGGTTGACCGTTGCGGGATCACTGTACTTCTCAATGGCCCTCAGCGATGCGGGAGCCAGAATGAGCAATGCAACAAGAAGCATCAGGCCCCTTATTGCAGGTAATTTGTTTTCTTTCATTGTGGAAAAGGTTTTTCGCGAAATCTGCTATTTCACTTCTATTCCGAATAACTCTCTGTACGACTGCACAATATAACCGTCAAGCCAGTTATAGTGTGCAAGGATAGCCTCTTTCTGCTGTCTGCCCTTTTCAGGCATTGCCGCAACCATCTCTGCGGTCTTTCTGAAGATCTCATCTTCTATCGGCTCCAGTTTCTGCAGGATACCGGATCCCTCCCGGTTCATCAGCATGGCTACATTCATGTATTTGCCTCCTGACCCGCGGGTGATGGGAAATAGCTGGCGCTTGAGGGTCATGGCGGCATCGCAGAGGGATGCATGCATATCATCCTTCATGCTCACCACCGCCGGCATCACACTGCCTGTGCTGATCCATACCGGCACTGCCACTGCCGTCAGCGGGAATCCTGCAATGGTCCACATCATGGCATTGGCCGGGTCTTCGCCACTGGCTGCACCCACCACCAGCATGACTGATGCTGTTGATGTGCGCGGGATGAAGTCCTCAAAGTACCTGAAGGTGGCATCTGCGGCAGTGGCCGGCATCACCTCCCTGAGGTTGACTTTTGTCAGGGCGTTGGTCAGATTGCGCGAGGTAATGCTGAGCAGGTACTGCGGATCAAGCCTCTTCTGTGCTACGGCCATATTCAGTGCTTCACCGGCTGCTGCATACCTTATGTATCCGTATCCCACCTCCTTGGAGCCGGTGAAGGAGTGGTTGGTGCGTATGAGGAGGCCGTTAGGCGCCACGGCCGGATCATTGGCATCAATCTTTATAAATGTGAAGTTGCCGGTTTCATAATAAGCTGCGCCGCCATGAGCATCAATAACCCCGAAGTTGGCATCCACACCCAGGGGCTTGGGCATATCGCTGAGCATCTTTTCAAAATCGGCCAGCGTGGCACAGGTGGCCAGCGCCATCTTCATCACCTCACCCTCGCGGTCTGACAGCTTGGTGGTGTCACCGGCATTGTTATTATAGGCGGCCGAGTTCATGATTGCAAACCCGGCGGAGTTATACCCTCCCCACACCTCTCGGTTCCACGACTCCTTCGAATCTACCAGCCCTATATAGTCGTACTTGCCGTCAGTGAAATACACAAGTGCGTTGGCCAGGGTTCCCGTGTCACGGTTCTTGTAGAGCAGAGGCCTGCCGTCAGGAGTATGCTTCCCTGACATCAGGAAGGTGGTGCATGACCATACCTCGCCGGCAGCACCGGCCAAAAGGAAAAGAATGGCAAATAGTGTAAGTTTCTTCATAGGGGTTAATATAGTTTGGATAAAGTTATGTTTTTTTTTACCCGTAGTGGTCAACCAGGTAATCTGTTAAGGTTTTTTAACCAGCCACTCCCCTGCCCCAGCCAGCAACCAACAACCCCTAACCGACAACCGATAACCGATAACCGATAACCGACAACCGATAACCGCCAACCGACAACCGATAACCGCCAACCGACACCCGACTACTCTATCCTCTTCCCCTCTATCCTCTGCCCTCCCTGATAGAGTATCATTTTATCGAATTTTCCCTCAGGGTCAGCCACAAACTCAACCTGGGCATCTACCACCTTGAGGAAGAACTTCGTTTCGCTTTCTGCGAAGATCTCAAACCTCGGCTGTCCCGTTGCCTGGGTGAAGAACCGGTCCCCTTCGCAGGTGAAGGTCAGGGTGAATCCGGGCTCTATCTGGTATTCACCTGCATATTTGTCCAGTAGTTCTGCAGGAAGGGACTTCTCCATTTTTGTTTCAACTTTTTTATCAGTGCGTGTCCAGGTGGCAACCTCCCCCCGGTCATCGCTCACCACCGAAATGACCTTGCCGGTGACATCCCTTGTGAAAGCAGCATACATCAGCGAGTTTTCAAAGATGAACCTGTCCTTTTCAATGGGGATCATTTTCCTGCGTGAACCGCCGGGTCTGACTCCGTTCAGTCTGCCCTCGTCAACCAGAATGGTAATTTCTGTACCTTCCTCGTTGGCGTAGATACCTTCGTATTTTTTAAGTTCTTCTTCGGTGAGAGTGAACTCCTTTGTCGGTACTGCCTTCCCTATGGTTGCTGCCGCCAGCTTCAGGGCGGTGAATTCAGGAGCTTTTCCGGTGTTATTGGAAAAGAGTGCAACGAAAACATCCTCCTCTGGCAGGTAAAAAGAAGAGGTAAGGTAACCGTTTATGCCGCCACCATGTTCTATCGTGGAGCTGCCGTGTATCTCGCTCATAAACCATCCGTAACCATAGTGGGTATCCTTGCCGTCGGCGAGCTTATATGATGTCCATGCCATTTCAAGGCTCTCCTTCTTAACCAGTTTGTATTCAAGGAGCGCCCTGTTCCATCTGTACAGGTCATCAACTGTTGACATAATTGAGCCTGCAGCGTATGGCAGGGTCATGCTCATAAAATCGGCATTGACAGTGCCTTTTTCCCCGGGCTGATATCCTGATGCACGCTTTTTCACAATCTTCGTGTCATCACCGTAAAGAGTTGACGTCATACCCAGAGGTATAAAGAAGTTTTCCTTCAGGTATTCAGCGTATTTTTTCCCAGAGACCTTCTCTATGATGTATCCAAGCAGGAAGTATCCGGAGTTGTTGTAGTTCCACTTCATGCCGGGGGCAAACTCCATGGGAAGAGGTTTGATCTTTTCCACCACTTCTTCAGGGGTCATGTCAGTTCTTATCATGTCTCCAAACTCGGGAACGTTGGTGTAACTCTTTATCCCTGAGGTGTGAGTCAGCAGGTGCTCTATCGTTATCGAGTGCCCGTGCATGGGAAAATCAGGAAGGTATTTAGTTATCTCATCCTGCAGTGACAGCTTGCCCTGCTCCATCAGCTGCAGTATGGCAACAGCGGTGAACTGCTTGGTGATAGAACCTATTCTGAATACCATATCGGGCTGCATCGGCACATCCAGCTCAAGATCGGCCATGCCGAAAGCTTTCCTGTAGATCACCTGGCCGTCTTTCGCTACCAGTACGGCACATCCGGTCTCATCAGCCTTGAACTGATCAAGAATAATTTTATCATAATCCACAGCCAGCTTTTTGAGATTAAGCTGCTGTGCTGAAAGCGGAACGGCAAGAAAAAGAGCTGCTGCTGACAGTATAACTGTCATTGAAATTCCTGTTTTTTTCATGATCATGGTTTTGTTATGATACTCAATAAAGACGAAAATCTGACAGCTGTGCGGCAAACAGTCATAAAAGTAAGATTAAAATTTCATCTGAAGGAAAACAACTGGCGAAGAATTAAGGTTCACCCGCGGTGAAGTGAACATATGAGAGCTGCAGTTGTTTTACAACAGTTACGCCAACAATTTGACTGTATGAAATATTTAACGGCAGTAATATTGACCATCATTCTCGGACTGGCACCTCTCAGTGCTCAGGAGATCGAAAAGATCGGCATACCGGATCTTGAAAGGATACTTGCCAGCCCGGAGAACCAGCTACATGTGGTAAACTTCTGGGCCACATGGTGCCCGCCATGCGTAACTGAACTGCCCCACTTTGATAAACTTGCCACAGAGTACAGGGGCAAGGGGGTGAAATTCATACTGGTGAGCCTCGACTTCCCAAGCCAGATAGACTCAAAACTGATCCCCTTCCTGGAAAAAAATAAGATAACTGCTGACGTCAGGGTAATGACCAACCTCGACTATAACAGCTGGATCGATAAGGTTGACGCGGGGTGGCAGGGAAATATCCCTGTTACCCTCTTTTTCAACAACGCGAAAAAAACAAGATATTTCCACCCCTCCGAGGTCACGGAAAAAGAACTAAGAGAACTGATAACCAGACATAAATAGTATTAATTACTTAAAATCAATATATTATGAAGAAGTACCTGTTTATAACGCTGGCGGCCCTGATGATGGCGGGCCTCCTTAACGCGCAGTCGCAATACAAGGCGGGCGACATTGCCGCGGACTTTAAACTGACGAATGTGAAGGGAGAGATGATCTCTCTTGCAGAATACAAGGATGCTGACGGATTTATTGTTGCTTTCTGGTGTAACACCTGTCCGGTGGTAAAGAAATATGACCAGAGGTTGCAGGATCTGCATGCAAAGTACGCTCCCAAAGGATACCCGGTAGTTGCCATCAATCCGAATGATCCGGCCTTATCACCAGGCGACTCATTTGAAAAGATGAAGGAGACTGCCGCAAACAAGAACTACAGTTTTGATTACCTGTTTGATGATACACAGGAGGTTGCACGAAGATACGGCGCAACGAATACCCCTCACATTTATATCCTCTCGTGGAGAGATGGCAAGCTGGTGGTTGAGTACGTGGGTGCCATCGATAATAATGCCGATGATGGCTCTGTGGCAGACAAAAAATACGCAGAAGATGCCCTCGAAAGTATTCTCGAAGGCCGGCCCGTAAAAGTTGCCGGCACAAAGGCTGTGGGCTGTACCATTAAGTGGAAGAAGGGCTGATTTCTGTTCCACTGACCATGGCGCATTGCCGTTGCCAGTAGAGCTGTTGATTGTCAAACAGAAGATATAAACAGAAATGAAAAGGCTTCGGGTACTAACTGCCAGAGGCCTTTTCTGCTTCCTCAGGCTTGATGGCATCCTCTTCTGCCGGGGGCTCGGAGGTGATGTTACCGAACTTGTCAACATAGGCTATCATGTTGTCAAGCCCGCCACCCGGTGAGTTCTCACGCCGTTGCTGCTTCTTCTGTTCCTTTTCCTTTCTCTTCTTGAGACGTTTTTCTGTCTTCTGTTTTTTAATGTACCTGTTGTTTGGTCCTGCCATATATTATAATAGTATCAGTTAACGATAAGTATTGTTCTGCCTCCGGCTCCCCCGTCTTTTCATGAGCGGTTCGGCAAACGGTGCTGCCAGGGATAGTCCCTTTTTGCGATATTAGCTCAGGAACGGCACAGGGTGACCCGGTGGCGGAATGATGAAACACTGAAAACTGTCCGGGAGATGTGACACCTGTACAGATCTTGCCTATTCCTGAAGCGTTGCAAAGATACTCAATCCTGCCGTTACCTGCAAACCGGGCTGACTATGACGGCTGCCCTGTCCTGATTTTGAGTTTATTTACTGTACATTAAACGAACATCTGCCACTACCGGCATCAACCCGGCCGGCTGGGGTCCGGATATAAATTAAGTGGTATATTAGCAGATATGAAAAAGATAGCAATAATCAGTTCCAGTATCAGGAGGGGAAGGAAGAGCC
>JAAZBN010000245.1 GCA_012513795.1 Bacteroidales bacterium | reverse complement strand
TGGCTATTGCCCTTACCCTTGTTTGCATTTACCAGCTCTCCTTCACGGTGGCTTCATACAAGGTCAAGAAGGAGGCAAGGGAATATGCGGCAGGTGATCTGAACAAGGAGGTGGCGTACATTGACTCGGTTGCCTCCCTGCCCAAGGATCAGTGGGGCTTCCTCGGCAATACCTATAAGGATGTCCAGACCAAGGAGATCAACCTGGGTCTTGACCTGAAGGGCGGGATGAACGTGGTGCTGGAGATCTCCGTTGAGGATATTGTCAGGGCTCTTTCAAATTACAGTACGGACAAGACATTTAATGAAGCCATTGCCCTGGCGAAACAAAAGAGGGTTGGCGGAAGCAATGAGGATTTTATTACTCTTTTTGTCCGTTCCTTTGAGGAGATAGACCCGAATGCCAGGCTGGCAGCAGTCTTTGGAACCGTGGAGCTGAAAGACCGTATTAACTTCAATTCCACCAATGAGGATGTGCAGAAAGTGCTTGAAGCCGAGGCCAACGCGGCTATTGACAATGCTTTCAACGTACTCCGCAACAGGATTGACCGTTTTGGTGTTGTACAGCCCAATATCTCGCAGCTTCAGCCACGCGGACGTATCCTCGTTGAACTGCCGGGTGTCAAGGACCCGCAAAGGGTTCGTGACCTTCTGCAGGGAACAGCCAACCTCGAGTTCTGGGAGACATTTGAGAACGGTGAAGTGATTGGTTATCTCATGCAGGCCAATGATTACCTGAGGTCAATAATGCCTACAGAGACTGTTGCTGCTGTTACAGACACCGTTACCGGACAGGCTGACACAGCCGTGCAGGACACCACCACGGGTGAAAAGTCGCTGCTTGATATGGTCAGCAGTGACACATCGGCCATAGAAGAGGCTTCGACCCTCGAGGAGTTCACGCGGCAGAATCCGCTTTTCGGACTACTCAGGCCGAACGTAACACCCGAAGGGCAGCCTGAGATGGGAAGCATAATCGGCTTCGCCGCAGGCAAGGACACCGCAAGGGTGAATGATTACCTGGCGATGAACCAGATAAAGTCACTCTTCCCCAGGGAACTGAAATTCTACTGGAGCCAGAACCCCTTCAAATGGGATCCGACGAACACACTATATGAGTTGCATGCAATAAAGATAACCACGCGTGACGGCCGTGCGCCACTGACCGGAGATGTTGTTACCGCCGCCCGTCCGTCAACAGGGGTGACCGGGTCAGACATCAAGGTTGATTTCTCAATGAATGCTGAGGGCGCCAAGATATGGCAGCGAATGACACGTGACAACATAGGGCGGTGCATCGCCGTTGTTCTTGATGATTATGTAAGATCATATCCGCGCGTTCAGAATGAGATTGCAGGAGGTAATACCGAGATTACAGGCGACTTCACCCTTGAAGAAGCCGAGGACCTTGCAAATATCCTCAAGTCAGGAAAGATGCCTGCACCGGCACGCATCATCCAGGACACCGTGGTGGGCCCCTCGCTGGGTAAAGAGGCTATCAACAGCGGCATGAAGTCATTCATCATCGCCTTCATCATTGTGCTGCTCTACATGATATTCTACTACAGCCGTTCGGCCGGCACGGTGGCAGACATCGCCATGACCGTCAACCTCTTTTTTATGATGGGAGTGCTGGTGTCTTTGAACGCTGTCCTGACACTTCCGGGAATAGCAGGTATAGTGCTTACCATAGGTATGTCAGTGGATGCCAACGTGCTAATCTTTGAGAGGATCAAGGAGGAGTTGCGAGGAGGCAAGGGAATAAAACAGGCTATTGCTGACGGTTACAAGGGAGCATCCTCGGCCATCATTGACAGTAACCTGACAACACTTGTCACAGGTGTGATCCTGTACTACTTCGGTACCGGCCCCATCAAAGGTTTTGCTTCTACACTTGTAATAGGTATCATTACCTCACTCTTCTCAGCTGTGCTTATCTCAAGGCTTATTTACGAATGGCTGCTTAAAAGGAATGCTCACCTCAAATTTTCTGCATCCTATACTGAGAATTTCCTGCAGAACATGAATATCAACTTCATTGGCATCAGGAAATACGGATACATGATCTCAATCGGTCTGACAATCCTTGCCATCGTCACCCTTTCAACCAAGGGCCTTAGCAAGGGTATTGACTTCACCGGCGGGCGAACCTATGTTGTAAGATTTGAGCAGCCGGTCAACACGGTTGAAATTGCCAATATACTTTCGGATGAACTTGGCAGTGACCCGCTGGTAGTGACCTTCGGTTCTGAAAACCAGGTTAAGATAAGCACCAAATACAAGGTTGAGGATCCGACTGCAACGGCAGAAGTTAACGGATTGATCTACAATGGTCTTAAAGAGCTTGTCCCCGGAGTGGACCAGGAAACCTTTGTGAATGAATATATCGTCAGTTCAGAAACAGTTGGTCCAACAATCGCTAAAGACCAGGCCAAAAAGGCAGTATGGGCAATCCTGCTTGCCCTGACAGCGATGTTCCTTTATATCTTCATCAGGTTCCGCAGATGGCAGTACGGTCTGGGCTCAGTGGTGGCACTGGCACATGACGTTATCATAGTGCTGGGACTCTACTCACTGCTGCAGGGAGTAATGCCATTCTCAATGGATATAGACCAGGCATTTATAGCGGCAATACTGACTGTTGTGGGTTATTCTCTCAATGATACCGTGGTTATCTTCGACAGGATCAGGGAGTATCTCCCGATCTACAGGAAAAGATCCAGGAAGGAGGTCTACAATATGGCTCTGAACAGCACCCTGGCCAGAACCCTTAACACCGGTATGGCGACAATATTCGTGCTGATAGTGATCTTTATATTCGGAGGGGAGGTGATCAGAGGATTTATCTTTGCACTGCTCTTCGGTATAGTGTTCGGGACATACTCATCACTCTTCGTCTCTACACCTGTGCTGTATGAAACAACAAAGCGCAAAGGAGAGGATACTGAAGCTCACCCGGCTGAGACAGAAAAGAAAAAGATTGCTGGTTAAACGGATCAGGAACTGAGGCTGCCCCGAAAAGGCAGCCTCAGTCAGTTTACCAGGGTACATGGCTCCGGTCAGGTACTGTCAGCCTGAGACAGGGCCAGCTTGATGTAACTCATTTCTTGAAGGCTGCTTGATGTTTTATCTTATTCTTTAGTAACTTTGCCGGGCACCGAAGCTAACCCTGATGGGAACAATTCTATTCATAAGCGGACAGGAAATAATTATCATTATGATAGTTGTCCTGGTGCTCTTTGGTGCCGACAAGCTGCCGGATATAGTTAGGACCATGGGCAAGGGTATGCGTGAGGTGAGAAAAGCCACTGACGAGATAAAGAAGGAGTTCGACGAGAGCACGGAAGATATAAGACGTGACATCACCGATGTGACCGATTCAGTTAGGCGTGACATCACCGATGTGACCGAGAGCGTCAGAAAGGACCTGGAAGATGCCGGCAAACCCCTCTCTGACGAAATCAATGATACGGCACGCGACCTTAACAAAGAAATCAGATGATAAAGGCAACCGGAATAGTAAAGTCATACGGCGATCTGAAGGTGCTGAAGGGCATTGACCTTGAGGTGGCAGAGAAAGAGGTGGTTGCCATCGTGGGTGCCAGCGGCGCCGGCAAAACAACCCTGCTGCAGATAATCGGAACGCTTGATAAGGCTGATGCAGGCTCAGTACTGATAAACGGGCAGGACCCGGGACAGCTCTCCCAGCGCGCCCTGGCAGCCTTCAGGAACAGGAATATCGGATTCGTCTTCCAGTTCCACCAGTTGCTGCCGGAATTCACTGCACTTGAAAATGTCTGTATTCCTGCACTTATAGCAGGGAAGTCGCGTCCGGAGGCGGTTGTCCGGGCATCTGAACTGCTTGAATTTCTGGGAATGAGTGACCGGCTTGACCATAAGCCCTCTGAGCTCAGCGGCGGAGAACAGCAGAGGGTGGCCGTGGCCAGGGCCATTGTCAACAGTCCGGCACTGATACTTGCAGATGAGCCGTCAGGCAACCTTGATACCGAAAACAAAAAGGAACTTCACAACCTGTTCTTCAGGCTGCGCGACACCTTCGGGCACACATTCATCATAGTGACCCATGATCCGCAACTGGCCTCGATGTCAGACCGGACTATCAGGATAAAGGACGGACTGATTACACGGTGAATTCCGGCAACCAGACTAACAGAGGACCAGCCATCCAATGATTTCCCGCACCGGTTCAGGCAGGATAAACAGTGAGGAACTGAAGGAGTTCCTTGACCAGCGGGTAGATTTCTATAACAGACCTTCTTTCATCGGTCTTGACCCGGTAAGTATCCCGCACCGTTTCAACCTCAGGGAAGATATTGAGATTGCCGGATTCCTGGCGGCAACCATTGCGTGGGGAAACAGGGTTGCTATCCTCCGGAGCGCACACAAGATGCTGGCATTCATGGGTAATTCACCGTATGATTTTGTCATAAACCACCGCGACCGCGACCTCAGGGGCATAGAGGGCTGTATTCACCGCACTTTTTTCGCCGAGGACTTCATCTACTTCATCGAGGCACTGAAATATGTCTACCTTGAGAAGGGTGGGATGGAGGCAATCTTTGCCGGGTATCAGACTGAAGACTCACTTCAGCCGGCCATCCACTTTTTCAGGAGTGTTTTCTTTACGTTGCCGCATAACAGTAGGACTGAAAGGCATCTGTCCGATCCATTCAAGGGATCCGCTGCAAAAAGGATCAATATGTTTCTCCGGTGGATGGTCAGAGATGATGACCGTGGTGTTGATTTTGGCCTGTGGCATTCCATCACTCCCTCAGTGCTCTCCTGTCCCCTGGATGTGCATTCAGGGAATGTGGCCCGCAAGCTGGGTTTGCTTACGCGAAAACAGAGTGATGCAAAGGCAGTGGCAGAGCTCGATGCCAGGCTGCGGGAGATGGATCCGGCTGACCCCGTAAAATATGATTACGCGCTGTTCGGGCTTGGTGTATTCGAAAAATGGTAAATATACATACGGTTTATTCCCGATAGAGGCAGCATGCCGGCAGGCTGTTATAGACCTCTTCAGGCGCCTTGTATTTCCCATTGTCATGACCAGCCTTTGCAATCGCCTTTTGAACAGTCTCCAGGGAGGTAAGGGATTTGTTGAATGCCAGGTGCAGTATTTTATTCTCAAGACTCCACGAGGCTGATTCAACACCTTTAACAGACATGGCAGTTGTTTCGATCCTCTCCTTGCACATCTCGCAGAGCCCCTCCACCCTGAATTCGGCATGGCTTGTGCCGGCAGCCTGTTTGAAACCGGTGGTGGCTGTCGTAACGTGATCATGGTCTGCGCCTTCTGTATCCATGTCGGCGCTGCCTGTTCCGGACATTGTCCCGTGATCATGGCCTGCAGAAGCAGCTCCCCCTGACGGATTCATCATGCTGGGCTTGCCCTCCAGCTGGGCCGCGGCATCTACGCTGAATGTCCCGTTGGTAACTAGCACTTCACCTTCAGTCAATCCTGCTTTTATAACCCATCCATCAATGAGTGAAGGCCCGAGGGTGACCTCGCGCATCCTGAAAACCGGCTCATCGCTTCCCGGCTGCTTTACATAAACAACAGACCGCACACCGGTCCAGAGGACTGCTGACCGTGGTATTACAAGCTCGTTGCCGTATCCGGAGAGGGCAGACTGCACAACGCCTGTGGCAAACATCTCAGGCTTAAGCCTTCCTGACCGGTTATCTGCCTCCACCCGTACCTTTGCAACCCGTGTTACAGGATCGATCACCGGATCAATAAAGGCTATGGTACCGGTAAACTCAGTTCCGGGATATGCCTTAAGCATGAACTTCATTTTATCATTTTTCCTGAGGAACTGCAGATCACTCTCATACGCGTCAAACATTACCCAGACTTTTGACAGATTGGCTATCCTGTAAAGAATTGTGCCACGTGATACATAATCGCCTTCATTGACCAGTCTTTCCATCACCACTCCGGTGGTATTTGAGACTATCTCCAGTGTTGGCCGTACTGTGCCGGAGGTTTCAATTGCTGCTATCTGTTCATCAGTGAGTTTCCACTGGCGCAGTTTCTCCTTCGCCGCTTCATAGATTGCCGGCTGGATCGACTTTGTTTTTGCCGCTTCGAGCAGTTCCTGCTGTGCTGTAATGACCTCCGGGGAGTAGATTCTTGCCAGTGTCTGACCCATTTCTATTGTCTCACCTGTGAAGCTTGCATACAGTTGTTCAATCCTGCCTGACAGATGAGACACCTGGTTCTGAAGCTGCCGCTCGTCAACCTGCACCTTGCCGTAGAGCCGGACCTCACGGGTCGGTTTCTGCCGTGAGACCACCGTAGTCTCTATCCTGGCAAGCATGGCTGCCTCTTCGGTCATTTGAATTGCGTCCGGATCAATTGAAGCAGATCCCCCCTGCACCAATGGGATGAGGTCCATGGCACATATAGGACATTTCCCTGGTTCCTCCATCCTGATCTGTGGATGCATCGAGCATGTCCAGATGGTGGCAGCATATTCCTCAGCAGGGGATCCGTTTGTTTCTGTTTTTACTTTCGACGGATGAAAAACCAGCCATCCTATGAAAATTCCTGCCAGCAGTATGATTGTGAAACTCAAATACCTGTTGGCTATTATTCCGGTCAGTTTATTCTTTTTCATTGCTTGAATTTTGAGATGTTGGTTCTGAAGCCATCAGCTGGTTAAGCCTGGCAACTGCAATATTCCGGTCTGCAACTGCGTCAACCATGCCCAGGTGATAGTCAAGGGTCTGTTGCTGCAGTCTCAGGACATCGGTGAGGTCAGCCGTAGCGGCTGAATAGCCCTTCAATACCAGGTCAAGCGACCTGGAGGCAAGGGTGAACTGTGTCTGGTAAAGTTCTCTGCGGCTTTGTGCGTCGTCGTACATCCGGAGGGCTTCATAATAGTCAGTCTGCAGGCCGGTGGCCGTCGCCCTGCGGTTGAGTGATGCCGCATTCTGCATCAGTGAAGCCTCCTCGCGCATTGCCCTGTATTTCTTCCTGTATATTGGCAGGGTGATGCTTATCATTGGCATAATCATGTCGCGGCCGTTCATCTCCGATGCTGACATGGCACTTCTGCCTATGGGTGCATAGCTCACTCCCAGTCCGGTCATGGGTAGCCCCATTCCTTTCGCCATTCTTTCGCGGGCTTCCCATGCCTTCTTTTCGTAATCAATCATGGCAAGCATGGGGTTCCTGGCGTCAATGGAGTCGGGGAGAAGGGCAAGAGGTATGTCTGGTATATCCTCAGTGACCTCTTCTGTTGTAAAAACCGGTACCCGGGGCGGCCTGTCAAGATAACCGTTGAAGCGCGCCACAAGTGATCCTTCCCTGTTTTTCAGCAGGTTTATTTTATTCTTTAGTTCAGCAACCTCGATCTGGATCCTGTAGAGATCAGCCAGTCCTGATCCTGAGGTGGCTCCCATGTTGCCCATCGCCCCTGATGACCCTGAAGCCATGCCCATGCCTGCTGCAGTAGCGCTGCCCGACAGGGAAGAGCTGCCCGACCCGGAGATGCCGCCTGCCGCAGAAGCGGGGCCGGCTCCCATTCCGCTCATGGACGATTTAGATCCCGTTGAGTTCATACCGGATGCCGAACCCATTGTCCCCTGGCTGCCAGGCAAGTTCCTGATCATGGCATTGCCGGATGAACCTGAAGCTCCCATTGAACCTGATGTTCCGCTGCTGACTGCCTGTGACACTTCTCCTGGCGACGCCCTGAATCTTGCCAGTGCAATCTGTTCTATGGAATTCAGGATATCAACATTCTCTTCCGCAACAGATATCTCTTTCCTGACTTTGTAGAGTTCATACCATGTGCTCTGCACCTCATAATAAACCATCAGTTTAGTGCTCCGGAACTCCTCATAGCGTGCACTGGCCATCAGGCTCATCTCGTCTTTCGCATTCCTGAGAACGCCAAACCACGGGAACATCTGCATGAGTTGCAGCTCCGCATACTGTCTCCCGCTGACCAGCTCCATCGGCATGAGGAAAATGCCAGCACTCAGTTCCGGGTCTGGCAGGCTGCCTGCCTGCGGAATCTTCCTGAGTGAAGCCTGGTATTCCACCAGTTTTTGCATCACCAGCGGATTGTTCTTAGCTGCCGTCTCCAGGTAAAACAGGAGCGAGTCAGGATAAGCAGGGTCAACTGCGGCCTCAGCCCGGTGCAGTTTGCCTTCCGTCTCAGAGTAATTACTGTAATCTACTGTCTCTTGTGAGCCGGGCTGCGAGTCAGAGTGATTACTGTCACCTGCTACCGCATTGCTGCCTCTCACAATGAGGAGAAAAAGGATAATATAAATTATTGATTTCTTCATTCTTCCTGGTCTTTATCATTTGTATTTATAGCTTTCCGTGCTGCGCGGGTGACTGCTCCTTCCCTCCAGATGGCCTGGAAGAGCGGTACAACAAAAACGGTCATCACCTGTATTACCATCCCTCCAAAGGCAGGGATGGCCATCGGGGCCATGATATCTGCCCCTTTACCAGTTGAGGAGAGTACCGGAAGCAGTGCAATTACAGTCACCGCGGTGGTCATCATCGCAGGACGGACCCGCTTTTTACCTGCCGTGACGACAGCCTCGCGGACATCCTTCACCGTTGCCGGTTTCAACTCTTCAAATACCTGGTGGATGTATGTCCCCATTATGACCCCGTCATTGGTGGCAATACCGAAGAGAGCAATGAATCCTACCCATACCGCAACACTGAGGTTAACAGGATGCATCTGGAACATTTCCCTGAGATTCTGGCCGGCCACGGAAAAGTTCATGAACCAGTCCTGCCCGTAAAGCCATAGCATGATAAATCCTCCGGAAAATGCCACAAAGACGCCCGAAAAATGGATCAGCGATGCTGTTACCGTCCGGAATTGGAAATAGAGTAACAACAGGATTACCAGCAGGCTCACCGGGATGACTATGGCAAGTCTTTTTGTTGCCCTGATCTGGTGCTCGTAGTTGCCTGCAAATTTGTATGTTACCCCAAACGGGAGGGTTAGTTCACCTGAACTTATCTTCTCCTTTAGAATCCTGTCGGCTTCCTGGACCACATCCACCTCTGAGCCCCCTTCTGTCTTATCGAAGATGACATAACCTACCAGGAAGGTGTCTTCGCTTTTGATCATCTGTGCCCCGCGGGTGTAGTCAACATCGGCAATTTCACCAAGGGGGACCTGGACACCGTTCATGGCCGGGATGAGTATCCGTTTTATTGCTTCAGGACTGTCACGCAGTTCCCGTGCGTACCTCATCCTGATGGGGAACCGTTCCCGCCCTTCCACAGACGTTGAGAGTGTCATGCCTCCCACAGCTGTCTCAACCACCTCCTGGAAATCAGCTATCTTGATGCCGTACCTGGCCATTGCTTCCCGGTCAGGTTTGATCTCAATATACGGTGCTCCCACGGCACGGTCATAAAAGACAGTGGAGGGCTTGATTGAAGGAACGTTCTTCAGGGCTGTCTCCAGCTTCAGACCTGCTTCTTCAATCGATTCCAGGTCAGGACCGTAGACTTTCATTCCCATTGGCGCCCTCATACCTGTGGAGAGCATCACAAGGCGGGTTTCGATAGGCTGTAGTTTTGGCGCTGAAGTCAACCCGGGTACGTTGGTAACTTTGACAATCTCATCCCAGATATCCTGGGGATTTTTTATCTCCGGGCGCCATTGCCGGAAGTAATCGCCTCTTCTGTCAGGAATGAGGCTGTCAGCAGGTATTACCCTGAATCCATCTTCTTCGGGATTGTATGTTTCCCCGCCGGCCAGGATAAAATTTCCCTTTCTGTCGGTTCTAAACCTCATCCTGTGGCCGTTCTCATCGAGAATGTATTCGGGTCTGTAGTTTATTGTGTTCTCAAACATCTGCACCGGAGCCGGGTCAAGGGCTGAGTTGACCCTTCCCCATTTCCCGACAGCCTGCTCAACCTCCGGGATAGCGGCAAGCCGCCTGTCGAGTGTCTCGATATAGTCAAGATTCTGCTCTATCCCTGTATGTGGCATGCTTGTAGGCATAAGCAGGAACGAGCCTTCATTAAGTGAAGGCATTAACTCCTTCCCAGTTCCGGGAAACAGACGCACTGCAGCCTGCCATGCACCCGTCTGACGGAAGCTCTTCCAGCCTGCAAGCTCCAGTGAACGCGGGATAAAGCCAAGAATTTTATCAGAACCCTGCCATACCATCAGCCCGAAGAGGATGGTTCCGGCGGGGATAAGAAGAAATTTCCATTTGTTTGCCAGGGCCCATCTCAGAATTTGCTCATAATAGTGTACCATTGACATCAGGGCCAGAAGTATGACCCCGACTATCCCGGCAACAAATAAAAAGTTGGCCGGGAGGCTGTTATGGGCACCCAGAGGAAGCCATTCACCGGCCAGGAACCAGGTTGCAAACAGAACAGTGATCAATATATTTATTCTGCCTGGCCATGCTTTATATCTTTCACTCCACCTCCGCTCAAAGATGTTGTTGATGCCGATGGCTGTCAGGACAAGTGCAGGCCATGCGTGCCAGACAGCAGTAAAAAGCAGTCCGGCAATGACCAGCGCTGCATTCCAGGTCACCCTGATTTTCTTCCTGTCAAATGAGACATTGAAAAAGATGTGCACCAGCGTTGGAAGAACCACAATGCCAAGGATAAAAGCGGAGACAAGGGCAAAGGTCTTCGTCCAGGCAAGCGGATGAAAGAGTTTGCCTTCCTGGGCCTGCATGGCAAACACCGGGAGGAAGCTGATAATTGTAGTGGCAATTGAAGTTACCACGGCAGCCCTGACCTCTGTTGTAGCACCGTAAATGACCTGCATCAGCTTTCGGCCCCGAATACCCCTGTTCTCAGGCATCTCCAGGTGCCGCAGGATATTTTCCACATCCACAATTCCTATGTCAACCATCACCCCGATGGCGATTGCTATTCCCGAGAGGGCAACAATGTTGGCATCGATCCCGAACAGTCGCATCAGTATAAAAGTCATCAGCACACCGATCGGCAGTAATCCTGCAACGATGAGTGAAGCCCGGAGATTCATCACGAGGACGATGATCACAATGATGCTGATCAGGATTTCATGCGAGAGGGCAGAGCCCAACGTGCCGATAGTCTCCCTTATCAGCCCTGTGCGGTCGTAAAAGGGAACCACCGTTACCTTTGACACGGTTCCGTCAGCGAGAGTCTTTTGTGGCAGGCCGGATTCAATCTCTTTGATTTTTTCCTTTACATTGTCTATCACCTCTACGGGATTTGACCCGTATCTGGCAAGAACAACTGCACCTACTGCCTCAGATCCTTCCTTGTCCAGTCCGCCTCGCCTGGGTGCAGGGCCAAAGGAGACCCGGGCAACGTCCTTTATGCGAACCGGAACGTTATTCCTTACAGCCACAACTGAGAGTTCAAGGTCACTCAGTTCCCTGATGTAGCCCAGCCCCCTGATAATGTATTCTGCCTTGTTTATCTCAACTGTTTCTGCCCCGATGTCCAGGTTGCTTTTCCTGACAGCGTCCATGACATCCATAACACTGACATTGTATGCCCTGAGGGCGTCAGGATCAAGATCAACCTGGTATTCTTTGACAAAACCGCCCACTGACGCAACTTCCGATACGCCGTCAGCCGTTGAAAGACTGTATTTTACATAAAAGTCCTGTATAGTCCTCAGCTCTGACGGGTCCCAACCTCCTGCAGGTTTTCCGGTCTTCGGGTCACGCCCTTCCAGGGTGTACCAGAATATTTGCCCGAGAGCAGTTGCGTCAGGGCCGAGGGTTGGGCTGACACCATCAGGAAGGGTACCGGGCGGAAGGGAGCTGAGTTTTTCAAGTATCCTTGAGCGGCTCCAGTAAAACTCGACATTATCCTTGAAAATGATGTAAATAAATGACATGCCGAACATTGATGTGCTGCGGATGGTCTCGACCCCGGGAATACCCAGCAGCGCCGTGGTAAGCGGATAGGTGATCTGGTCCTGTATATCCTTTGGCGACCGGCCCATCCACTCCGTGGCTACTATCTGCTGGTTCTCACCCATATCAGGGATGGCATCAACCGGTACCGGGCTGGAAGGAAGTATCCTTTTCCCGGAGTTGAAGGGCATGGTGACCAGTCCGCCGGTGATGAATGCTGCAAGGAGGATGAAGGTAATCAGCCTGTTCTCCAGAAAATACTTTACTAACCTGTTAAACATCGCGGGTTGATTTAAAAATTATGCCGGCAGGCCGGGAAAATGGCCTGCAGCCTGCCGGCCGAAAACATTAAAAGTTATTTGCTCCGGTCATAGTGGCAGCATGCCGGAAGCTTCTCATACACTTCATCCTTAGCCTTGTACTTCTCGGTATCATGACCCACGGCAGCCAGTTTCTTGCTGAGGGCATCCTTCCCGGTCTTTGCCGGATCATAGGTCGCGGTAAGCATCTGTGTTTTGGCATCCCAGGAAGCTGCTGTGGCACCTTCGGCACTTGCAGTCTTCTCTATCCTTGCCTTGCACATATCACACTTACCCCATACCTTGAAGGTCTCTGTCTTGGTTGCAGGCTGTTGGGCCTGAACCTGTTCCTGTGCTGAGGCAGTAAGGCCCATTGTAGCTGCAAACAGTGCGATGATAAAAAGTCTGATTGTTTTCATAGCATAATGATTTTAATGTAAATACATGTGTTATAATGGTATAATAGCAGCATAGCTGATGAATCACGGACTCATCAGCAGCCTGAAGAATGGATGGTATTATAACCGGAACTGGCAGATGACAGGGAGGTCAACTGCGGGATGTGAAAAGGTCGGAGGCGGGCCGGTATCAGAAAACTCTGAAACGGAAGTAAACAGGCTATTTGAAATTGCCTGTGCAAAGGCTACAGCAAGCAGATTAAATGTCTTTGGAGCTTCCGGAGCCTGGTAAGTGGAATTGATGGTGGTGTTGTCAACTCCGTAAAACGAAATTGTATTATCACAGCAATGACTGTCGAGGCTGTGTCCATGAACGGGACAATTTTCCTCAGATTCTTCCATACCGCAGGATGCAAACTCTCCGCTGAGCGATACCCTGGTGGCAACCGGAACGCCATGGCAGTAATGTCTTGCCACGGAGACATGCGCCACTGAAGCGACAGTAAGTAAAACAGTCAGTATGGATAATGCCTTTTTCACATTAAGAGAAACAATCCGTCCAGTCTAATGTTCTGCAAAAATGAAAAAAACCCTGATACTGGAAACTGTATCAATGATTCTTCAATGGTGGCGACGTTTTATGAAATCTAATTAAGGTTTGGATTAAATTTACCGTCAGGAATTTCTCAGAACTCACATAATGTAATGTCTTCAAGCCATTTCAAATTCAAACAATTTACTGTCAACCAGGAGCGGGCGGTGTTTAAGGTCACCACTGACAGCGTGCTTCTGGGAGCCTGGGCTGACATTGAGAGTGCCGGATCTGTACTGGATATCGGCACCGGCACAGGATTGCTGGCACTGATGGCAGCACAGCGTTCTGCTTCACGGATTGTTGCTATTGAGCCTGACTGTGACTCCTTCCTGCAGGCCGGAGTAAATATCGCTGGCAGCCCGTGGTCAGAGAGGATAACCCTGCTGAATACCTCTGTTCAGGATTACAATCCGGAGGGAGGCGCCGGGTTCGACGCCATCATAACCAATCCGCCGTATTTCATTGATTCGCTTGTCAATCCGGTAGAGGAGAAAGCCCGTGCACGTCACACAGTCACTCTAACCCAGGCTGACCTGTTGGAAGCTGCCGGGCGACTTCTGAATAAAGGTGGTTCTCTTCACCTGGTGCTGCCGGTATCCGAGGCAGAGAGGTTCCTCGTCCTGGCAGTATCCTGCGGATTTCACTGCAACAGGAGGATGTCTGTAAAGCCCATCCCGGGACAGCCGCCGTCGCGGATGCTGATGACCCTCAGCCAGGAGAAGGGCCCTTGCGCTGAGGAGGAAATTGTTATAGAAAAAGGAGGGAGACATAATTACTCAGATGAGTATGTCTCCCTCACTAAAGATTTTTATCTGAAATTCTGAACACCTGTTCCGGGTGCTGCCGCAACTGTTCCAGCCTGCTTCCGCATCTTTCACCAGCCGGTCAGGGCACACCTTCGCTGGAATCAGCCCGGCCAGTCCCTTTAATGGAATCAGCCCGGCCAAAACAGTTCTATTTTATCATCCTGTCAACCGGCAGGCCGTACTCCTCTTCCATCCTGATGCCGTTGGCCTCAAGCTCATCGAGGATAGGATTGTAAATCTCCGGTAGTATGGGCCTGTAAACTCCGTGAAGCAGTATCTTACCGGTAAGGATCATCTTGACAGCCATTGCTGCGGGTAATGCAACCGTACGGGCGATTGAGGTGTTGGTGGCAGGTGTGCCGAAGTCGAGCATCCTGGAGCTGATAACCTCACTTTTGCCGTCGTGGTATGTTGCCAGGAAGAGATGCTGCATCACAATCATGTCACGCTCGTTGTCATTCAGCCACATCTTCTTTATCATCAGGTCAGAAGTGATCTCGTACGGAGAGGTAACGGCATATCCCATGTCAGTGTCGCTGAACAGGCCCAGCCACTCCAGCGCCTCAAGCGACCTGTCGGTGGGGTTGAGTCCAGGCTTCTCCTTCAGTTCCTTCCTGAGGTCGTTGCCCGGTACTCCTGCCTTTTCCGCAACAAACTGTCTGAATGTCATCCCAGTATAATCTTTGTCGCCGTCGTCAATCAGGCCTGTTGCCTTCATCAGGTCAAGGGTCTCACACCATCCTTTGAAGCGGAAGGTGCCGCGGTACATGGTTTGTATTCCCTTCAGACCGTAAATGTCAACATAGCTTACAGAATCGCGATTGGGGTAAACCTCCAGGTCGCCTACTCCCGGGAAGGGATGTGTGAAGCGGTCCTTGAAGAGATCTATCGGCTCAATATTAATAATCTTGCCGTGTTTCAGGTATGTTGCTCCATTGCGGCTGGCAAGCACCACTCCCTTCGGGCTCCATGAGAACTTGTATCCCAGCGGGTTATTGGCGTCTTCCGGTGCCGGCAGGGCTCCGCAAAGCGAATAGAACTCCTCTATCTTTCCGCCTCTCTCCCTTACATTGTCAATGATGCGCATGGCTGACATATGGTCTATTCCCGGGTCAAGCCCTGCCTCGTTGAGGAAGATAACGCCTGCCTTCACAGCATCATCATGCAGTGCCTGCATTGCCGGTGAAACATATGATGTGGTCACCAGGGGCTTCCTGAATCTGAGGCAGAACTTCGCCACATCAACGTGGAACCTGTAAGGAAGAAGGCTGACGGTCAGATCACTGTCCCTGACCATGTCAGATAGCTTGTCCATGTCTTCCATGACCCAGGCTATTGATTTGCCGTTCCTGTGACCACCCAGCAGCCTGTCAGCTTTCTCTTTTGTCCTTGTTGCAATTATTACCTCAAAACCTTCCCCGAGCAGGTACTCAACCATTGGTTTTGACACCAGGCCGGCACCGAGAATAAGTACTTTTTTCATATACGTTCTGTTTTCAGAGTTTAATTTCCGGATTCCCGCAGGCTCTTTTTTTATGCCTTCCTCACAAAGGTAGTCAAACTCTTCCGGACTATTTATGATAAAAGTTATACTTAAGTTGCAGGAGATTTTTAATTTTGTTTCACCCTGCAGAGAGCAGGTGTCAAACCGCAAATGTCTCAGAAGCACAAATATGTCGAAACCCCGCTGATGAAGCAGTATTATGCTGTCAAGGCCAAACATCCTGACGCCATACTTCTTTTCAGGGTGGGCGACTTTTATGAGACCTTTGGCGAAGATGCCATCCGGGCATCGGAGATACTGGGGATCACCCTCACGAAGCGTGCCAATGGTTCTGCCAGCTCGGTGGAGCTGGCAGGGTTCCCTTTTCATGCGCTTGACACCTACCTGCCCCGTCTGGTCAGGGCGGGACAACGGGTTGCCATCTGCGAACAGCTCGAAGATCCGAAGCTGGCAAAGAAGATAGTCAAGCGCGGTATCACTGAGCTGATCACACCGGGAGTGTCATTCAGTGACAACGTGCTTGATCACAAGGAAAATAATTTCCTGGCGGCCATTCATATGGAAAAGCAGGCGGTGGGAGTGGCATTGCTCGACGTCTCCACCGGCGAGTTCTTTGTCTCCGAGGGAGATATGCCGCATGTTGAGCAGATACTGAATAATTTCCAGCCGAAGGAGGTGCTCTTCGAGAAGCGGAAAACCGGGCTCTTCAATGAGCGTTTCGGAAGCCGGTTCTATACCTACAGGCTTGACGACTGGATTTTCACGCCCGATACCGCCAATGACAGGCTGCTGAAGCAATTTGGCACCACCTCGCTGAAGGGCTTTGGGATTCAGGGCATGACCAACGGCATCATCGCCGCAGGCGCCATTCTCTGGTACCTTGACATGACCCGCCATGAGAACCTGGGGCATATCAACCGCATCTCACGCATCGAGGAAGAGAAGTATGTCTGGCTTGACCGGTTCACTGTCCGTAACCTGGAGCTGTTCCATTCGCCCTTCGAGGGCGCAAAAACGCTTATAGAGATACTTGACCGTACCCTCTCGCCCATGGGCGGACGAATGATGAAGAGATGGATCTCCCTGCCGCTGAAGGATACGGCGGTGCTGGCTACCAGGCTTGACATCGTGGAATACCTTATGGGTCATCCCGAAATCAGGGAGGAGATTGATGGCCTCATCCTTGAGGTGGGCGACCTGGAGCGGCTTCTGAGCAAGGTGGCTGTGGGCAGGGTCTCCCCCCGCGAAGTGGCCCAGATAAGACGCGCCCTGACAGCCATCGGCACACTAAAGAGACTATGTGCATCCACGGAGTTCCAGCCACTTGTCTCCATGGCATCAGGGTTCGATCCCTGTCCTGAGCTGGCTGACGCCATCGGACGGACACTGACAGCCGAGCCGCCGGCAGCCGTCAGCAAGGGTCATGTCATCGCCGAAGGC
>JAAZBN010000244.1 GCA_012513795.1 Bacteroidales bacterium | reverse complement strand
ACGAGGGCATTGTTAACTGCATGCCCCGCAGGGGAATCAAGCCGACGGGTTCCCTGAACCCCGAAGAGAATGAGAGTTTCTATGTTGTTGACGAACATTTCATGACAAGCGTCAAGGGAGTCTATGCCGTTGGCGACGTGAACGGCAGGAGCATTTATGCCCATGCCGCCTCGGCTCAGGCTCTGGCAGCAGTAAACCATATCCTCGGCATTACTGAGACCATGCAAACGGAGAGGGTGCCAATAACACTCTACACTGATCCCGAAATTGCCCAGATTGGAAAGACCGAGCAGCAGCTCACAACAGAAGGCGTTGAATACAAGGTCAATGAGTTCCCGCTCTCGGCCAATGGCAAGGCGCTCACTGAGGGGCAGCCGGAAGGTATACTCCGTATTATCTCCGAGCCAAAGTACGGCGAGGTGCTGGGTGTGCAGATCATCTCACACAATGCCACCGACCTGATAAGTGAGGCAGCGGCCTACATGGCAGTTGAGAGCACTGTCTGGGATGTGGCTCACACAATGCATGCCCACCCGACGATCTCGGAGGTATTCCTTGAGGCAGGTGCCGATGCCGTGGGTAAACCTGTGCACAAGGCCTGATTCTTAAAAGAGTTTATAAAACTCCCGGACCGGGTTAAGGCAGTCTATACTGTCTTCCCGGTCTCATTTATAATCTCGCGGACCATCTTCGTTACCGTCCGGAAATCAATCTTGCCAGTGCCCATCATTGGCAGATTCTCAATGACGACAAACTGCCTCGGGAGGGCAATGCTCGGCAGGTCAGCCATCATCCTCCTCAGTATCTCGGTCTTGTTCACCTCGGCAGATACTGCAGCAACAATATACGAGCCCTTCTTATCGTCAGGAACCTCCACCACGCAGCATGACACACCATGATGCAGATACTTTTCCATGATATTCTCAACCTTCACCAGAGAGACCATCTCACCTCCCACCTTTGTGAACCTCTTGAAACGGCCGGCATGCCAGAGGTAGCCGTCCTCATCCAGATAGCCCATGTCACCGGTGTTGTACCAGCCGTCAAAAAGAACCTCAGCCGTCTGGCCAGGATCATCATAATAGCCTTTCATGACAGAAGGACCCTTGACAAGGATTTTGCCGACCTCCCTGACCTTGCACTCTTCTCCTGATTCAATGTTTTCAATCCTGACCTGTATGCCGGGAATCACCTTGCCGGTGCTGCCCGGTCTGTTGAACTCCTGCGAGTTGACCGAGATCACCGGGGAGGTCTCCGTGGCACCATACCCCTCCAACAGGGTGACACCATGCTTCTTCATGTACCCGTCGCGCAAGGCATCCGGACACTTGTCGGCGCCTGCAACCATCAGCCTCAGCGATTTGAAATCGCCCGGTTCCGATTTACTCAGGTAACCCCAGAAGAAACTCGGGGTTCCAACCATGATTGTCGGTTTTTCCTCTCGTGCTATTGTGCTGATTTTCTGGAAATCGAGCGGATTGGCATAGGTAACCATGGTCATGCCATGGTAAAACGCCACCCACAGGTTGACTGTCAGACCAAATATGTGGTAGAATACAAGGTTCGCAAGTATCTTGTCCTCTCCGCTGATTCCCACATAACTGCTGAAGCTTTCAATATTCGCAATCAGATTCCTGTGAGTAAGCGGCACCGCCTTCGGATCCTTTTCGCTTCCGCTTGTGAAGAGCATGGCCGCCGTATCATCTTCACTGCCTACGCTCACACTCTTAAGGAGAAGTCCAAGGGGCAGCTTTGTCTTCAATGCAGCTTTGAGCTTGTCACCCGTGGTGACACCGGCCATAATATCCTCAATCATGACCATGCCCTCAACAAGTGGGCAGTTGATCTTCTCAAGCAGGGAACGTGATGTTATGACGGTGGTGAACCGGCACTTTTTCTGGGCATACCTTACGTTTGCCTCAGCTCCCGTGGAGTAGTTGATCATCACGGGCACCCTCCCGCTCATGAGAGCACCTACCGTTGCCAGTGCGGCTCCCGCCGAGGTGGGTATCATTATCCCGATAAACCCCTTGTCGTACTTGCTTAATTTCGAGCTCAGGATCAGGGCGCCTATCAGGGCTCTTGAATAGGTTACGCTCTTACCTGTCGTTTTGTCTATAACTGCCAGCTTCGAGGCATTCGCCTTCGCCATCCTGACAAATTGCTGATGTAGTAGCATGTTGTTTCAGATTTAATTCGTGTCTTTCCACTATGTCAGGAGCCGAAGATAGAGAATTATACCAATACAAAATACATTGACTTAAAATTCATTCGAATTTTATTGTAAATATCATGAAGCTTTATGCTGCTGTCCCAGTGATCTTTAGGAGACCTGAAGACAGACATAAGGAACGTTTGGAAAATTTCGTTCGAATTTTCCCCCGCTCAAAGGCAGGACTGGCTACACCTTTCGCATAAGGTGCAAACCCTGGAAACAGTTGATCTTCAGCAAAGGTTATTGAAGGGGGTAGATGACTTATACCAGCTTCTTCAACTTCTGGTTTGCGCGAAACAGGTCCATCTCTACCTTTTCACGGGCTATCCTTGAGGACTGTCTGTAGGCTGCAAACTCTTCCTTGAGCTCCTTAAGGTCTTTCTCGGTGCGCAGGAGCACGACCAGGTTACGTTTGAAGATGAGAAATCCTATCGCCATAAGCAGTATTAAGCCTCCAACCAGTATCCACATTATAGTGTTATAGGCTGTTTTGTTTATCTCAAGGCCAAGTACCCTGATTTTGTTCTTTGTTGCAGTAACCTCATTAAGCTGTCTCCTGGTTGATGCAAGCAAAACATTGAGTGAGTCAGTCTGACTGTTCAGGTTTGCAGTGGTGTTTTTAAGTTCTGACACCCTGCCTTTTTCGGCTGCAAGTGAGTCAAGAATATTCCTGTTGAGTTTCTGGAATACGTCCTCCCTTATAGCCCGGAAATTATCGTAAATCCTGGTATGATCCTCCACATATTCTATCTGGCCCCTGATAGTAGCAGTAGTCAGTTCTTCCGGCATTTTCGTCTGTCCGGATGCCAGTGATACCGAAAAGAAAAGCGTGGAAATCAGCAGTACGTCTTTGATTCTTATCTTATTCATTTCCCCCCTCTTTTTTGTTAAAGCAGTATTGCCTTATTTATCAACGGAAGGAAAGGGGAAAAATTTTGTGTCCCCGTGAGGAATACCGGGAGGATTTTTATTCAGGCTGAAAATTTATCAAACCAAGCCCGAATTCAACTTTCTTCCTGTCTCGATTACCTCATCCCAGACCCTCATAAAGTTGCCCGACAGTATCTTGTTTATATCCATCTCAGAGTAGCCTCTTTTGAGCAGTTCAAATACAATTACAGGGTATGCTGACACATCACGGACATCCGACGGCTGGGTAGGCCCTACCCCATTGAAATCGGACCCCAATCCCACATAATCAATTCCTGCAACCCTGACAATATGATCAATATGGTTAACCAGTTCTACTGAAGTGGCAACTACCTTGTGAGTTTTCACAAAATCCGCCAGGTATTCGGCCCCTTCATCTGAGTATATATTTATTCCGTTGGAGGTCATATAAGCAATTGCTTCATTGCAGTTTCGCAGGCAGGTGGAATCAAGGAACATTGAGCCGAAATTAACCATCACAACTCCATTCTTCTCTGCTATCAGTTTTATTAAAGTATCCGAAAGGTTTCGCTCATAGCCGGGAATGAAATGCCTGCACGATGAATGAGTTGCCACAATGGGTGCGCTGGAGTAACGAAGAGCCTGATAAACAGTACTGTCAGTTGAATGTGAAATATCTATCATGATCCCAAGACGATTCAATTCATGTATAAGCTCAACGCCAAAAGGACTCAATCCTCCCCATCTTCTGTCTTCGTCGAAATTTGAATCACTTATCTGGTTTGTCATGTCATGGCACAGGGTGATATATACTACACCAATCGACTTCAGGTAATTCAGATATTCCTTGTCATCGCCGATTGGTGATCCGTTCTCCAGGCACACCGGTAAGGAGAACAGCCCCTTGCTGAAGTTGAGTCTCACTTCAGCGGGACTCCTTGCCTCTGCAAATTTTTCAGGATATGTTTCTGTGTAGTGGCCGATGATCTCACGAAGTGAATCAACCAACCTTCTGCCTTCCTCCAATGCAATGTCAGAATTTATGTAAATCACCGACATGGCTGCATTCAATCCACCCTCATTTGCCCTTTCAAGATCAAAGTCGCCAGTTTTGGTTCTTTTTGAAATGTCCTCTGGAAAATGCGATACCCACTCCGGCCAGTCAATATGGGAATCAATGATCAGATCTTTCCGGCATATTTCACGAGCCATCTTCATCAGTTCCTCGTCAGATTTATCCTTCTGCCGGTTTTTGCAGGATTGAAGTATCACCATAGCCATAACAGCAATTAATATCAGGATCCCCTTCCCTTCGTTGAGAATGATTCCCGACATGCGGATTAATGAACTTGAATTCATGATTGCCTGTTTCTGCGGAAGAAGCCGGGCCTGCAGGCTCTTATGATTATGAGCTTATCACCAGACTATGCATCTACCTGGTTTATACGGTTATCAAAATTACACCAGAAGACAGGTGAAGTCAAGTTTTATTATTGATCTTGATTGCAAAAAGAGGTCAACCTGACCACCAGACGCCGGAAAAAACTGACTACTAGGATCTGGTGTTATTCGATTGATCTATAGACAATTATAAAAATACTCTGATTGCCGGCGTAATGTTGTCAGATTTTCCGGCGTATGCACTAAAATTTCGTCCGATGAATTAAGGGGCTGAATGAACAGATTTACACATCAAGACATTGGAGAGCAAACCGAAAGCGCCTTCAAAAAGACCAGGTAAAAGGCATGCCAATTGAAACAAATCCATCGCCAATTTGGTCACCCTCCAAAACACAAAATCCCGCAGATCATTGATCATGCGGGATTTGAAAATACTGATTTCAGTAAGTGTGAGTGTGAGATTGAGTCCAGAGAAAAAAAATGAGAGTGCTCGCTCACGCTCTCACTCTCACTCTTTTTAAGTGGTACCACCAGGAATCGAACCGGGGACACACGGATTTTCAGTCCGTTGCTCTACCAACTGAGCTATGGTACCATTTCGGACGGCAAATATACTGCTTTTATATTTTTTGTGCAATACCTGAAATT
>JAAZBN010000030.1 GCA_012513795.1 Bacteroidales bacterium | reverse complement strand
AGTCCGGGCGATGAGACGTTAAGTTCATAGTCGCCCCCCTCTTCTCCCAGGTCATTGCTTATCTGCCTGCTCAGCGTTGCGCAGTCCTCAATCCTCACACCTTCCGGCCTGTCAATCAGAACGGTGATGCGCCCTGTACTGCTCAGCCTGACATCCACGAGGAAGATGCCGGTGCCGCTGAGGTGCTCCGTCACAAGTTTCCTTATATGGTCCTTTGTAATCATAGTCTGATTTTTGATAACAAAATAGGGGACTTTTGTCCCCTAGGCCATTCGTACCCTTCTGTTCGGGTGCAAAGATAATATCATTTTTTCAATATGCAATCAATCCCTGACTGTAAAAATTAAGGGGAGTGCTGTATATGAAGCTTTTCTTGCCCTGTTTTGGAAACAATTGAATAAATTTGCGGGCATAAAAACACTCTGTTTGACTAACCGGAGAAAGATTATCAATGACCCGGTATACGGGTTTATAAACCTGCCATGTGATCTGATCTATGATCTGGTGGAGCATCCCTGGTTTCAGCGGCTGCGCTACATCAGGCAGCTGGGCCTCACCAGCCTGGTCTATCCCGGTGCGGTACACAGTCGCTTCCAGCACAGCCTGGGGGCGATGTATCTTACCGGCCAGGCTATTCATACCCTGAGAACAAAGGGAACGGAGATCTCGGCAGCGGAAGAGGAAGCAGCGCTGGCCGCCATACTGCTTCATGACATCGGGCACGGTCCTTTTTCTCACGCCCTGGAACACTCCCTGATAGAGGATATGCCGCATGAGATCATGTCACTGTTGATCATGGAAGAGCTCAACGGCGCCATGGGAGGAAGGCTGTCAGATGCCATTGCCATTTTCCGTGGTGAGTACCCGAGACGGTTCTTCCATGACCTGTTGACGGGGCAGATGGATATGGACAGGATGGACTACCTCAGGCGCGACAGCTTCTTTACCGGGGTGATTGAAGGGTCAGTGGGTTCAGACCGTATCATAAGGATGCTGAACGTCTCTGATGACCGTCTGGTGGTTGATGAAAAGGGCATTTACTCAGTTGAAAAATTTCTGATAGCGAGGCGCATGATGTACTGGCAGGTATATAACCACCGAACAGTCATCTCTGCCGAAAAACTTCTCACCAGCCTGCTGGTCAGAGCCCGTCAGGTGACTGCCCGGGGCCATAAGCTTTTCGCTTCACGTGCACTGGCCTGGTTCCTTGAGCCAAAGCACAACATGGCTTCCGGTGAGAAGAGGGCTCAACTGGTTGAACATTTTACCGCCCTCGACGAGAGTGACATTCTTTCAGCATCAAAGGTGTGGATGAGCTGCGGTGACAGGGTGCTGGAAGACCTCTGCCGGAGGTTCGTTTACAGGAACCTGCTGGGCATAGAACTGCAGAGAAAACCCTTTGACCTGGAAAGGGTCACGTTAACGAAGAACAGGGCAAAGGAGTTGCTTAAACTGAATGACGATGAGGTTGGGTTCTATGTCAATACGGGAGATGTATATAACCAGACCTATGCGCCGGGAACCCCCGAGGTACGGATCCTGCTGAAAAACGGAACCACACGTGACATTACCGCAGTGTCAGACCTGTTCGATAAGGATGCACTGTCAGAGAAGGTGACCAGATATTACCTGTGCTACCCAAAGGAGATAATGAAATAATAATATATCAGATATGGAATTTACTGCTGCAATGATAGCCGGGGTGCTCAACGGCACGGTTGAGGGCGACCCTCAGATAAGGCTCAACACCGTTGCCAGGATAGAGGAGGGTCATGCCGGCGCTCTCACCTTCCTGTCAAACCCCAAATACGAACCTTTTGTTTATACCACAGGTGCATCTGCAATTCTGGTGAACAAAGACTTCAAACCCTCGAAAGATGTGGCGGCCACCCTCATCCGGGTTGATGACCCCTACCAGGCTCTGGCCAGACTGCTGGCCTGGTATGAACAGGCAAGACCTGCAAAGAAAGGTATCCACCCCTCCGCCGTGATTGATGATACGGCCACCATGGGTGAGGATCTCTTCATAGGCGCTCATGCCGTCATCTCTGAAAATGCCGTTATCAGTGACGGATGCTCCATCCATCCGCAGGTGTTCATAGGTGAAAATGTAACCATTGGCAAAAACTGCACACTGCACCCCGGGGTAAAGGTTTACAGGGACTGTGTCATTGGCAACGGCTGTATCCTCCATGCAGGGGCAGTCATTGGCGCCGACGGCTTTGGCTTTGCACCGGTCACTGACGCCAACTACATGAAGATCCCCCAGATAGGCAATGTAATCATTGAGGACAATGTTGAGATCGGCTCCAATACCTGCATTGACCGTGCCACCATGGGTTCAACAATCATCCGGAAGGGCGTCAAGCTTGATAACCTCATTCAGGTAGGACATAATGTGGAGATAGGAGAAAACACAGTGATTGCGGCTCAGAGCGGACTGGCCGGATCTACCCGGGTAGGCCGTAACTGCATGTTTGGCGGACAGGTGGGACTGGCAGGCCATCTCAGCATTGCTGACGGCTGCAAAATAGGGGCGCAGTCAGGCGTCATGAGTACCATCAGTGAAGAGAACACAACCCTTCTCGGGTACCCTGCCACTGACAGCAAGCAGTTTCTCAAAAGCGTTGTCTATATCAGGAAGCTTCCTGAACTGAGCAGCAGGGTGGATGCACTCACAAAAGCCGTTGATTCTTTAAAAAACAGATAGTTCCATAGTCCGGTCCAAAGGAAATGATTTGAACATCACACAGATGTAAGGTTTTTCTTTATGCCGTTCGGAAAATTTTGCCTTAATTTGCACGATTAAAAACTGATCTGGTATGAGCGACAAGCAGAGGACGCTGGCTAAGGAAGTGAGTCTCAACGGCAAGGGGCTCCATTCAGGGATAGATGTGAAAGTGACCTTCAAGCCGGCGCCCGCGAACCATGGATATAAATTCGTACGCACTGACCTTCCCGGCTCCCCGGTCATTGATGCAATAGCTGACAATGTTACCGAGACCTCGAGGGGAACGACACTGGTACAGGGCGAGGCTTCGGTGGCAACCATTGAACATGTCCTTGCAGCCTTTGCAGGGATGCGTGTTGACAATGCTCTCATTGAGATTGACGGGCCTGAAGCCCCTATAATGGGTGGCAGTTCACGGATGTTCGTGGATGCAATTACAAAGGCAGGTATCACTGAACTGGAAGAGGAACGCAATTATTACGTTGTAAAGGAGAAGATCACATTCTCTGACGAGGAGCACGGCGTTGACCTTATTGTCTACCCTGACGACCATTTCAGTGCGCATGTACTCATTGATTACAATTCGAAAATACTTGGCAACCAGTATGCTATCCTTGATCAGATTGACGATTTTGAGAAGGAAATTGCCGGAAGCCGTACCTTTGTATTCTTTCATGAGCTGGAGCCCTTGTTCCGTATGGGGTTGATCAAGGGGGGCGACCTGGAGAATGCCGTCGTGATCCTTGAGCGCGAAGTGGAGCAGGAAGAGATTGACCGCATAGCGAAAATGTTCAACAAACCCGGGATAACCGAGCATCATGCGGGTGTGCTGAACAATACCAAACTGAGATATCCCAATGAACCGGCCCGGCACAAGCTTCTTGACCTGATAGGTGATCTGGCGCTGGTGGGGCAGCCCATCAAAGGCAAGGTGGTGGCAACACGTCCGGGTCATTACTCCAATACCAGGATGGCACGGCTGATAAGGCAGCAGATGAAAAGGCATGCCACCAGGAAGGAGATACCGCTGCTTGACACCACCAAACCTGCAGTGATGGATATACAGCAGATAAAGAAGCTGCTGCCACACCGCTTCCCGTTCCTGATGGTTGACAGGATACTGGAGCTGACCCCTGCCCATGTGATCGGAATAAAGAATACCACATATAATGAAGCCTTTTTCCAGGGCCATTTTGAACAGGAACATGTATTCCCGGGAGTGCTCCTGGTGGAGACCATGGCACAGATAGGGGGGATACTGGTGCTCAATACCGTGGATGAACCTGAAAAATATTCGACCTACTTCCTGAAGATTGACAGGATGAAGTTCAAGCATAAGGTTATACCGGGTGACACGATTGTGGTAAGAGCTGATCTTACCGAACCCATAAGAAGGAATATAGTGATCATGTATTGCCAGGCTTTTGTTGGTGAGAAACTGGTTGCCGAGGGTGAGATGACTGCACAGGTTATAAAGAATAAATAAAATCATATGATTTCTCCACTGGCACATATTGATCCCGGGGCTCAGCTTGGCGAGGGGGTCACGGTTGAACCGTTCGCAAAGATCTACGGTGATGTTGTTATAGGAGAAGGCACCTGGATAGGCGCCGGGGCGGTTATATATGACGGGGCCCGGATAGGACGGAACTGCCGTATCTTCAACGGCGCCTCGATCTCTGCCATACCTCAGGACATGAAGTTCAGCGGAGAGGAGACCACCCTGGAGATAGGAGACAATACCACCGTCAGGGAGTTTGCCACCCTGAACAGGGGTACCCGTGCCAAAGGCCGGACTGTCATCGGAAGGAACAACCTGCTGATGGCTTATGTACATGTTGCGCACGACTGCATCCTGGGTGACAACGTGATCATGGTTGCTTCTTCAGGCATAGCAGGTGAGGTGGAGATGGGCGACTGGGTGACGCTGGGCGGGGGCACGGTGGTGCATCAGTTCGTCCGTATAGGCAATCATGCCTTCGTGGGCGGAGGGGCGAAGGTCCGCATGGATGTACCGCCTTACATCAAGGCAGACAGGGAGCCCCTGGCATATATGGGCATCAACAGCGTGGGACTGGAGAGAAGGGGCTTTGCCAGGGAAAAGATAAGGGAGTTGCATGAGATCTACAGGGCATATTACAATATGGGCATGAACGGCAGCCAGGCGCTGGAGTATATTGCTTCCACACTGGAACCCACCCCGGAACGCGATTATATTCTTCAGTTTATAAAGAGCTCTCAGCGGGGAGTCATCAGGGGGCGGTAAGCCCCTTTTTTATTGTTTGCTGCCCTGGTCCTTCGGGAATTATGAGGGGTATAAAACACGAATGGGAACCATACTGTACGTAATAGTTCCCATTCCGGCGAATGACAGCCATGACCGTCACTGCCGCCATGCTACTGTTATTTCAGTCGGTTCATCTCTCTTACTCCTCCCTT
>JAAZBN010000243.1 GCA_012513795.1 Bacteroidales bacterium | reverse complement strand
TTACGGCAGACATCCGAATAAAAGAGGCGTTCACCTCAGATGAACGCCCCTTTAATTGAAACTAACCCAAAAACTCTAAGGAAGAATGATCTCTACCTTGATGTCATCAAGGAAGATCCTGTTCTTGTTGATTGTTACTACAGTGGCCCGCAGATCATAGTCGTTCCCCAGGAATTTTATCTGGGTTTCGGCTGTGGCTCCGGTAATGGTGAATGTGCGGGTAGCCTCGGGTGCGCTCCACATGCCTATGCAGTAGTCAGTATGAGTACCTTCATCTGCAGGATATACCGGCCAGTTGTCAATAATAAACTGCTCCTGGCTTACGGTCCCCGGACCAATGACGCTTACCTTAAGAACGTTATCATCCATGGTGCCGGCTTTGGTCATATATGGTATTGCCTTGAAGGTCACTGTTACATCCTGCGTGCCGTCAAGCTTTGACAGTGGGGGCGAGATGAGGTCGCCTCCATAGCTGGTTTTGCCCAGTTTGACGAATCCCTGGCGGGCATAGACCAGAGGTGTGCTTCCGCTGCCATCCACCAGGTTGATGGTGCTGGTCCATCCCATATCATGCTGTTCCTGTGTCCAGTTGTCAATCCGGGTCTCTCCGGTAGTGGTGTAGAAGACAGGACTGCCGTAGGCAAGCCAGCTGAAGTCTTCCTCGAGAACCACTTTGCCCGATGACTGGGTAAGCACAACCGTCTCTACTACAGTCGGATACTGCACTGCTGTCACTGTCAGGGTCACCTCGCGGGGGTCGTCGTTTGCATTCAGTTCGGCAACCAGGTTCAGCTTCTGGGTGGTGACGGATTCTTCAACCAGCCAGGAGTCGTCGCTGAGCGAATAGGTCCACGGGACGTTTGAGGCCACATCCACCGAGAACGGACCTCCAGCTGCAGGTACTGACACTGCGTCAGGCAGCGTGATATAGGGAACATTCCCCGACTGCTCCACGCGGAAGAGTACCGGTTGTTCCGTTCCGTCAACCACAAACGCGAAGTTGGAGATGCGCGTATCAAATGTCTCGTTGGCTTCAACTATAATCTTGAAGATACCATCATCCTCACCTTTTTCAGGGAAGGCTTTTACCCATGCGGCACCTTCTTTGTTGACAACCTGCCAGGGTCTGTTTGACCGGACAACATAGGCCTGAGTCTTGGAAGCCTTATTGACAGTCAGTCCTGTCGGATCTCCCTCAATGGAGAAGTACGGATCTTCCACCAGTGGATCTTCCTTGCATGAAGAGAGCAGGAAGAGCGAGAAGAAGAACAGCGGAAGGATGATCAGCGCCGTTCGCTTCAATGATGTTATGTTCTTATTTTTCATTTCTTAACTGTTTTACTGGTTATTTACCTCCGGTGATTGCCTGTTTGCTCCACCATACGGGTGTCTTCATGTCATTGGGCCCACCCATCTCTTCCAGTGCAGCCTTTGCATTGGCGTTGTTGGTTGACATAGTCACATTGGGGAATCCGAACCGTGTGGGAAGGATATAATCATTGTAGATGGTCCCTTCCCCGATGGTGAGCACCGGGTAGCCGGTCCTGCGATACTCATGATATGCTTCCATACCCACCCAGAACAGTGCCAGCCACTTCTGGTTGCCGAGGAATTCTTCCTTATTGGCGGCCAGATCCCATGAGCCGAGGGGTGATGAAAGATAGTAATTGATTTCGGCAGATGTTATGGTAACAGCCGGATCAGAGAATGCGCCCTGTTCCGACCATTTCTCCATTGAAGCCCTGACGCCTGCCTCGTAGTAGTTCTTTGCAGCAGCCGGTCCGCCGGAGATCCACCCCTTGAGAGCAGCCTCGGCAAGGATGAACTGCACCTCGGCATAGTCCATATAGGTTGCCGGAGCGTCCCTTCTGCAGAAGACCTTGTAGTTCAGCCATGAGCTGCCTCTGTCAACCTCGCTTCTCTCCAGCTCTGTGCAACCTGATACTGTGCCTTTCCAGATGTTGTCAGGATTGACCTCAGTGATGGGATTCTTCTTGCCGATTACCGGGAGCCGGGGATCGACATAGACCTGGTTGCCATTGACATCAGTCTGAACGGTGAGGTCTATCAGTTGCCTTGTAAGCTTCCTGCCACTGGAGGTAAAATCACTTTCGGTGGTGGTGCCGAAGTTGCTGATGTAGGGATCATTTCCTGAGAAAGAAACCATAGCATTGTCAGCATTGGAAGTGAAGACCGGGTATTTGGCCGGGTTATTAAGTATCTCGGTCATTTTAGCACCCACATTCATCTCGGCTCGTCCGCTGACCCTGCAGAGAAGCCTGAGATACAGGGAGTTGTTGAACTTTCTCCAGGATTCCATGTCACCTCCGTACATCCCGTCCATTGCCGGGTTCAGGAAGACAGGGCTGGTGGCATAGATATCATTGGCCTTTTCCAGGTCTTCAAACAGAAACTCATACACCTCTTGCTGGGTATTGAACCTTGGTGTCAGAGTCCCGCCTACCTTGCGCCCTGTGAAAGCCTCTTCGTAAGGAACGCTGCCAAACATGTCAGTCATGTTTGCAAAGAAGAGTGCCTTGAAGGTAAGGGCAATAGCCTCGAGAGAAGCATCTCCCTCTTCCTGAGCCAGTTCATACATATGGTCTATGTTCTTGCCATACACGGCATAGTGGTTCCAGAAGCCGTACCAGTCCCTGGAGTCCTCCAGGAAATAGAGGTGCTCCCTTCGTGTCACACCACCGGTATGGGCGGTGAACTGTATCAGCTCATTGTTGTAGTACCAGGTACGGTTAAGCCACTGGTTGGCTGAGTTATAGAGAATGGGTTCAAACATGCCCGAGGGCTGTATCATACCTACAAGGGTTGTGTTCGGGTTCGTATTGATCTCTTCAAAGTCCTTTGTGCAGGAGTGGAGTGATCCGAGTACAACCAGGCAGATTGCTATTATTTTAAGTTTTTTCATCTCTTTTCGCTTTAAGGATTAGAATGAGAGTCTCAGGTTCACACCCAGTGTACGTGTCATCGGGAAGGCTCCTGCCTCAATGCCGCTGAAGACATTGGTGCCGGTCATGATACCTCCCTCGGGATCAAACTGGGGCCACTTGTCCCAGCTGAAGATGTTGGTTGCAAAGACTGCAATGCTGGCGCCCTGAAGGATTCTTGTCTTCTGTGCAAGGGCTGAAGGAATGGCATATTCAAGCCTTGCCTCCTTGAACTTGAGGAAGGAGGTCTCAAATGTATGTGATTCACCATTGTAACGGTCAAGCACCCTGGCCTGGTAATAGGTATAGATGCTGTTGGTCACCGTGTTGTTGACCTGGCAGACCGCTGAGCCGTCCTCATTGGTGGATAATACATTGACTCCCTCGGCAACAATACCATCATAGCGTCCTTCAAGCGAGTTGCTGAGCTTACCCTGGTAAGAGAGGATGCCATTGGTGACCGAGTATCTGTGTCCGCCCATCTGGTATGAGAAGACGCCGCTAAGGGTCAGGTTCCTGTACCTGAGTGAGGTGCTGAAACCGCCCCTCCAGTCAGGATTGACCTTGCCGAGGAAGTGGTCAGCAGTTGACTCAACAGAAGGCAGGCCGGTATTGGCATCAAGGATAACCTGTCCGGAGCAGTCAACCCGGTTGCCGTTGTCGTCTGTGTAGTAGGAACCTTCCGGTGCACGCTGGAGGGCAAAACCGTATATCTGGTGCATCTCCTGTCCCACATAGGAATAGACATGCAGCCTTCCGCCGATAGTTGTTCCCATATCTGTCTCAAAAGGCTGCTCGGGATCCCATCCCTCCTGCAGGCTGACAAGGGTATTCTTGTTCTTCGCCCAGTTGAGGTTGATATCCCAGGTGAAGTCCCTGGTCTTGACCGGTGTTGCATAGAATGCGACCTCGATACCCTTGTTATTGATCTCACCGGCATTGATCTTCATCCCGGAAGCACCCACTATCG
>JAAZBN010000242.1 GCA_012513795.1 Bacteroidales bacterium | reverse complement strand
CATGCCCAGGTTACGGCACGTTGTGCCATTGAGATGGCCCTGATAGACGCATACGCGAAGGTTCTTGGCATACCGCTGTACGAGTTCTTCGGCGGCGCCGGGAACAGGGCCGAGACAGACTATACAATTGACATTGTGCCGCCGGAAACTGCCAGGAAGAATGCCGCCAGACTGGCCTGGGAGGGGTATACAGTACTCAAGACGAAGGTAGGAAAGAAGCTGACCGACGATATAGATCGTCTTCTGGCGATCAGGGATGGTGCACCACAATGCGGGATTACCATTGATGCCAATCAGGGCTACTCGCCGTGTGAGGCTGTCCATTTCTGCGAGGAGATGGAAAAGAACGGCATCAGGCCGATACTGTTTGAACAGCCAGTGCTTAAATATGACATCGCCGGAATGAGGTTCGTGAAAGATCACACTTCAATACCGATAGCTGCCGACGAGTCGGTTTTTACCAGCGCTGATGCCATCAATGTGGTTCGTACCGGCTGCGCTGACTACATCAATATCAAGCTGATGAAGTCGGGCATCATCGAAGCGATGGACATAGCAGCCATCGCGCGAAGCGCAAATATCAAGCTTATGATAGGATGCATGCTGGAGTCAAAGCTGGCCCTGGGCTGCGCGGTACATATGGTGGCAGGAATGGGTTGCTTCAGCCATGTTGATCTTGACCCTCATATAGAGCCGGAGAAGGAGCCCTTTAACGGGGGCCCGGACTATAAGGCACCGTTCTATACTCTGTCACCTGACCTGCCGGGGATCGGTTGCAGCAAAAAGTAGAGGCCTGAGCAGGTTTGTCTGAGGGCGGGCAAGGTGACGCCGGGCGCTTTCGCACCTGACACAGATTGTCAGTCTGTTTTTTCAAGAGTGATATGGTCCAGGAGAAACTCATTGATATCGCCGTCCATATTCCTGTTGAAATCCTCGTACCTGATTACAAGGATGTTCTCCCCGTCTTTCAGCTCAATCCGTTCAGGGTAGGTATAGCCCCAGTCTGACCACTCATCCTTGCCGCGCTGAGGGAACACCAGGGGGCAGGCGTAACGGCCATTCACATAAAGCGAACGGATGGCACAGTTGTTATCAGTATTGACCGGGCCGGTGCCATTGGCATAACGGGCCCGGAGTAGATAGTTGCCTGCTTCAACATTTATCCGGATTATCAGCTCACTGTTTTCATTGATTCCGGAGGGTATGTAACCTGTGCCTGAGAATCCCGGAATTGTGTTTTCACTCCGGATGTTAAAATTTTCAGCTTCAACTGCAATGGCTTCTGATCCCACCTTTACTGGGTTGCTCAGGAAAGAACAGATCCCGTTGCTGTCAACTGCCATTACCTGGTATTCGGATGGCTCTTCTGCCGTGGCTATGTTTGTATCATTACTGACCTCCTGCAGCTTACCGTTCCTGTAGATATGATAGCTGGCAGCACCTGTGACCTCGTTCCAGAACAGTCTGTTGTTTTCAGCTTTAAGCCCGGGTGTTTCCGGTGCCGTATAATTGGCGACCTGGTTAAATCCAATCCTGTTCGCTTTTTTGTTCATGACTATCTCCACTGTGTGGTTTCCGGTCATTTCTGTTGGTATCAGGTTGCCGTCAGACCTGACCCCGTCAATGCTGAATGAGGAGATTGCGTCTCCCCAGCCGCTGACGGTAATGCTGTATGTGCCATTACGGTACCTGAAGTTGTCAAGCCTGTAATTCCCGCCGAAACTCTTTGGTATTACCGGATTGAACTCCATTCCGTCTTTTGAGAAGCTGATGCCTGTCAGAACGCGGTGGTACATCGCCAGCATCCCCGCTACGCTCCACAACTGCCTGTCTGAGTTTACCTCCGTGCCGGCAAAGTCGCCTGTCTCTGCAACAAAATTCTCCTTGTTGGTGAGAAAGAGTGCAGCGGGACGGATGATTGATGCCAGTCCGGCTTCAACTGCATCCATGTTCTTGTCTGATGCACCGGCCAGGGTCCAGAATGCCTGTACGAACGGCCAGATACCATTATTATGATATGGAGGGATGCCGGGTATCTGTGGATAGATGCAGGTGATGCCGAAAGGAGTGACAGGGGTATTTGTCAGCACCTTCTGTTTCCTCTCATCACCGGCAATGTCAAAGAGTACCGTGAAGGCTTCGCCCAGGGCTTCGGCCCGGGGCGAAAGGGACCTGTATTCTCTGCCGTACAAATATTGGCCATAGTAACCCTTTTCTTCCAGCCAGAAGTGATCATTGATCGCTTTGCGAAGTTTTTCTGCCCTGTCTGACCATTTGTCTTCCTTTCCAAGCTCCTGTGCCATCATCCCTGTTACCTTAAGTGTCTGGCAGTATGCTGCGTTGGTTCCCAGGTTCAGGGAGCCGTATATATCAGCCGGTTCCATCCAGAGCGGGTAGGTCTGCTTTCTCCAGTCCAGGAAAGAGGATTCTCCCCGTATAAGCCCGGTAAAAGGGTCAGTGATCGTTTTGCTGTCCGCCTCAATGCTGTTCGTGGTTATCTCGAATGCTTTGGCCAGCCAGTCGCGGTCTCCTGTATAGCGCCAGATCTCCCATGCGGCCAGCGCCCATACCACCCTGTCTGAGGAGACCGGCCATGCGCCTCCGGTGCCGGTGTCCTGGATTATCCGGTCGTCTGATACCTTACGCATCAGGCTGTTCATGCAACGCGCCGGATCAAGATATGCCAGGGCAAGCATGGTTGCGTAACTCATGTCACGGGTCCAGACCCCCGGCCATGCCTCTCCGGTGCGGAAAGTGCCATCCTCTTCCATGAGCATGACCATCTCGTCCAGCGACATGTTATGCAGGGCATTGAGCAAAGGGTATGGGCTGGTAAAATGAGGATAATCAGAAATATTGCCGGAAGGTTTCCATGTTGAGGATGTGTGGGCCGAAGGATCATAGACATTGAATATCAGTTCTTTTTCATATATGCCATCGCCGTCTGAATCTTCAAGTTTCAGCATCGGATTGGAAGGAATGTTTTCAAAGTCCCAGTTAAGCGGATAGGTATCGCCTGCTATAAACAGTCCCATGAAATCGGCTTCAAAGATCCTGTTGCCCAGGATATCATCATAATATCCCTTTTCCCTGAAGGAGTCAGTGACAGTTTGAAAGTTGACCCTGAACAGAACCCGTGTGTTCGGGGGCAGTGGCTGTGTGACATCCATCCGGGATCCTGTTTCGGAACGTTGTCCGAAAGTCATGTCCAGAACTACTGCCTCATTATTGACAGGAAGGATATTGGCCTGATGGTTGACACCGAAAGCCAGTTCGTTATCACGGCCGTTGATGCTGAACTTGAACTGGATGACAGGATCAATCTCTGCACTGAGACTCTTGTAATCTGATGTCATCTCTTCAGGGCCTGCAGCTCTTGCCGTGAAGTCGCCCTGCTCCACCCGGTCCGGATAGACAGCATATT
>JAAZBN010000241.1 GCA_012513795.1 Bacteroidales bacterium | reverse complement strand
TCTCCTCGGCACTGACGGTGAGACCGAGAAAGAGAGCCACGATTATGCTCATGAAGATGTATACCGGTATGTTCTCATTTTCACGGAAGATATAGGTGTCTGATGAGGGATCCGCGATATACCGGATTATATATGAAAGGATCAGGCCCAGCAATGGTGCTTCGAGGAGGGTCAAAAGCAGATATTGCCTGTTTGCAATCTTGCTTTTGACGTCACGCGAAAGGTATATCAGTGCCTGTTTGAGCCATCCGGGCTTGCGCAGGCTTGACCAGGGTGCCTGTGTCTCTTCCTTAATGAGGGATGGGGGAGCACTCTTCCTGAAAGCCTCAGCCCATTCAGAAGGTGAAATCTTTCTCCGGTCAGTATATTTACCGTATTCATCAACCACTTTCGTTTCAAGAATATTGAACAGTGTTTCAGGGTTGACCGTCCCGCAGGTGGGGCACTCAGCTATCCCACTGTTAATGTGAGACTCCAGGGTTTTAAAGTGGACAATTGAGTCGAGCGGGTTGCCGTAAAAGACCAGGTGTCCCTTCTGATCAAGCACCAGCACCTTGTCAAAGCCTTTAAATATCCCCGAGGAGGGCTGATGGATGACGGTGATAACGAGCTTCCCCTTACCCGTCAGGTCATGCAGCAAGTCAAGCACGTTCTCTGAATCGGCTGATGAGAGGCCCGAAGTGGGTTCATCAAGGAAGAGCACAGAGGGTTCACGTATCAATTCAAGGGCAATATTCAGTCTTTTCCTCTGACCGCCGCTGATGACCTTGTTCAATGGTGATCCCACGCGGTAATTCCTCTTTTCATACAGTCCCAGGGTCTGTAGTGACCGGTGTACCATCTCCGTGATCTCTTCACGTTTCCTGCCCCCGAAGCATAGTGATGCTGCATAGTAGAGGTTCTCAAACACTGTCAGCTCCTCTATCAGGAGATCATCCTGCGGCACATAGCCTACTACCCCGTCGAGCCTCCTGTCTCCTGAATGGATTGGGATGCTGTTGATCCTGACCTCTCCCGATTGGGGTTTCACCAGTCCTGTCAGCAGGTTCAGAAGAGTGGTCTTTCCTGACCCGCTGGCTCCCATGATACCTATCATCATGCCCTCGCCGGCGGCGAAGCTGACATTGCTGATAGCCGCTGTGCCGTCAGGAAAGCTGTAGCTTATCTCCTCTGCAACGAAAGAGATAGGGTGTATATCTCTGCCTGAAACGAAGCGTGCCGAAATATCACTGTAGTATATGGTCTGCGACGGAGGCGCCTGCACCGAACTTCCCGGAGCGAAAATATACAGCTTCTGACGTGCCATCGGGAGACCGTTAAGAAGAGCGGTTCCCTCTGATGAACATTTCAGGAAGTACAGATTGACGCTGAACACCTTCAGAAAGGCAACAAAGCTGTCCGACTGCGGCCCGCAATCTGTCAGTGTTCCTGTGCTTACCAGGAGCATTGCAGGATCATTGAATCCAGATCTCTCTTCCTCCATGACAAACTTCATCATGCTGATGAACTCATCATGCGAAATCTTGAAGACCTCTGCGATGGTATTAATGATGTTCATCCGCTGGGGAGTGTACTGTTTCCCAGAGTCCAGAAGCTCCAGGCAGCGCATCAGAACAATGACCCTCTGTTCCTGGGTAAGGGTTTTGTTTATGGTCTTGCAGTTGCTGAAGATCCTGATTGAATCCCTGACAGAGGTGTCTGCAGGGCTGGTTTTTTTATTTTTCTTGCCAGCACCGGCGTTTTCGAGGAAGAGTGACATGAATTCATCAGCGCTCTGGTGTGATAGCTGCTTACTGAGGAATGCTGACACAAAATCGCGTTCGCTTTGCAGCATGCCGTCATCCTGCTTGACTATCAGGGCGAACAATTCCATCATGGCCCGC
>JAAZBN010000240.1 GCA_012513795.1 Bacteroidales bacterium | reverse complement strand
CCAGTTTGCTGCTGAAACCTATGTTTTCAGCCTCGGGACCGATCATCTTCGGCGGATTTGTCCGTGTGCTGATCTTATTGTAAACAGCGTCGAAGGCTGCATCATACCCGGGGAATTCCGTTGTTTCTGCGGGCCGCCACTCACATGTCTCCCAGTCGGGTGTGACCCATCCGGGTTCATTCTGAATGCTTATGTAATCAGGCTGGAAAGTAAGGTTGTCAAGCATGTCATTCCAGTATTCTGCAAAAGCGTCATACATGAAGACTCCGTTCTCTTTCCTAAGGGTTCCCTCGCGCAGATTGCCGTTGCTCTTCAGTGCCGAAGGAGGGGTCCAGGAGCTGACCAGTATCTGTATATCCGGATTGAGCTGCTTTGCTATTGCAGATAGATCCCCGGTTACATTCCACAGTGTCTTTATTGATCCGTTCTCCATCGTGTAGGGGCTTTTTTCGTCCGGGTAACCCAATGGATAGTAATTGTTCTTGACCCTGATGATGTCGGTGCCAAGATCTTCGAAAAGAAGCTGGCATATCCGGGTTTTTTGCGGGCTTGTGATGATCCTGTCGGCATACCATGTCAGTGATCCTCCGAAACCAATAATCTCCTGGTAGGTCACTGACGGATCAATGACGGCATTGTTTATCACAGGCTCAATTTCAGGACCATCAGGTCCTTCAGGATCACCGCATGACTGGCACTGCAGAATCATTCCTGCTGAAATTGCAAAGACTGTCAGTCTTTTCATAAAATCAGAATTCATTAAACCTACGGATCATTTCAAACAAAAGGTCCTATACCTATCCCTGTTCCGGGGTCTTAAACAACGGTCAGCACCGTCTTATGCAAATTCCAGTCCCTTGACGAAGATCCTGTCATTATCCCGAAATCGCCAGGTTCCATGACAAAGGTGTTCATTCTCACCTATGGCAAGATATAAGCCTTCCGATAATTTCTTTATATGCAGATTTACAATACGTTCCATACATATTTTTACATTAAAACAAAGATAGTGATTAATTGTCAATTTATCCCTTTTTAAAATGAACCACAACAATACTACATCACCCACTCCAGGCTTCAGACCGGGGTGCCTGCGCCTGTTATGATCACCCGGGCTTCAGCCCTTGTTTTGATGGTTGAAAAAACGGAATTTTAAAATAAATTGATAGATTTACCAAAGGTTTTCTCCGTGAAAAAGCTTTTTTTTGGACCGCCTTCAATGGGATCAACTGGTTCCGTGGAATGGGGTTGATTAACAGGTGTATGTAAATCTCCAACTAATAATAAAAAAGCATGAGCCTAACTTCTCAAAAAATCTCAGTGTTCGAAAAAATAGGGTATAGTCTGGGAGACTTTGCTGCGAACCTGGTTTTCCAAACACTGATTACTTATTTAGCTTATTTCTATACGGACATTTATGGGCTGAAAAGCACCGATGCCTCGATAGTAATGCTGATTGTCGGCCTGGTTGCCGCATTTGGGTTTAATCCGCTGATTGGCATATTGGCTGACAGAACCAATTCGAGATGGGGCAAATTCCGGCCCTGGATATTATTCACTGCTATTCCTCTTGGCGTTATTGCCATACTGGCCTTTTCAACGCCGGACTTTTCATACAAGGGGAAGTTAATCTATGCAACTACAACCTATACTCTGTTGTTGTTGATGTATGCTTCCAGCAATCTTCCGTATGCAGCACTGAGCGGTGTCATAACCGGTGATATGGGAGAAAGAAACAGTATCTCATCGTATCGTTTCGTTGCTGTGATGTTTGCACAGTTCTTTGTACAGGTGTTCATGCTGCCGATTATTGAATATGTAGGCCATGGAGATAAAGCCGCCGGGATTGAATCAGTTATGACCTGGATGTCAGTCATTGGCACTGTAATGTTAATTATATCATTTCTTTCAACCAGAGAGCGTATCGTTCCGGATGTGGAACAACAATCATCAGTTAAGGATGACCTTTCTGATCTTTCGAAGAACAGACCATGGCTTATAATGCTTGTCTTAACCATATTGGTGTTCGTCACTCTTGCGATGAAAGGAGGCGCCTATGTGTATTATTTTAATAATTACGTAGATGAAGCTGCCCTTACCAGATTTATTCACCCGATTATTACCGGTCTGTCAGGTATAGGTATCAATTTCTTTGGATCGGACCCGGTTTCTGCAGGCTTTGGTTTATTTAATGCAGGAGGGATAATCTTTATGATTGTCGGAATATCATTATCTAAGAAGCTCGCAGATAAATACGGTAAACGTGATGTTTATAAGTATGGTTTACTTGCTGCTGCCATTTTTGTTCTGATCTTTATATTTTTCAAACCCGAGAGTGTAATCTTAATGTTCACATCGCAGATTCTGCATGGATTTACTTATGGGATTACCATCCCCATTCTTTGGGCCATGATTGCTGATGTTGCTGACTATTCAGAATGGAAAACAAACCGCAGGGCAACGGCCATAATATTTTCTGCAATGATGGTAGGCCTTAAGGCAGGGCTTTCAATAGGAGGCGCCCTTGTTGCATGGATCCTCGGTCTGTATGGGTATATCCCTATAGAAGGTACAGTTGCCGGGGCAGAAATTATTCAGCCTGAAACTGTCGCTACAGGAGCAAAAATGCTTGTCAGTGTGTATCCGTCCATCCCATTCCTTATCGGAGTCGGATTATTGTTCTTCTATGTTATTGATAAAAAAATGGAGGTAAAAATTGAGTCAGAACTGCATGCCCGCAGGGGACAGGTAGTTGCATAACCGATTATAATTAAACAAATAGATTATAATGAAAATCAAGACTATTACTGCAATAATTGCCATTATTTTTATGTCAAACATATACGCTATGGCGCAAAAGACAATAGCCAAGGCTACCAAAGGCAAATTCCTTTTTGGAGTAGCTGTTAACATGCAACAGGTTAACGGCAATAACCCCATAGAATCAGAATTGATTGCAAGGGAGTTCAATTCCATTGTCGCCGAAAACTGCATGAAACCACAGCCGATTCATCCGCAGGAAGACAAATACAATTGGGAAGATGCAGACAAATTTGTGGCATTTGGAGAAAAAAACAAACAGGCTGTAATAGGGCATTGCCTTATGTGGCATTCCCAGATAGGGAGGTGGTTCTTTGTAGATGAAGAAGGTAAGGATGTATCCCCGGAAGTTCTCAAGGAACGTATGCGTCAACACATTTATACAGTTGTGGGTCGCTATAAAGGCCGTGTTAAAGGCTGGGACGTTGTAAACGAGGCCTTTGAAGACGACGGCTCATACCGCAACAGCAAATTCTACCGGATACTGGGCAAGGACTTCATCAAATATGCTTTTCAGTTTGCCCATGAAGCCGACCCGGATACGGAATTGTACTACAACGATTATAATGTAGAAACGCCGGCAAAATGCGATGCAATCGTGGAACTTGTAAAAGAACTCAAAGCGGCAGGATGCAGAATTGATGCGGTTGGTTCCCAGGGACACATGCACATGGATGATCCTACACTTGAAGCAACAGAGACCAGCTTAATGAAACTCAAAGCTGCCGGTGTGAAAGTTCATATTACTGAATGGGATATTTCCATTCTTCCAAGTCCGTATTCCGGCGCAAACATTTCTACCCGCTTTACCTATTCAAAGGAAATGGATCCTTATCGTGAAGGTGTGCCCGACTCAGTTCAACAGGAATGGAACAAACGCGTACTTGATATGTTCGAACTCTTTCTGAAACACAATGATGTGGTTGATCGCGTCACACTGTGGGCATTGAACGACTCCACCTCATGGCTGAACAATTTCCCGATCCGCGGCAGAAAGGATTATCCTGTGCTTTTCGACCGTAATAACCAGCCCAAAAGCGTGGTTGCAGATATGATCATGATGGCAAAAAAATATAAGAAAAAAAGATAAAGAAGCTTATCCGGATCGCATCCGGAGACCGTGACTAATAAAAAAGAAAATAAACTATAAAGAGAAACACAATGTCAAAGGAAAGAGATGATTTTGTTGCAGCGAAAATCGCGAAAATGAGCCTGCTGGAAAAATGCGGCCAGCTGCTGACCTTCACCTGGAGAGGAGCTATCCCCACACCATCTGGGATCGAACAAATTACCAAACTGCATGCAGGCGGCATCTGCCTGGAACCATATGCTCTTGAAACATGTAAAAATCTGTATTGGGGACGCTCACAGGTTGATCCGAATTTCAAAAAGCCCGATGATTATTTCGACATTGCGCACACATGGTTCAATTCCCGCGCCTTTGGCATAAGCGTAACGCCTGAAGAACTCACAGAAGCGCTAAACAATATGCAGAAAATTGCCATGAACCGGCCTTCGGGAATTCCTCTGCACGTTACAATTGATATGGAAGGTGATTTCAAGAACGATTATACTGCCGGTGGTGTTCTTCAGTTTATTCCTCCGATGGGTATTACAGCCATCGGGGATGTGGATCTTGCCTACAAAATAGCAAATCTGATGGGCCGTCAGATGGCTGCAATTGGCGTAACCCAGTTCTATCATCCGGTATGTGACGTAAATATCAATCCGCTGAATCCTGAGATTGGTGTCCGGTCATTTGGTGATAATGTAAGCGTTATCTCAAAATTCATCGATGCTACTGTCCGCGGATATGAGGATGCAGGTATCACTGCGACAATCAAACACTTTGCCGGCCGTGGTGATTCGGCAACTGACGCTCATGATGTGCTCGATGTGTGCCGCGGCGATAAGAAGCGCATGCAGGATGTTGAGCTGGCTGCATTTCAGGCAGGTGTCGATGCCGGAGCATCGGCTCTTATGACAGCACATACCATTTTCCCGGCTTACGATGAAGAGTACCCGGCAACCCTTTCGAAAAAGATCCTCACCGATCTGCTGAGAGGTGAAATGGGATTTGACGGAATCATAGTATCCGATGCAATCGGTATGGCTGCAATCCTTAAAAAATGGCCACTCCCGCTCGCATGTGCCATGGCCATCAAAGCGGGTGTTGACACTATCCTGCTCAAAGCTGACGACGAATCCCGCTCACAGTGTCTGTTTGGCATCAAGAGTGCCGTTGAGAACGGAACTTTACCTGAAGAGCGCGTGAACGATGCTGTCCGCCGTCTGCTCTGCAGGAAATATGATCAGGGTCTGTTCGAAAAAGCCGGTAAGATGGATCCGAAGGAGACCACCAAAATTGTCAGAAGCAAGGAAAACAGGGACTTTTCCCGGGAAGTTGCGCACAAAGCCCTGCTGGTAGTCCGCGATGATAAAAAGCTGCTGCCCCTGAGTAAAGACAAGAAAATCCTGGTGATCGAGCAAACAATCCCCTATGAATTCCTCGGAAAGGATTTGTACAGTCATGCCCACATGTTCTGCGAGCAAATGGTCAAGCATTCCACTAACCTGATTCTCGACGATGCCCCGTTCCATGCTGAAGAGGAAGACATCGAAGAAGCACTGCGACTTGCAAAAGAAGCTGACCTGGTGGTCATGACCAACTACTACGCACGTATTGAAAAGCGCGGCAACAATACCCATCTGGCCAGGGCGCTGAAGGCCGCAGGCCATACGGTGGTTGTCGTTACCAACTTCCCGTACAGGAAGGGAACAACTACGGTAGCCGATGCTGTCGTATGTAATTTTTCCGGCACACCCGATTCAATCAGAGCATCTGCTGATCTCCTTTTCGGAGCAATCAAGCCTTATCCTACGACTAAGATGCCGATCGATCTGAGTGCTGAACAGAATCTGCCGGAAGAACCAGATCCCGCTCCCAGGAAATCACAGGAGAAAAAACCCGGGAATGTATGGGGAGGGAAGTGCTAGGTCCTTTAGGGCAAAAAGATTAAACTGATATGCTGAGCGCCGGTGAGGATTCTAAAATTCAACACTGGCGTTCAGATTAATCCAAAGGGTGATGGCGCCTGCAAATTGCCCTCCATTTATGTTTATGATTACGAACACTAAGCGAGAATAAAATGACAAAATCAGCATCCTTCAACATTCAGGATATCTACACAATTGATGGCACTGAAATCGCAAAAATTTATGAAGAGAATTTTATGTCAGTGCATTTCCAGGGAATGTCCAAATGTCTTCAGTTTCCGCATACTGTGGCATTGCAAGGCGCACCTACCTGTTCGATCGGTATTTCACCATACGGTTTATATAACCGGTTTAACGAAGCCGGTCGTCTTATCCTTTTGAATCAGAAAGCGGTTCAATTCGGCTCGGCGCCCTATATTCGTATAGGTGATGATTGTACAATGCTGACGCAGAAATTACCGGGTGAAACTGAACTCCCCGATGATATCCCGGCAGTTAAAAATTATTATCCTGCTCCGGTTGAAAAAGAGAACATCGCATTGACAATTGCAACTCCCTCACTGGAGATTGCCTATAAATTTGAAAATGTGAAGGTCATCAGGAGACTGATTTCTCCTTTGCTTTCCGGCGGGGAACAGACATTGATGCCACTCGGTGTTGAAGAATATGTGGTTGAAAATGTTACAGGATACGATCAGCAGGTCACAATCGTAATACCAAGACCATCGCTGGTCAATCTCCAGGAAAAGGAGCTCAAACCCACTGATCAGGACAGTGTTTTTGTAGCTACTGCTGCAGTAAAAGAACAGAAACATGAAGAGTTCCGTCTGGAAGGTATCCGTGGTATAATTATGGGCAGCAATGAAAGCCAGAACAGGATGGCGATAGCAGTTACAGACGTTCCCGGCGTTGCCGTGGATACCCAACCCTATTTCTGCCTCAATAAATACTCCGGTGATCTTCTGCTGAGCAGCGATGGCAGCTTTTATGAAAAACGGCAGCCGGTTATCCGCAGTGATTATGGAGCAGCTGTCAGTCTGACGTTTAGCCTGGGACCATTTGAATCAAAGACTGTTCCTTTCGCTGTGGCTCTTGATTTTCCCGTACAGGATTATATTGACGGAACAACTTTTGAGAGAAAATATGTAAAAAGCTTTTCGAATGGTGAGACACGAATCCTGGACCTGGTAAAAATTGCATTGACCAGTTACCCGCAATGGTGGAAACGGACCGTTACAATCCAGAAACGGATCTTCGATCTGATCTATTCAACTTCTTCCTACAAGGAAGACCGTGAAGGAGCATTGCGTCTGACAAGGTTGATGCTGAATGAACTTCATTTTCCGTTGTCCAACGCTATCGTCTGGGTAGATGATGAAAAAGGTGAGAGGGCCCGGTTCCTGGAATGTTTTGATTATGCGTATATCGATCCTTCGGATGTGGATTGGTATTCGATGGTATTGCTGATGCTTTTCCCAAAGGTCGAAAAAGACCTGTGCCAGGCATTTATCAATTCCATCCTGGCGGTAGATCCGACACCGCGATGGTATCATCACCACGCTTCTTTTGTGCAGGCACAGATGCATTTTAATGAACATCGTGAGGAATACGAAGGTGTATCACTAAGGCAGATCCGCGATGATTTCAAGACCAAAGGCAGTGTCGCCCATGATGTCGGTGCAATGCCCAAGGGTCATCCACTTCGCAACGTGAGTGATTACGCATGGTACAATAATAATTACTGGGTCGATCTGTATCCCAAACTGATGATGCGTGTGTTACGTAATGTAAAATTCACAGGGGATATGGAATTCCTCAGATCGAACTGGGAAACGATGAAGTTCGGACTGGATTCGTTGCTGAAACTTGATTTTGACAACGACGGGATCCCCGAAGGTCATCCGGACGATGTTAAAAATACTTTTGATAACCTTGTGCTTTTCGGCGCTGATGCGTATGATGCAACCCAATTCCTGGGCGGATGCCAGGCATTGATCAAAATGGCCCAAATGCTTGGCGAAAAGGGCGATGAGGAATACATCCGGGGAAAGTATGACAAAGCATGGAACAGTTTTGAGAAATTATGGCGCGAGGATGTAAATAAAAAAGGTGAGAAACTCGAATATTACGTTACCTGCTTTGATCCTGAAACAGGAAATACGAATACGGATGTATGGACCAATCAGCTTGACGCTTTATGGTACCTGACAGCCATTGGAGAGCCTCCCGCAATTCCGGAAGAACGGGTTAAAAAGATTCTCAAAGCTGTTTATGACACAAACCGCTCGTATATGGGATGGGCCATGTGCAAAACAAAGGATGGAGAGCCGGTTGAATCTGAACAGGGGCAGGATGTGTATACCACAACGAATTATGTTTTTGCCCAGTTGCTGGATTATTACGGTATGGTCGAGGAAAGCAAGGAGGTATACAAACATATGGATCGCGTAGTATTTAAGTATGCAAATACCCTGACAACTCCGGATAATCTCCGGGCAGAGCTGGAACTTGAAGCCGGTGAGAAAGAACCCTGTCCGCATTATATTGTGGCAGCATATCCCCGGCCCGGAGCCGTATGGTCACACCTGGTGATGAATCACATCAAGGATCTGCAGGCGAAAAACAAGACCATGACAATCGGGCCGGAAGACCTGATGCCTTTCTATCCCTGGTTGCTGAGTGACTCGGAAGAATAAAGTAAATAAGCACAAATTAATTCATTGACAAAAAATCAGAAGTCGGTTGGTATGACTAAAAAATATGATATCACATTTGTCGGGCACATGTGCTATGATGAGATCGTTCCGTTCGGTGGAACGCCACGTGTAGCTCCGGGAAGCGCTGTTTTATGCGGAGCCATGGTTGCCGCAAGAGTTGGCAGGAAGGTTGCCGTAGTTGCTAAAATGGCCAGGAAGGACGAGGAGATCCTTCAGCCCATGAAAGATCTGGGCATCGATTGTTATCTCATTCCCAGCGCAGAAACTTCGTATAACAGGGTTGTACACTTTTCCGCAAATGTCGATGAACGTGAAATGACCCTTATCAAATCGGCCGGGATAATCGACATTAAGGAAATTCCCGAATTGGATTCCACATGTGTTCACCTGGCGGGAATTTCGGATACCGAGTTTGACATGCCACTCATGAAGGAAATGAAAGCCAGAAATTTCCCAAGCCTGTCAGTTGATATGCAGAGCTTTGTTCGCCATATCAATCCCGTGACAAAAAACCACGAGTTCAGCGATGTGGCGGACAAGAAGGAAATTGCTGCAATGATGGACAAACTGAAACTGGATGTTGTGGAAGCCAAACTTCTTACCGGTACGGATGATCTTGAAAAAGCTGCAATAATCGTTGAATCATGGGGCTGTCCGGAAGTTTTGATTACGCATTCCGAAGGGGTGCTTGCGAGAGTCAAAGGGGAAACCTATTATGAAAAATTCTCCAACAACAGTGTAGCCGGCAGAACCGGCAGGGGCGATACAACATTTGCCGCTTACCTCTCACACAGACTGGATCACGAGGTCCGGGAGTCGTTGAAGTTTGCTGCTGCTCTTGTATCAATCAAAATGGAGACTCCCGGCCCGTTTAGCGGAACGCTTGATGATGTTTATAAAAGACTCAAAGAAAAACATTCCTGAAAGGAACAGGTATAACCGGGCCGGCAACAGCTCCTGCCAACCGGCCTGCAAGGAACAGCAAGGCAATTGCACTGTCACCGGAACTGTAGCCAATCTTCTCTTTAACAGATGATTTTATTGTTTCCGGTTGCATAAACAGTCAGTTAAATTTAAATCCGCAACCGATTGCAAAAAAATAGTTCAAAAATTTCAAAAATAGCGGTTTTCTTACTTATTTTGAAGAATTATGACCGGAATGAAGAAAAAAGGCGAGGTCACAATCTATGACATCTCCAGGGCTTTGAATATCTCTGCTTCAACGGTCTCGCGCGGCCTCAACAACAGTCCCCAGGTAAGGAAGGAACTGAGGAAAAAGATAATGCATACAGCCCAGGAGATGGGCTACCAGCATAATAAGTTTGCAGCAAACCTCAGACAGAAGCGCACGAGGACCCTCGGGGTAATAATTCCAAGGATTGACAGCCATTTCATGTCCACTGTAATCTCTGGAATGGAAAAGGTTGCAAACAACTCCGGCTACCAGCTGCTTATCAGTCAGAGTGAGGAATCTGCCGCCCTAGAGGAAGCCAATATACAGGCACTGTTCAACAGCCGCGTTGACGGTCTGCTCGTCTCCCTGTCCTATGAAACAAAGACAAAGGATGCTTTTGCCAACATTCTGCGAAAGGACATACCCCTGGTCTTCTTTGACAGGGTGTTTGATTGCGGCAACTGCGTCAGTGTCGTAATTGACAACTACAGGGCAGGATATGAGGCCACACAACACCTGGTTGACCAGGGTTGCAGAAAAATCGTGCATGTTGCAGGAAGCCTGAACAGGAATGTGTACAATGATCGATACAGGGGTTACAGGCAGGCATTGTCTGACAACTCCCTTCCGTTTGACGAGAAGATGCTCATAGTGACCGATCTGGGTGATG
>JAAZBN010000029.1 GCA_012513795.1 Bacteroidales bacterium | reverse complement strand
TCTTCCTATCTACAATTCTTGATGGCCTACGGCCATCCCCCCGGATGCTGCCAAAATCCACAATTGCACATCGCAATTCCACAATTCCTGATAGCCTACGGCCATCCCCCCGGATGCTGCCAAAATCCACAATTCTTGATGGCCTACGGCCATCCCTCCGCCTATACCAATCCCCCCGCCTTCGGCCAAAATCTACAATCGCACATCGCAAATCGACAATTCCTACTGTCCTGCGGACAATCCCGGCAATGTCTGTTTTGTAATAGCTATGAAAGAGGTATATTTATGCACTGAACGCTGATAATGAAGCTGAAAATGAAAGCACAGAGGGTGATGCGTCGGATTTTCATGATGACACTGACCATTGCAGCAACAGGCCTCTCCCTCCATGCACAAACATACCCTTACAGAGAATATACCTCTGACGACGGGCTGCCCCAGACACAATCAACCTCGGTGATGCAGGACAGCCGGGGATACCTGTGGATACCCACCAGAAACGGCCTGGCACGCTTTGACGGCACCACCTTCATATCATACCTGCGCAAGGATGGCCTTCCGTCAAACCTTGTCAGTAAAGTTATTGAAGATAAGAGGGGTACTATCTGGGCGGTGACTCTCAACGGCCTGGCACGTTTCAACGGAAAAAAATTCATAAGCTATAAAGTCCCCGACACCCTCAGAGTAAAGCAGATAGGAGCGGCTTGTCCGGGTTTTGACACGTCGACATTCTTCCTCGGCGCAGCAATTGACGCAGGAAAACAGATAATCCTCTATTTTGAGAACGGCAAGTACAGTAATTATGAGCAACAACATCCGGCATTACAGAACAGACAACTGAAACCTGCTGCAGCCAATCTCGCCGATACCACACTTTATCTTCTTAATAGTACCAATGAAGCATTTGCCTACGCCCGCAAAGTCCTTAGAAAAGCCCATGATGGTCCCGTGGAAGAGATAAAAATCGTCAATAATGTGCCTTATTTTCGAAAACAACTTGACTACATTATTCCCGAGGCTGAATCTCTCCGCTGGGAAGGAGGCGGCCTTGCTTTTTACTATAAGGACAGGGAGGGAACCGTATGGGCCGGCACCGAGACAAGCATCTTCAGGCTCATATCGGAAGCATTCATTGAATATGACCGCGATAACGGACTCCCGGATGAGACATGGGCCGTGGCGGCTGACCCTGCCGGAGGCCTCTGGACCGGATCAGTAGACGGCGAGCTGAGATACTTTGACGGTGAAACATTTACTGAAATAAATGAATACGAGAAACTGTTTGACCACCCTGTGGCTTTCTTCAGGGGAAGCACCACCCTTAGCAACGGAGAGGTATGGTTTTCAACTATTGAGGGAGTCCTCATCTGGGACGGTAAAAAGTTCAGACGACCGGCAATAGATACCGTAACCTTCCAGGTATGCATTATCTATGAAGACCCGGTTGACCACAGTGTGATGGTGGGCACTGACAAGGGCCTTTACCACATAAAGGACAAAAAGATAACAAAATACAAAGAGATGTCCTGGCCCGGTCTTGGAATAGTGGAAGGCATTGCACGTGACCATGATGGCAATTATTGGCTCGCCGGACATTACGGGGTGGTCTTCTTTGACGGTAAAACTTTCGTCCCGTTCCTGTCAGGTCCCGCTTCAGCCGAATCAGTCTGGGGCATCCTGTGCGACTATATGGGAAATATATGGAGCGCCGGGTCTGAAGGTCTTTATATATGCAACCCTGATGAACCTGTATTCAACAGGGCTCTGCCCGAAGAGGTCAACCTCCCTGCCAATGTGATACGTGACATGGGTGATCACAGGCTGATAGTGGGAAGGATGATGGATATCTGCATCATTGACCTGAACAAATACTATTCGGGACGGGATGATTTTTACACGATAATAGACCGTAGTCGCGGCTTTGCGGGGAACGACTGCCAGGACAACGGCATCGTCAGGGATGTCGATGGCCACTGGTGGATACTTACTGCTGACAGGCTGATCCGGTTTGATCCGGATAAATTCAGCCCCAACACCTGCCCTCCGATGACCCACATCACCCGGGCAGAGATCCCCGGTGATACGGCAGAATGGATAACAGCGATTGACACCTCTCTCTTTTATGACACCAACAGTTCACTCCGGATCAGAGGCAGAAGAAACAATGTCCGCATCAATTATACCGGCATCTCCACCAGGAATCCTGATAATGTAACATACCAGTACCGGATGGCGGGTCTCAATGATTTATGGTCAATGAATACCGCAGAGCGAAGCGTGGTTTTCAATGACCTTCCGCCAGGAAACTATACATTTGAGGTAAGGGCCGTCAACTCTGACGGTGTGATAGCGAAAGACCCCGACAGGATGAGTATTACCGTTGTGCCCACATTCTTCCAGAGTGTGCCGGCAATCTTACTGTTGTCAATCCTCGGGCTGGCACTGATAGTGTTCCTCTCATGGCAGATCCGCAAGAGCGTTCTGGAGCGAAGGGTAGAGGCCGCCAGGCAGCAGGCAGAGACGTACAGGCTGCAGCTCAACTCAGTGATCAGGCAGTTTGATCCTCACTTTACATTTAATGCCGTCACCTCTGTCGGGTCACTGATAATGAAGGGCGAAAAGGAGAAAGCCTACAATTACTTCATCAAGCTGTCGAACCTGCTGCGCTCCATCATCAGTGACAGTGGTGTCCTCTTCAGGCCCCTGCAGCAGGAGCTGGAGTTTGTTACCCGCTACTGCGAGCTGCAGAAGCTTAGGTTCGGTAGAAGAATTGAATACAGCATAGATGTCTCACCGGATGTGAACCTGGAAACCCCGGTGCCAAAGATGATCATTCAGTCGTTCGCGGAAAACGCAATAAAGCATGGCCTTGAAAACAAGCAGGGCCATGGTACCATGGAGATAATCCTCAGGAATCTCAATGAAGGAATTGAGGTCACTATCCGTGATAACGGCATAGGCAGAGCAGCCGCCGCCGAAATGGGTACCAGCGGAGCAGGGACGGGACTGAAAAACATTGCCGGCATAGTGGAGGCCATCAACAGGACCAACAAGGAGAAAATCACTTTCACACTGACCGATCTGTTTAACAAAGGAAAACCCTCCGGGACAGAGGTGAGGGTTTTTCTGCCTCATAACTACTCAATAAATATCACTGCTGAATAAAGTAATCAACAATAAAAACAGAATATGGATCATCAGAAGATCAGAGCCATGATAGTTGAAGACGAGCCTGAAGCGCTTGATCTTCTGTCAGGACTGCTTGAGGCTACAGGGCTCGCAACCGTAGCGGCCTCAACCACAGACCCCGCGGAAGCTGTGGAGCTCATACTCATGCATGAACCGGACATGCTGTTTCTGGATATCAGGATGCCTGGCATGTCAGGATTCGAGATATTGAACGAGCTGAACACCATTGATCTGACCAGGCCGTATATAGTCTTTACCACCGCTCACGATGAATATGCCATAAAGGCTTTTGACTATGCCGCCTTTGATTACCTGCTGAAACCCATTGATCCTGACCGCCTGAAGGCGACACTGGAACGGTACAATAACCATAGCAACGGTGACAAAACGGGACACGGGAGTCATCAGCCGGTTTACAACAATGAAAGGATACTCATCTTCCGCGGAGTGACCGGAGTGACATTCATTGATACCGATGAGGTGGTGTTCATCACTGCTGACGGCAACTATTCAAACTTTCATTTCATATCAGGAAGGGTTGAGACGGTGACTGCCCTCATTGGCAATGTAGAGATGCATCTGGGAAAACAATTCTTCAGAACAGGCAGGTCTTGTATTATCAACACTGTATACCTGGCAAGGATTGACATGAAGCAAATGGCCTGCGTTTTCATCAAAGGGGATAAGGAGTATCGGTGCGAGATCGCCCGTGACAAGGTTAAAATCCTGATGGATTATATGAAAAGCCACCTTCCGGATAACTAAAATATTTAACATATTTTGACATAATCCACAAAAACGGTTTGTTCATACTTTAGGCAGCCTGATTCATACAATCGTGGCATTTTCGCCTTGCTCAGAGTAAAATTTATACAATATTTATACCTGTTTCAATTGATGGCAGAATAGGGTTTAATTGAAAAAGATGACAGGTGGTTCTTCCCCCCATTTCCCTGTCAGGCCACACAGATCACTTTTAACGAGGTCTGTGTGGCGCGTTTTAAGGGGGTGCATCCTGCCGGGTGATCTTAGCCCTCCGGCAACCTGCCACATACCAGGATCCTGATAATCATACCTATACCCCGGCAATCTCAGATCCCGGGCAACCGGTATCACATGTCAATCCTGAATACCCACACGTAGTCTGATGGCGGGTTGGTCCTCAACTGTTGTGGCAGAGTAACTGTGAATGACCCTCTTCCGTTTTTCCATCTGCATGCTGCGCCGCTGCCCACAGCCCTCACCTTCGCCCCCGGCGGCAGTGTCAGTCCGTTCATGGTAAGATAGGAAGGCATCTGCTCGCCCTCGTCGGCCAGGTAATAAAGGTACCATCTGTCATCGCCCTTCCTGGTGATGCAGGTCTTTCCCTCCTTGTGCGGAGCGAGGGCCCTGGTACCGTAGATGGCCTCGCCATTGGTTTTCATCCACCGCCCTGTCTCCTCAAGCAGGGTGTATGCCTCTCCGGGCCATGTGCCGTCAGGGGCAGGGCCTATGTTCAGCAGCAGGTTACCGCCCTTGGCCACGATGTCAACCAGCAGGTGCACTGCCTCGCGCGGCGACATGAACTTTGGGTCCGGCACCCATGCCCATCCGCCGCCGGCAATGATGCACGACTCCCACGGGTATGGCAGCGCCTTCTCCGGTACCCTGTTCTCAGGAGTAAGGTAATTCTGATTCTTCCCGTACACGGCCCTGTCAACCACTATCAGTCCTGGCTGCTTCTCCCTGGCTTTTGCCACCAGCTCATCCATGCGTATATCCTGGCTCTGTACCCTGACGTACTTGTTTCCCTGCGCAGAGCGACTTGACTGCACCTCCTCGTCAGACATCTTCCTGACCCATCCGCCGTCAAGCCAGAGGATATCTACCCGGCCATAGTCGCCTCCGAGCAGCTCCATGATCTGGCCATGGGTAAACTGCACGAACTGCTCCCATCGTTCCGGGTAATCTGGTATGCTGTAGTTGACATTGCGGTCAGGAGTGGCAAAATTGGACCACCAGTAATATTCGCTGTGCCAGTCGGGCTTGGAGAAATATGCCCCGGTCCATAATCCCTGTTCACGGAAAGCCTTGAAAATCTCTTTCGTGACGTTGGCCCGGGGATTGACACTGAAGGGGCATCCGGGGTCAGTGATCCTGTAATCGGTCAGCTTCGTGTCAAACATCGAAAAGCCGTCGTGGTGCTTCGTGGTAAATACAACATACCTCATCCCGGCATCAGCGGCGGCGGCAGCCCATTTCTCCGGTTTGAACCCGATGGGATTGAAGCTCAGCTTCAGCGCCTCATACTGCTCCTTGTATTCGATATAATCCGGGTTGGGGCGGCGGCACCAATCCTCATCTTCGGCGCAGATGGACCATGATTCAACTATTCCCCACTGGCTGTAGGGACCCCAGTGCATCAGCAGCCCGAATTTCATGTCCTGCCACTCCTCAAGCTTCTGTAATACAAGAGTATCAGTCTCTGGAACATACCTCTCATCATGGTCCTGTGCCGATAAAGGAACAGCCATTGCTGCGGCCAGGAGTAAAGCTGTCAATACCCCCCGGCCTCTGCACTTCCCGTACCGGGTAAATTGCATGCCTGACACGTCAGAAGAGAAACTTTCCCCGGGATAAGACACGCCTCTTCCGGCCAGAATAACCCGGCCCCCTGCCAATTGAATTATTCTCATCATTTATAATCAGTTATTCTGTTGCAAGTTTGCCATCAAGGGCCACCCCTATCACCGTCATCTTTTCATCAAGTACCTCTTCGGGCACTTTGATGAAATATACCCCGGCATGACTGCTCCAGTAGGGCCTCAGGTATTCCCTGACCTCGAGGTTGGTTCCGTTGCCCACCACGAAGGCCTTATTGATGCTGGTCTTCACTCCCTCAAGCATCAGCTCGCCGCCGCCGTCACCCGGGAAGAAGAGGTAGAGCATGGTACTGTCAGCGCTCATGGTGGAGGGTCCTGCAAAATGACCGTCAGGCAGTCCCGCCACAGTACCATAAATTGCCTGCCGGTGTTTGGATGTCCATCGTCCCATCTCCTTCAGCACCTCAGCCTGTTCGGGTGGGATGGATCCGTCAGCCATGGGACCGATGTCAAGAAGCAGGTTCCCGCCCATGCCGATGCACTCCGCGAAGATCCTGATGACCTGTGACGGGCTCTTGTAGTTCCTGTCATTGCCCTGGTAGCCCCAGGAGTCGTTGATGGTCATGCACAGCTCCCAGTATTTATCAGCGGGACGGTGTGTGGGCAGCCCCTGCTCGGGTGTGCCGTAATCGCCATAACCAGCCAGCCTGGAGTTGATTATTGCAGAAGGATTCCAGTCAAGGATCATCTCTCTTATCTCGCCGGCGCGCCATTTTTCGGCTCTCTGCTCCCAGTCGCCGTCGAACCACCACAGGTCAGGACTGAACCTTTTCTCCAGCTCGGTCATCTGGCCCAGGTTGAACTGCATGAACCGCTCCCACCGTTCCGGGTCATCCGTATATCTTTTGATGTTGCGTGTCAGGTTAGGATAATCAGGATGTGACCAGTCGAGCAACGAGTAATAGAGTCCCACCTTCAGGCCCGAGTGTCGCAGCGATTTGACAAACGGCTTCAGGAGATCGCGTCCGGCAGGAGTAGAGTCAGTTGTATTAAGCCTGCTCATTCTGGTATCCCACAGCGCCACACCGTCATGGTGCTTGGAGGTCATCACGGCATAGCGGGCGCCGCTCTCTTTTATTAATTTCACCCAGGCATCAGGGTCATATGACGAGGCGGTGAATCCTTCGAGCTGCTTCATGTAATCATCATAGCTTATCAGTTCATTGTAGAACGCCCAGGATTCATCGATACCGTTGACAGCATATATACCCCAGTGGATGAATATGCCCAGTTTCGCATCCGCGAACCACTTCATCCGGTCGTCCTGCTTCGGCTGGGCAATAATTGCCAGTGAGAGGCATGAGAGCAACAGTGAAGCAAGGGATATCCGCGATAAATGTCTGACCCTTAGTGTCATAATATATTGTCTTATTGTTAGTTGCGTATTATCACGCCGACCACCCGGCTTAACTCCCCGCCACCATGGCATCTATGAAAAATCAAATCCCGAAATATACGCCGGGGAGTCATAGAACTTTTCAGTCTCTTCGGCGGCGAGGCCCGAGAATAGTGCATAGACCAATCCGGGTTTGGCATTGAGCATGCGGTTAAGGGCACCCATTCTCCTGTTTGTCCGGAGTGTCTCGTAGAGTCGTGAGTGGTCGTCAAGCCATGTCAGTGCGGTATGGTATCCCTCTTCGGCGCAGACGGCATCGAACAGGTCGGGCAACAGGTCCTCACTACCCTCGCGGCAGTAGATAGCATTGAGAATGACGTACCTGAAGGCCTCGGGCCGGAAGAGGCGCCTGAAGAGAGGCGTGCGGGGCAGTACCTTCATCATCAGCCAGCCCCATAATCCCGGCACGTTCACCACCCTGTACTGTGCGGGTATGGCTCCCACGCCTGCCATGATCTCGCCGTTACGGCGAAGCACATAGTACCTGTGATCATGGAATGAGAACTCATCTGTGTAAAAGCAGTAACCGCTGTAAAACTCCTCCAGCAGCTTCGCCATGGCGGGCTCCTCTTCCGGCCCGAGGCATGTTACCGACGGATTGGTGTGAGGATTGAACCTGCTGAATGCCACTGTAAGAAATGAGCGGATATATTCATATCCCGCCTGGTTTACCATGTTCCTGGATCTCTCATTGCGACTCTCCACGTAAGCGTACATCACGTGAGGCCGGTCGCCGTTCTGGTCATTTGCCGCCGTCTGCTGTGGTTCCCTTATCAGTCCGATGATCTTTTCCTTGAAGCTGTCAGCCACCGCAGTGAGCCTCCCGCTCCTTCTGCCGGGAGCCTTTTCCACCTGGAAGGCACTCTGCACGGCAAGATATCTCAGGTATGTTGCATCACACTTTTCTCCCCTGTTGGAGATGATCCTGCGGCAGAGGCCGATCACCCCTTTCAGGCTGCTTCTTTTGTAAAGCGCCAGGAAGGAGAGGCGATCAGCATAGGTGGCAATTCTCTCCGGAGTGTTCTGCATGACATATCGCATGCCTCCCTCGGACCCGAGCACTGTCTCTTTCAGAAGGGTGATGACTTCATCATCAGCCCTGTTGAGCTTGCGTATCTCCAGTTTTTTATAGTCAAGCAGCCTCTCGTGATCCATCTTTTACCGTTTCATCGACTGATCATCCCGTACAGTGTTGCTGCCACTGCCAGGTCCTCAGGTGTGGTTATTTTCAGGTTCTCCCTGTTTCCGTGAGTAAGGTGTATCTTCATCCCGTCTGCTTCCGCCACGGTGGCGTCATCAGTGAACGCCGGGTTAAAGTTACGTCTGTAAGCTTTCATTATCACGCTGCCGCGAAACACCTGCGGTGTCTGGATAAGACGTATCTCATTTCTCTGCCACGGCCGGCTGTCGTCGCCCAGAATAACCCTGACCGAGTCTGCCGGCTCGATGAAAGGCACAGCATTGCCGAACTCCTCGGCATCAGCAAAGCATCGCCAGATGGTGTCATGACTCACCAGGGGCCTGACGCCGTCATGGATGGCAATGAGGAGATCATCCGCCTTACTCCCCCCCGCTGCTGCACCATCAGCCTTACTCCCTTTCCCGGCTGCACTGTCATACCCGGCACCTTCTCCGACTGTACTGTCATGCATGGCACCTTCCCCGGCTGCACCATCAGACCTGTTCCTTCTTCCGGCCAGGTCCTGCGCCACCTCGTCCAGTCCCGCCTTCACTGAGTGGAACCGCTCCTCGCCGCCGGCCACAATCCGGTGGTTAACCTCGAAGGCATGCTCCTTGCAGAGCCGGCGCCATAGCTGATGATGCTCCGAGGGCAGCACCACGATGATAATTATTGAGCTGTCAAACGTGCTGAACCTCTCTATTGTATGCATCAGCAGCGGCCTCCCCTCAAGCAGGAGGAACTGTTTTGGGAGGGCCGATTTCATTCTCCGGCCACTGCCGCCGGCCACTATGATACAATATTTCCTCACCGTCGCATATTTATGGGAGAGGCCCTTTCGGGGCCCCTCAAAAAATTGAATATCAATCCTTCATATACAGGTAGCGCTTAATACTTTTCTTGGGCGTCTTTGCAAACTCCTCGGGATGGACCCTGAATTTTGTGACAGCCATGTATTCTGGCACTCTGTTATTAACATCCCTGCGTATGGTATCAAGCTCATCGGCAATCCTGTCATCGCCAATGCCGTCAGCCTTGAGAGCCTCATAATCAGGGTAAATAAGCCCGATAAGCTTATTGTCCTCCGATATGACTACTGCCTCTGCCACGTACTTGTAGTTGTTGATGATTGATTCGATCTCCTCAGGGTAGATGTTTTTGCCTGACGGCCCCAGCAGCATGTCCTTGCTCCTGCCCTTAATGTATATGTACCCATCTTTATCAATGACCCCGAGGTCGCCGGTATGCATCCAGCCGTTCTCATCAATTACCTCTTTGGTGGCTTTTTCATTCTTGTAGTATCCGAGCATCACATTATCGCCACGGAGTATTATCTCACCCACAGTCTTCAGGGGATCAGGAGAATCTATCTTTACCTCCAGGGTATCCACGGCTTTACCGCATGATGCCAGACGCGCCGTTCTCCATCCGTCATAGCTGATAAGTGGTCCGCACTCCGTCATGCCATAACCTACAGCATAACGCATGCCTATTTTCCTGAAAAACTTCTCGGCATCAGCATTGAAGGCTGCTCCTCCTATCACCAGCTCCTTGAACCTGCCACCGAAGCTTGTCTCCAGTTTTTCACGCACTTTCTTAAAGAGTATTTTATTTATGCCGGGGATCTTGAGCAGCACCTTCATCGCCGGCTTACTGATTACCGGCAACAACTGCTTCTTGTATACCTTTTCAATTACCAGCGGCACCGAGAGTATCAGCCGTGGCTTTATCTCCTTGAATGCCTGTATCAGCACCTGCGGCGAAGGGGTTTTGGTCAGGATAGTGATATGGCATCCATAGGTAAAGGGGAAGAGGAACTCAAAGGCGCAGCCGTAAGTATGTGCCAGCGGCAGGAATGAGACAACGGGATCACCCGGTTCAAGGGGCATGTTCTCCTGTGCATACCGCACGTTGGCTGCCAGGCTCCTGTGAGGGATCATCACCCCCTTGGAGAAACCCGTTGTGCCGGAGGTGTAGCTGAGAACAGCCATCTTTTCATTGTCAATATCGGAGAATTTTATGTCGGCAGGACCAAAGGAGGGATACTGAGCGGCAAACTTCTCATCAAGGGACCTGTATATCCCAGTGATCTTTTCAGACCGGCTCATGAGCATCTCAAAGGTATCAAGACTCTTGACGCACTGCAGCGCCGGCATCTTCTCGGGATTCAGTGACTCCCACAGCTTGTCGTCGGCAAAGAGGATCTTTGAGTCTGAGTGGTTGATTATATTATGCAGGTCGTCAGGCTTGAAGTCGGGAAGTATTGGCACCACCACCGCTCCATAGGTAACCACCGCGAGGTACATGGCACACCAGCTGGCCGAGTTCCTTCCGAGCAGGGCAATCATATCCCCCTCACTGATGCCATATTCCCTGAAAGCAATGTGCTGTCTGGCAATAATACCGGCTATCTCTTTGTATGTGTAACCCTTCTCCCGGTAGTTGGAGAGCGCCTCTATGTCCCAGTTCTTTCTGATACTCTCCTCTACGTAGGAGATAAATCTTTCCTTGATCATGGTTTTGGAGTTTTAATCAATTATTGAGCAAATGTAGTCTTTTTGATTATCATGGTTTCAGAACCTGTAAAGAACCAGTACCAATACTGCCATCAACAGGTTCACAACAGTAAATATATTATTGTATCTGACTCTCTTCCCGCTGAACCGTGCCACTTTTCTTGAGAAGATGCCTGCTGTGGGCACGAATATTGCCACCAGGAAGAGAAAAAATTCAGCGCCGTCAAACACCTGGCTTACCCCGCCACCCCGCAGGCTGGCCAAATAGATAACCACCAGTGTCACTATCAGGTAGAGCAGGTAGCTGCCTTTCAGGGCAAGCGTTGAGAGGGGCCTTGCGTGATGCAGCCGGTGAGGCTTGAGATAGGCATAGGCAATGGAGAAAACGATCACCACAAAAATAGCCCCTATGATATAATTCATCATCTCCGGCAGATTGAACTTACTCATTTAATTCCGTCAGATCAGGTTTATGCTCCGTCAGCTTCCAGGGATGACCATACCAGTGAGCTGGCGCCCAGTACGGCTGCATTCTGTGTGCTCAGCTCAGAGGGCAGCAGCTTCACCTTGTCACGATAGATATAAAGCAGGTTCTCTTCCATATGCTTCTTCGCCGGCTCAAAGATCAGCTCCTTGGCCAGAGCCAGCCCGCCAAAGAGGAATATCGCCTCCGGGTTGGTGTGTGCCACCACATCGGCCAGCTTGAACCCGAGCATCGCACCGGTGTGCTCAAAGGCCTCGAGCGCAACAGGATCACCTCTTCGCGCCGCCTCATAAATCATCACCGAATTTAGCTCTTCAAAACTGTGCTTCCTTAATTCACTGTCGTCAAGCCTGTCTGCCATTATCTTCAGCACCGTGCGCTTGAGCCCCGTGGCAGAGACATATGTCTCAAGGCATCCCTTGCGCCCGCACCCGCAGTCGCGGTTAGAGGCTCCCGGCCTGATGACTGTGTGTCCTATCTCGCCTGCAAAGCCGTCATGGCCGTATACCAGCTTGCCGTCAACAACAAAGCCGCTGCCAAGGCCGGTACCCAGGGTTATCACTACAAAGTTCTTCATTCCCTTCGCACCACCGTAGATCATCTCTCCCACGGCTGCAGCGTTGGCGTCGTTGGTGACAATGACCGGCAACGTGGTATGACGCGCAAAGATGTCCGCCAGGGGAATGATCCCCTTCCAGGGCATATCAGCAGGGTATTCAATGGTTCCCTTGTTGATGTTGCCCATGGGGGCTCCGATGCCGAACCCGAGTATCTCAAGCTCCCTCCCCGTCTTCTGGGCCGTGATCATTATCTTCTCATAGAGTGCGGCAACATAAACCTCAGGCTCATCATAATGTGCGGTCATGATCTGATCCTCTGCCAGGATATTTCCCGACCGGTCAACGAAGCCAAAAATGGTATTGGTGCCTCCAATATCTATCCCAACCACAGTTTTTACCTTATCCATACCCTGATACACAATTAAACTAAACGTAAATATACGTTTTAGAAAATACCGGCGAAAAAAATTTGATCTCCGGCGGACAGTGGCAGCTATTTGCCCGCTGCCACATACTCATTGCCCACCTTCCTTGCCCTGACAGGGTGATCAAGATCAATGCCCAGGGTTATGCCGGTCTCTACCAGTATGTTCCACCCGGCTGCCAGCTGCAGGTACTCGGCATAATCTCCTCCCTCAGGGATGACGATGGTGGGAAAGTCAGTCTTCTCATCAGAGATGGCAATGACATTCACTCCCACTCCTTTCACTATGCATTCCATGAACTTATCACGGTCATGGTCAAAGGGATCAACCCAGATGAGCACCTCATTTTTGTTCATCACCTCCTCTATGCCATGCAGGGCGAATGTGCCCTCCAGGAAACCCGATTTCTTGCGGGTTATCTCATTGGTCTTGAGAGCCAGCTCAGCTGCCACCCCGTTGTCGCGACCGGCGAACCATATCATGTCTGCATTGCGAACCATGTCAATGATCTTCCTGTCAATGGTTGCGGTCAGTACCTCCTCCATCAGGCCGGCAGTCTTGTGCAGACCGGTCATCTTCTCTCCCCTGAGGTTGCGCAGCAGCGAATCGTAGAAGAGAGCCTGCTCCACGACTGACTTGGTGGCAGCAACCGCGTTCTCCTTGCCGCACCTGAGTACATGAGCGGCATGTGCCATCTCTTCAAGCCTGGTGTTTTTGTTGGCGGTCAGACCGAAAACGGCGTCATGTTTCTTCTTCTTCAGCTTCTCAACGAGGCGGATGACCTCCTTCGTCTGGCCCGAGTTGGAGGCGGCGAAGACCACAAAGTCGTTCAGGTTATACTCAAGCGACTGTGTGCATCCTTCGGTCATCACCGGCAGCAGGAACTCCTTCCTGAGATTGGAGAAGATGGCCCTTTTGGCAGGGAAGAGCCGGCTGCTGCCCTCTCCCGTAAGAAAGAGGCCCTTCTTATTTTTAAACGCCGGGATGAAGGGGATTGATGATTCCGGGCGGAATGCCTTGACAATGCCCGGGGTCTCCATCATCTCGCGCACCAGCGCGAACTTTGAGTATTTCTTCTGAGTCAGGTTCATGATCTTGTATGTTATTGTTTAACAATGAATTCTTTCAGGTCGTGCTGTATCTGGGGGTCTTTCTGGAAGCCACCGCCCAGGTGCTGCCAGTAAGGCTCGGCATATTCCACCCCCACTAATTTACCGTAGTTTTTGTTACCCTCAAGTACGTACCCGAAGAAATCGTCAATCTTATGCATATGCTTCATCAGGTCAAGCTGCGATATATGCCTGCCAAGCATCTCTCTCTTGGTCTCAACCACGCTGGTTACGTCAACGAAGAAATGAGGCGGGGTGATCTGTGATCCCAGCGGGTCACTGAGCGTCAGCGGCGATGTGTGATAGAGCAGCGGGGTTACCTCCAGCGGTTTTTCAGGCACCGGCACCGGATCAAGCGATGCTACCATGGCGGCTGCCTCGACAATGGCTGCTGTGGCCCTGTGATCAGGGTGATAATCGTTGGGCAGGTGGGTGAATACAATGCCTGCCCTCACCTTCCGCATCAGCGATATCAACTTCAGACGCATCTCCGGACTGTCAAAGAGGGAGCCGTCAATGCCTCCCAGAGTGTAATACTCTGCATCAAGGACAGCGGCGGCAGCTTTAGCCTCTTTATACCGGACGCGTGCCGTCTCCTCCATGCTCATGTTGCAGCCACCCAGATCACCACCGGTCATGGTTGCTATCACAATCCTGTATCCCCTGTCGTGCAACAGTTTGAGAACACCTGCATTCCATGCTTCGGCATCATCGGGATGAGCATTGACTGACAATGCCACCTTGTTGAATTCAGTTGCCATTTTGCTTCGTTTTACTTTAACACCATAATTTTTTTCAACCTCACAAACCCGGGTATCTCTCCGGCCAGCGGCTTCATGTACCTGATGAACGCGTCAGACACAAAGTTACCCTCAGTGTTGAAATACTCAGGCGGCATTGGCCTGGCAGCGATGGCCACTTCGCTGAGCGGAATACTGCCATAGGCTGCCTCGTACGGATCATCTGACCTGCGCTCAATGGTTACCATGTACCCCGATTCGCCCCGCTCGGCCATGCGTACAGCCTCTATGCCACACCTGTAGGCTTCCTCCAGGTCCAGGGGGACAGCCCTGACAAAGTCGCTCATGATTAGCGACTCAGGTACCTGGAACTCTCCCCTGACGCCAAATTCGGAGGTAATCATCCGGTGAAGGCTGATGGCTACGCTGGCTCCTCCCATAGCGCCAAACTCGGTATTGCTGAACTTGTCTTTGACCACCGAGGCACTGACAGGGGTGCCATCATCATATTTGAGGCCCTCACCGCACACAACCGACACCCAGCCGTACCTTCGTATGCACCTGTCCACATCAGCAAGGAATTTTTCCTTCACGAAGGTGTGCTCAGGGGTATAGATCAGGTGGGGAGCGTCATCCTCATCACGCCTGGCCAACGCTGTGGCCGCCGCAAGCCACCCCGCATCACGTCCAATGGTCTGGTAGACAACAAACTGGTCAACCTTCTTCATGTCACGGGCCAGCATGCCTGCCTGAAGCACATTGAGGATGTTGGACCAGGCTGCGGAGGCAAAGCCGGGAGTATGGTCAGTGCCAAACAGATCATTGTCAACGGTCTTGGGTATGCCCACACCGGTGAGCTCATAATCATTACTCCGGCAATAGGCCTCAACCCTGTTGATTGTATCCATGGTGTCATTGCCGCCTATGAGGAAGAAATACCGTATGTCATACTTCTTCAGCACACTCATGATTTTCGGGAAATCCTCATCCTTTAGCTTGTGTCTTGATGAGCCCAGGGCGGATGAGGGGGTGCGACGAAGACCGTGGATGATCTCGGGCGGCTGCGCCTTGAGATCAATGAGCCATTCGTTCATGAACCCTTCAATACCGTAGTTCATTCCATACACCCCGGCAATAATTCCCGAACGCCTGGCCGCGTCAACCACCCCAGCCAGGCTTGAGTTTATGACTGTCGTCGGACCACCCGACTGACCTATTACTGCATTTCCTTTGATCATGAAGAGTTTGGTTATGTCTGATTAAACAAATTTCAAAGTTCCAAAATATTCTGGCCTGTGATAGTCGGGCTTTTCCGTTTTTACGGGATTCCAGGTAACGAAATGTGGCTTGCTCAGTTTGTCACCGCACTTGTAGAAGTTAGCCCTGAAGCTCTTTCCTGCCAGGTTCTCAACCCTGTGGCGGAAGAATGTCTCAAGGGGGATGGCCACGGTGAGCGACCACTCTATTTTGCCGCTTATCTCTTCAAAGGGCTCATGGCCCATGGTTGTAAGGCGGCGTATGCCGTCAACCAACCCGGGGTCAGTGCGTACGCTGTCATGCCGGCCATGGCCCGAGCCCATCAGGGCGGTGCCTATAGGGTTGAACTCGAAGTTGTAATAGATGCCATCATCCTCCGGGGCGACGAAGAACTCAACGCAGGAGTCCTCGCAGACCATCTCGTTTGTCCGGCTCTTCTCTGCCTTGACATGGTTCTCGCGGACATAGTATTTGATATATATCTCGCGTTCTCCCCAGGCGATATTGAATCTGACCTCCGGGCGGTAGGTGTGACTCTGCCAGTTGACCGTTCCTATCTCGTGTCCTTCTCCCAGCTCATCAAGCCGTGCCGAGACCTCTGCCATTGGCGGAATATGTTTGTCTGTCTTCAATCTTGTGACCTCAATGATACGCATTTTATTTTAATGTTTTATGTATGACATATGCCCTTTACAATAAATGTGGTATACCTTGCTACAATTCTTTAACCCCTACAGGGTATTTAATGGTATTTCATAGCCATATTTATGCAATTCTTTAACCCCTAC
>JAAZBN010000239.1 GCA_012513795.1 Bacteroidales bacterium | reverse complement strand
CATCACCCAGATCGGTCACTATGAGCATCTTCTCGTCAAACGGAAGGGAGTTGTCAGACAATGCCTGCCTGTAACCCCTGTATCGATCATTGTACACATTCCTGTTCAGGCTTCCTGCAACATGCACTATCTTTTTGCACCCCTGCCGGATAAGATGGTCGGTGGCCTCATATCCTGCCAGGTAGTTGTCTATTATGACACTGACGCAGTTATTGCATACCAGCACCCTGTCAAAGAAGACCAGGGGAATATTCTTCCGGAAGATGTTTCTGAATCCGTCGCTGTTTTTTGTTTCATAGGAGAGTGATACCAGCATGCCGTCTACCCGGCTGTTGAATAGTGCATGGATATTTGCCTCCTCAAGTCTGGCCGACTCCTCGCTTTGGCTGATGAGAAGCTGGTAACCGGCATTATTGGCCACTTTCTCCATACCTGAGATGACTGATGACATGAAGTGGCTGTCTATCCGGGGTATGACTACCCCCAGTGTCCTTGTCCTTTTCTGTCTCAGGTTAGCGGCAAACTTATTGTGCTGATATCCCATCTCCTGTGCCGTCTGCATAATTTTTTTCCGCAGGTCTTTCCTGACCTGCGGACTGTTGTTCAGGCCGCGCGAGACCGTTGATGCCGAGATATTCAGCGCCCTGGAGATATCATAGATGGTGACCTCGGCCTTTTTCTTCATTCCGGTCATAATTCTTCAAAATAAGTAAGAATACCGCTATTTTTGAAATTTTCTGAACTATTTTTTTGCAATCGGTTGCGTATCTAAAAATAACTAAATGATTATGCAATCGGAAACAGGAAAACTATCTGCTAAAGAGAAGATTAGTCCCGGTGACGGTGCAACTGCGGTGCAGTTCTTTGCAGGCCGTCTGGCAGTAGCAGTAGCCGGCCCGGTTATATCTGGCCTTTTCAAGAATGTTTTTCTTTCAGTCTTTTATAAACATCATCAAGTGTTCCGCTAAACGGGCCGGGTGTTTCCATTTTTATTGATACAAGAGCAGCAGCAAACTTCAACGACTCCCGAACATTGTGATCCAATCTGTGTGAGAGGTATGCAGCAAATGTTGTATCACCCCTGCCGGTTCTGCCAGCTACACTGTTGTTGGAGAATCTTTCATAATATGTTTCCCCTTTGACCCTCGCAAGCACTCCTTCGGAATGTGTGATTAAAACTTCGGGGCAACCCCATGATTCAACGATTATTGCAGCTTTTTCAAGATCATCCGTGCCGGTTAGAAGTTTGGCTTCCACAACATCCAGTTTCAGTTTGTCCATCATTGCGGCAATTTCCTTTTTTTCTGCCACGTCACTGAACTCGTGGTTTTTTGTCACGGGATTGATATGGCGAACAAAGCTCTGCATATCAACCGACAGGCTTGGGAAGTTTCTGGCTTTCATCTCCTTCATGAGTGGCATGTCAAATTCGGTATCCGAAATTCCCGCCAGGTGAACACATGTTGAATCCAATTCAGGAATCTCCTTAATATCGATTATCCCGGCCGATTTGATAAGGGTCATTTCACGTTCATCGACATTTGCAGAAAAGTGTACAACCCTGTTATACGAAGTTTCTGCGCTGGGAATAAGATAACAATCAATGCCCAGATCTTTCATGGGCTGAAGGATCTCCTCGTCCTTCATGGCCATTTTAGCAACTACGGCAACCTTCCTGCCAACTCTTGCAGCAACCATGGCCCCGCATAAGACAGCGCTTCCCGGAGCTACACGTGGCGTTCCTCCGAACGGAACGATCTCATCATAGCACATGTGCCCGACAAATGTGATATCATATTTTTTTGTCATACCAACCGACTTCTGATTTTTATGTTCATTAAAGTAATAAGGGTTTGTTTAGTTTATTCTTCCGAGTCACTCAGCAACCAGGGATAGAAAGGCATCAGGTCTTCCGGCCCGATTGTCATGGTCTTGTTTTTCGCCTGCAGATCCTTGATGTGGTTCATCACCAGGTGTGACCATATAGCACCGGGCCGGGGATATGCTGCCACTATATAATGCGGGCAGGGTTCTTTTTCACCGGCTTCAAGCTCCAGCTCTGCCCGGAGATTATCCGGAGTTGTCAGTGTATTTGCATAGTTAAATACTACGCGATCCATATGTTTGTAAACCTCTTTGCTTTCTTCGACCATACCGTAATAATCCAGCAACTGGGCGAAAACATAATTCGTAGTGGTATACACATCCTGCCCCTGTTCAGATTCAACTGGCTCTCCATCTTTGGTTTTACACATGGCCCAGCCCATAAACGAGCGATTTGTGTCATAAACAGCCTTGAGAATCTTTTTAACCCGTTCTTCCGGAATTGCGGGAGGCTCGCCAATAGCTGTCAGATACCATAAAGCGTCAAGCTGATTGGTCCATACATCCGTATTCGTATTTCCTGATTCAGGATCAAAACAGGTAACGTAATATTCAAGTTTCTCACCTTTTTTATTTACATCCTCGCGCCATAATTTCTCAAAACTGTTCCATGCTTTATCGTACTTTTTCTGGAGGTATTCCTCATCAGCCTTTTCACCAAGCATCCGGGCCATTTTGATCAATGCCTGGCATCCTCCCAGGAATTGAGTTGCATCATATGCATCAGCGCCGAAAAGCACAAGGTTATCAAAAGTATTTTTAACATCGTCCGGATGACCTTCAGGGATCCCATCGTTGTCAAAATCAAGTTTCAGCAACGATTCCAGTCCGAACTTCATCGTTTCCCAGTTCGATCTGAGAAATTCCATATCCCCTGTGAATTTTACATTGCGTAACACACGCATCATCAGTTTGGGATACAGATCGACCCAGTAATTATTATTGTACCATGCATAGTCACTCACGTTGCGCAGCGGATGACCTTTGGGCATGGCACCGACATCATGGGCGACACTGCCTTTGGTCTTGAAATCATCACGGATCTGCCTAAGTGATACGCCTTCGTATTCCTCGCGGTGTTCATTAAAATGCATCTGTGCCTGCACAAAAGAAGCGTGGTGATGATACCATCGCGGTGTCGGATCTACCGCCTCGATGGAATTGATAAATGCCTGGCACAGGTCTTTTTCGACCTTTGGGAAAAGCATCAGCAATACCATCGAATACCAATCCACATCCGAAGGATCGATATATGCATAGTCAAAACATTCCAGGAACCGGGCCCTCTCACCGTTTTCATCATCTACCCAGACGATGGCGTTGGACAATGGAAAATGAAGTTCATTCAGCATTAACCTTGTCAGCCGCAATGCTCCTTCGCGGTCTTCCTTGTAGGAAGAAGAGGCAGAGATCAGATCAAAGATCCGTTTTTGGATTGTAATGGTACGTTTCCACCATTTCGGGTAACTGGTCAACGCAATTTTTACCAGGTCCAGGATTCGCGTCTCAGCATTTGAAAAGTTCTTTACATATTTTCTTTCAAAAGTAGTTCCGTCAATATAATCCTGTACGGGGAAATCAAGAGCCACAGCGAAAGGAACAGTCTTTGACTCAAATGGTCCCAGCGTAAACGTCAGACTGACAGCTGCCCCATAATCACTGCGGATAACAGGTTGCCGTTTTTCATAAAAGCTGCCATCACTGCTCAGCAGAAGGTCACCGGAGTATTTATTGAGACAGAAATAGGGTTGGGTATCCACGGCAACACCCGGAACGTCTGCAACAGCTATCGCCATCCTGTTCTGACTGTCATTGCTGCCCATAATTACACCACGGATACCTTCCAGACGGAACTCTTCATGTTTCTGTCCGTTAACTGCAGCAGTAGCTACAAAAACACTGTCCTGATCGGTGGGTTTGAGCTCCTTTTCCTGGAGATTGACCAGTGATGGCCTTGGTATTACGAGTGTGACCTGTTGTTCATATCCGGTAACGTTTTCAACTGCATATTCTTCAACCCCGAGGGGCATCAATGTCTGTTCTCCCCCGGATAATAAAGGAGAAATCAGTCTTCTGACGACTTTCACATTTTCAAATTTATAGGCAATCTCCAGCGAGGGAGTTGCAATTGTCATTGCAATGTTCTCTTTCTCAACCGGAGCAGGATAGTAGTTTTTAACTGCCGGGATATCATCGGGGAGTTCAGTTTCACCCGGCAGTTTCTGCGTCAGCATTATACAATCATCACCAATACGAATATAGGGCGCTGAGCCGAACTGAACCGCTTTCTGATTCAGCAGGATAAGGCGACCGGCATCGTTAAACCGGTTATATAAACCATACGGTGAAATACCTATCGAACAGGTAGGTGCGCCTTGCAATGCCACAGTATGAGGAAACTGAAGACATTTGGACATTCCCTGGAAATGCACTGACATGAAATTCTCTTCATAAATTTTTGCGATTTCATTGCCATTGATTGTGTAGATATCCTGAATGTTAAAGGATGTTGATTTTGTCATTTTATTCTCGCTTAGTTTTCGTAATAATAAATATAAAATGAGGGCAATTTGCAGACAGTTTCACCCCTGGGATTAATCTGAACGCCAGTGTTGAATTAATAATCTTCACCGGCGCTCAGCATGTTAGTTTAATCTTTCCGTATTATAAGTCTCAGCACTTCCCTCCCCATACATTACCGGGTTTTTTCTCCTGCGATTTTCTGGGGGCGGGATCTGGTTCTTCCGGCAGATTCTGTTCAGCACTCAGATCAATCGGCATCTTGGTGGTAGGATAAGGTTTGATTGCTCCGAAAAGGAGATCAACTGAAGCCCTGATTGAATCGGGTGTACCCGAGAAATTACATACGACAGCATCGGCTACAGTAGTTGTTCCCTTCCTGTACGGGAAGTTTGTAACGACCACCACCGTATGACCCGCGGCCTTAAGGGCTTTGACCAGATGGGTATTATTGCCGCGCTTTTCAATACGTGCGTAGTAGTTGGTCATGACCACCAGGTCAGCTTCTTTTGCAAGTCGCAGCGCTTCTTCGATGTCCTCCTCTTCAGCATGGAACGGGGTGTCATCAAGAATCAGGTTAGTGGAATGCTTGACCATTTGCTCGCAGAACATATGGGCATGACTGTACAAATCCTTTCCGAGGAATTCATAGGGGATTGTTTGCTCGATCACCAGGATTTTCTTGTCTTTGCTCAGGGGCAGCAGTTTTTTGTCATCGCGGACTACCAGCAGAGCTTTGTGCGCAACTTCCCAGGAAAAGTCCCTGTTTTCCTTGTTCCTGACAATTTTGGCGGTTTCGGCCGGATCCATCTTGCCGGCTTTTTCGAACAGACCCTGATCGTATTTCCTGCATAGCAGACGGCGGACAGCATCGTTCACGCGCTCTTCAGGCAAAGTTCCGTTTTCAACGGCGCTCTTGATACCAAACAGACATTGTGAGCGGGATTCGTCGTCAGCTTTGAGCAGGATAGTGTCAACACCTGCTTTGATCGCCATGGCACATGCGAGCGGGAGTGGCCATTTTTTAAGGATTGCGGCCATACCGATGGCGTCGGAAACAATGATACCATCAAATCCCATTTCACCTCTTAGCAAATCGGTAAGGATCTTTTTGGAAAGGGTAGCCGGGTACTCATCATCATAAGCCGGGAAAATGGTATGTGCTGTCATAAGGGCCGATGCGCCGGCATCGACACCTGCCTGAAATGCAGCCAACTCAACTTCCTGCATGCGCTTTTTATCGCCGCGGCACACATCGAGTACATCATGCGCGTCAGTCGCCGAATCACCACGACCGGCAAAATGTTTAATAGTTGCAGTGATACCTGCATCCTCATATCCCCGGACAGTAGCATCAATGAATTTTGAGATAACGCTTACATCATCACCGAATGACCGGACGCCAATCTCGGGATTCAGCGGATTGATATTTACATCGCATACCGGATGATAGAACTGGGTTACGCCAATTGCGGCCATTTGACGGCCCATCAGATTTGCTATTTTGTAAGCAAGATCCACATCCCCGATGGCTGTAATACCCATCGGAGGAATAAACTGAAGCACACCGCCTGCTGTATAATCGTTCTTGAAATCACCTTCCATATCAATTGTAACGTGCAGAGGAATTCCCGAAGGCCGGTTCAAAGCAATTTTCTGCATATTATTGAGCGCTTCGGTGAGTTCTTCAGGCGTTACACTCACGCCAAAGGCGCGGGAATTGAACCATGTGTGCGCAATGTCGAAATAATCATCGGGCTTTTTAAAATTAGGATCAACCTGCGAGCGTCCCCAATACAGATTTTTACATGTTTCGAGTGCATATGGTTCCAGACAAATGCCGCCTGCATGCAGTTTTGTAATTTGTTCGATCCCCGATGGTGTGGGGATAGCTCCTCTCCAGGTGAAGGTCAGCAGCTGGCCGCATTTTTCCAGCAGGCTCATTTTCGCGATTTTCGCTGCAACAAAATCATCTCTCTCCTTTGACATTGTGTTTCTCCTTATAATTTATTTTCTTCTGTATTATTTACGGTCATCAGATGTGATCCGGGTAAGCTTCTTTATCTTTTTCGCTTGTATTTTTTTGCCATTATAATCATGTCATCAACCACGCTCTTGGGCTGGTTATTGCGGTCGAAAAGCACAGGATAATCCTTTCTTCCACGGATAGGGAAATTGTTCAGCCATGATGTGGAGTCGTTCAATGCCCACAGTGTGACGCGATCAACCACATCATTGTGCTTCAGAAAGAGTTCGAACATATCAAGTACGCGTTTGTTCCATGCCTGTTGAACTGAGTCGGGAACACCTTCACGATAGGGATCCATCTCCTTTGAATAGGTGAAGCGGGCAGAAATGTTCGCACCGGAATACGGACTTGGAAGAATTGAAATATCCCATTCAGTAATATGAACTTTCACACCGGCAGCTTTGAGTTTCATTAAGCTGGTCTCTGTCGCTTCAAGTGTAGGATCATCCATGTGCATGTGTCCCTGGGAACCAACCGCATCAATTCTGCATCCTGCCGCCCTGAGTTCTTTTACAAGTTCCACAATCGCATCGCATTTTGCGGGAGTTTCTACATTATAATCATTGTAGTACAATTCTGCATCCGGGTCGGCTTCATGGGCAAACTGAAAAGCATATTTGATGAAGTCCTTGCCCAGTATCCGGTAGAATTTGCTTTTGCGGTATGTGCCGTCGTCTTCAAAGGCCTCGTTTACAACGTCCCAGCCTTTCACACGACCTTTATACCGACCTACAACTGTAGTAATGTGTTGACGCATGCGTTCCTTGAGAACTTCCGGGGAAACATCCTTACCTTCTTCATCTATAAAGAACCACCTGCCTATCTGAGAATGCCAGATAAGGCAATGCCCTGTTATAGCCTGCTTGTTTCTTTCTCCAAATGCCACAAATTTGTCTGCATCTGTCCAGTGGTATTTGTCTTCCTGCGGATGAATCGGCTGTGGTTTCATGCAGTTTTCGGCAACAATGGCATTGAACTCCCTGGCAATCAATTCTGATTCTATGGGGTTATTGCCGTTAACCTGTTGCATGTTAACAGCTACTCCAAAAAGAAATTTGCCTTTGGTAGCCTTAGCTATTGTCTTTTGCGCCATAGCGGATATGTTTGACATAAAAATAATGGCAATTATTGCGGTAATGGTCTTGATTTTCATTTTTATTCTGTTTTGTTAATTAAAATCGGTTAAGAACCACTTGTTCCCTGCGGGCATTGAGGTCTGACTCAATTTTTACTTCCATTTTTTTATCAATAACATAGAAAAACAGTAATCCGACTCCTATAAGGAAGGGGATGGCTGGATAAATACTGACAAGCATTTTTGATCCGGTAGCAACAGTTTCAGGTTGAACAATTTCTGCCCCGGCAACCGCACCTTCTAAAGGGATATATCCGTATAAACCTAAGATCCACGCAACCAGAGCACCTCCTATTGAAAGCCCTGCCTTAAGGCCTACCATCATGGCAGAAAAGATAATTGCAGTTGCCCTGCGATTTGTTTTCCATTCTGAATAGTCGGCAACATCAGCAATCATGGCCCAAAGAATCGGGATGGTAATCCCATAAGTAAATCCATGCAGAATCTGCGAGGTGTACATTAAGATTACACTCTCGGGTTTGAAAAATATAAAGATCAGGACAAAAATGGCAGCAGCAAGTAACCCATACTTATAAACATCACGTTTACCGTATTTATCTGCGAGCTTCTTTGATAATGATATTCCAACAATCATAAATATTATACCTCCTGCATTAAATAAACCAAAGCCTGCAGAAACCGGGTCTGATCCAAAGAAATTGATGCCTATACCTGACAGACCGGTAATAATCGGGTGAATAAATCTGGTAAGGGCAGCTTCATCCACGTAATTATTAAAATAATATACATAAGCGCCTCCTTTCATCGCAAGAGTGACGAACACCAAGATGGTTAAGACAAGCATTATAAGCCAGGGTCTGTTTTTCGAAAGATCAGAAAGGTCATCCTTAACTGATGATTTTTGTTCCACATCCGGAACAATACGCTCTCTGGTTGAAAGAAATGAAATAATTAACATTACAGTGCCAATGACTGACATCCAGGTCATAACTGATTCAATCCCGGCGGCTTTATCTCCATGGCCGACATATTCAATAATCGGCAGCATGAACACCTGTACAAAGAACTGTGCAAACATCACAGCAACGAAACGATAAGATGAGATGCTATTTCTTTCTCCCATATCGCCGGTTATGACACCGCTCAGTGCTGCATACGGAAGATTGCTGGAAGCATACATCAACAACAACAGAGTGTAAGTTGTAGTAGCATAGATTAATTTTCCTTTGTATGAAAAATCCGGCGTTGAAAAGGCCAGTATGGCAATAACACCAAGAGGAATAGCAGTGAATAATATCCAGGGCCGGAATTTGCCCCATCTCGAATTGGTTCTGTCAGCCAATATGCCAATCAGTGGATTAAACCCAAATGCGGCAACCAGGCCGACAATTAACATTACTATTGAGGCATCGGTGCTTTTCAAGCCATAAATGTCTGTATAGAAATAAGCCAAATAAGTAATTAATGTTTGGAAAACCAGGTTCGCGGCAAAGTCTCCCAGGCTATACCCTACTTTTTCGAACACTGTGATCTTTTGAGAAGCTAGGCTCATACTTTTTTATTATTAGTTGAAGATTTACATACGCCTGTCAATCTGACCCCATTCCGTGGAACCAATTGACCCATTGAAGGCGGTCCAAATGAAAGCTTTTTCACGGAGAAAACCTTTGGTAAATCTATCATTTTATTTTAATATTTCGTTTTTTTTACCATCAAAGCCAGGGCTAGAGCCCGGGTGATAATAACAGGCGCAGGCACCCCGGGCTAAAGCCTGGAATGGGTGATGCAGTATTGTTGTGGTTCATTTTAAAAAGGGATAAATTGACAATTAATCACTATCTTTGCTTTAATGCAGAAATAAGTATGGAACGTATTGTAAATCTGCATACAGAGAAATTATCGGAAGGCTTATATCTTGACATTGGTGAGAATGAACACCTTTGTCTTGGATCCTGGCGATTTCGGGATAATGACAGGATCTTCGCCAAGGGAGTGGGATCTGCATAACAAGGTGCTGACCGTTGTTTAAAACCCTGAAACAGGGATTGTTATAGGACCTTTTGTTTGAAATGATTCATAGGTTTAATGAATTCTGATTTTATGAAAATACTGATAGTCTATGCAATTTCAGCAGGAATGATTCTGTTGTGCCAGTCATGCGGTGATCCTGAAGGACCTGAGGAGCCGGATATTGTCCCGGTAATAGTGAATGCCATAGTTGATCCTGCCGTGCAATACCAGGAGATGATCGGATTCGGAGGATCACTGACATGGTATGCCGACAGGATAATAATCAGCCCCTCGAAAAACGACATCTGTCAGCTGCTATTCGAAGACCTGGGGACGGACATGATCAGGTTCAAGAACAACTACTATCCCAATGGCTATCCGGATGTGAAAAGCCCGAATGTCATGGAGAACGCATCAATCAGAACACTCTGGACTGTCACCGGCGAACTCAGCTCCATTGCCAGGCAGTATAATCCCGCCATTCAGATACTGGTCAGCTCCTGGACCCCTCCCTCGGCACTGAAGAGCAACGGCAATCTGCGCGAGGGAACCCTCAGGAAAGATAACGGAGTCTTCATGTATGACGCTTTTGCAGGATACTGGAATGACATGCTTGACAACCTTACTTTCCAGCCTGATTACATAAGCATTCAGAATGAACCCGGATGGGTCACACCCGACTGGGAGACGTGTGAGTGGCGGCCCGCAGAAACAACGGAATTCCCCGGGTATGATGCAGCCTTCGACGCTGTTTACAACAAGATCAGCACACGGACAAATCCGCCGAAGATGATCGGTCCCGAGGCTGAAAACATAGGTTTCAGCAGCAAACTGGGCGGCAATACCTTCACCGTTTTCTCAAACCCTCTTAAAAGTAACCCTAACCTGGCAGCCTATGCCTACCATACGTATAATTACAATGCCGGAACATTGGTAGTCCAGACAAAATCAGACCTCAACATGATACGTGATAATTTTGGCAACAAGCCCTGTATCATGACTGAGTATTCAAACTTCACCTGGCTCAATACCGCGTGGTTCATCATTCAGAACCTGAATGAAGCCAACGCCGCGGGTTATCTCTACTGGCTGATGGCCTGGCACGACGGAGATGATCATTCAATGATCAAACTTGGCAGTTCGGGCACATACTCTCTTACGCCCTTTTACTATGTGATGAAACATTTCTCAAAAGAGATCGACAAAGGATATGTACGGGTAAAGATAGATACCGGACTTCCCACGATGCCCATTTCCGCCTTCATGGATCCTGCCGGCAGTAAAATAACCGTAGTTGCCGTCAATCCATATAACGATGAAGCTAATTTCAAGTTCAGCGTTACTGGCAAGACCATAAGTTCAATAAGTGCCGCTCAGACTGAAGCTTCTTCATTCTACGAACCAATAGAAACAATAGGCGAGGATAAGTATCTTGTATTGAAGCCGTTCTCAATTACGACAGTAGTACTGGAAATCTAAAACTCAAATAACATCCCCGTTATGCCCAGGTTAATCTCCATACTTTTCATTACCGCTTCCTTCTGCTGCCTGCCCCTTGCCGGTATGCCCGGGGAAGATAATCGGATCGTTACCGGTACGGACATGACCGGATCACTCCCATTGGTTGCTTCTGGCAGGGCCGCCACGCTATGTGTCAGTCCCGGAGAATGGCAAGGCGTAGTCAGGGCTCTCAGTGACCTTCAGAATGACCTGGAGATGGTTACCGGAGTCAGACCTGTAATGATATCATCCTCAAAAGCAGTACGTTCTGAAGTTATTGTGATTGCCGGCACTATAGGCAGGAGTGCACTGATTGACCGGCTGATAAGCAAGGGGAGGATAGATGTAACTGATATCCGGGGTAAATGGGAATCATTTCTTATCCAGACTGTTGAAAAGCCTTTCCCCGGAGTGAAGAGAGCCCTGGTGATAGCAGGGAGCGACAAGCGGGGCACAATCTATGGGATATATGAGATCTCAAGGCAGGCAGGCATCTCACCCTGGTACTGGTGGGCCGACGTGCCGGCCCGGAAGAGCAGTGAACTCTATGTTAATCCCGGCCGTTACGTATGGGGCGAACCTTCGGTAAAATACCGGGGCATCTTCCTTAACGATGAGTACCCGGCACTGACAAGATGGGTCGCCTACAGATACGGCGATGTGACACCCTCAGTAAACCCTCCTGTTCCTCCAGGTGTGGCAAACTATGGCAGTGAATTCTACTCCAGGATCTTCGAGGTGCTGCTCAGGCTTAAAGCCAACTATCTCTGGCCCGCAATGTGGAACAATGCCTTCAACGAGGATGATCCCCGCAACGCGGCACTGGCCGATGAGTATGGCATCGTTATGGGCACCTCACACCAGGAACCGATGATCAGGGCGCAGAAGGAGTGGGACCGTCGTTACCAGAAAACCCTGGGAAGCTGGAGCTGGACTCATCACGAAGACACCCTTGTAAAGTTCTGGCGTGACGGGATACGTCGTAACCGTGATTATGAGAGTATTGTAACGATCGGATTGCGTGGAGCCGATGATACGGAGATGGGACCGGGCGGACCGGCAGCCAATATCGCCAGGCTGGAAAAGATCGTGAAGGTGCAGCGCGAAATGATTTCTGAGGAGATAAATCCTGATGTGACTGAAGTACCGCAGATGTGGTGTCTCTATAAGGAGGTACAGGATTACTATTATGAGGGGATGAGGGTGCCTGACGATGTGACTCTGCTCTGGGCAGAGGACAACTGGGGTAATGTGCGTCGCCTTCCAACAGCCGAAGAGAGAAAACGCAGCGGGGGAGCAGGGGTTTACTACCATTTTGATTATCACGGCGGGCCACGAAGCTACCAGTGGATCAACACCAGCCCCATTCCGAAGATCTGGGACCAGATGTCACTGGCCAAACAGTATGGCGCCGACAGGATATGGATTGTAAATGTGGGACACTTCAGGGGATATGAGATCCCGATTGAGTACTTCCTGAACCTCGGATGGAATACCAGCGCACTCGGCAGTGATGACATGGCTTCCTGGACCCGGCAGTGGGCAGCTGCTATTTTCGGACCGGAACATGCAGCCGAAATAGCTGAGATAATAAGAGAATACACCCGGTTCAACGGGCGCCGCAAGCCGGAACTGCTGCGGCCTGACACCTACAGCCTGGTGAACTACAACGAGGCAGAAAGGATTGTTGAAGAATACAAAAGCCTGGTTGCCAAGGCGGAAGCTATTGGCAAACAGATTCCGGAGGAGATGAAGGATGCATACTTCCATCTGGTCTTCTTCCCGGTCAAGGCCTGCGCCGTGGTAAATGAACTCTATTTCACGGCAGGAAAGAATGCTCTCTATGCCTCCCAGGGGAGGTCAGCAACCGGGGAAATGGCTGACCGCACCGAAGAGCTCTTCAGGACAGACACGGCACTCATGGGTTACTACAACCGTGTCTATGCCGGAGGCAGGTGGAAGCACTTTATGGACCAGGCTCACCTTGGATACATTGCCTGGAATGATCCGCCGGAGAACAGCCTCCGTCATATAAAGCTAAAGCGCCCTGAAACAGCTCCGGGCACATCGCCTGCCGTGGCAGTGGAAGGGTCTTTGGAAGCATGGCCGGGATCAGAGACGTCTCCCCTTCTGCCCCCGTTTGATGTTTTCAATAAACAGACAAGATATTTTGAGATCTTTAACCGCGGCACCGAGCCTTTTGAATACAATGTTGAACCGGGCAAGCCATGGATCATTATAAGCAAAACCTCCGGAACCATTACTGACCAGCAAAGAGTGGAGGTATCCGTTAATTGGGATGAGCTGACCCATGAACTTAACGAAGGATATGTTACTGTCACTGCGGCAGGCAGTGAGACGCAAATAGGAATAACAGCCTTCCGGCCCGTAACTCCTGACCCCGGCACTGTTGAAGGTTTTGTTGAGGCAGACGGATATGTATCAATGGAGGCGGAAAGTTATTCTGCCAGCAATGATACTGAGAACCGGCAATGGCAGTGCATTGAGGACTATGGCAGAACCCGCTCGGGCATGCGTGCCTCGGCGGTGACCGATGCCCCTCCTGCAGTGCCAGGTAAAGATTCACCAGTGCTTGACTATAAAATGTATCTCTTCTCCACAGGTGAGTTTGAAGCAGTGCTGCACATGGCTCCCTCACTCAACTTCCTGCCTGACAGGGACTTTAAAATCGGTCTCTCTGTTGATGACGGTGAACCTCAACTTATCACCGTCGTTCCCGCGGGTTTCAATGCCGAGAACTTCAACAGGGAATGGGAAGAGACAGTCCGTAACAGTACACGGTACGTTACAGGAAAAATCACTGTTACTGAACCCGGCTACCATACCCTGAAGGTGTGGATGATTGACCCGGGAATAGTACTCGAAAAGATAATTGTGAACACAGGTGGACTGCGACCATCATATCTCGGCCCGCCGGAGAGCTATTGCGGGCAGTAGAGGCAAGAGGCAGGAGGCAAGAGGCAGGAGGCAAGAGGCAAGAGTGTAACGGCGAAAGCTCGTAGAGCTTGAAGAATTGTATATCTGCGGGACAGAAGTCATTAATGACCCTCGTAGAGGGTCAAGAATTGTAGAACGGACAACAAAACCCAACTATCCCCGTCGAGCCGGCCCCGATACCCGCAGGCTCTCGGGGGAATAAAGAAATGTATAACCCGAATACCCACACACCCACGACCATTAAAACAAAAATTCATATCCTCTCCGCGACATTGCTGGCAATTTTCTTCATCCTTCCCATGAACGGTCAGGTGAGGCTGCCCCGGCTAAAAAGTGATGGCATTGTGCTCCAGCGTGATGCAGAATTGAAAACATGGGGCTGGGCTTCACCCGGTGAGAGCATTACCCTTGAATTTATGGGAACCCGTTATAGCACCACTGCTGATGCTTCCGGCGAATGGCTTGTTAAACTGCCTCCGGTACCGGCAGGCGAACCGTATACAATGACAATTGAGGCCACCAACAAGCTTACAATTAATGATATACCGATAGGCGATGTATGGCTCTGTTCCGGACTGATAACAGGCGATAGCGGGCCGGGCGTTAAGTCCCGACCTGGCAGGTTGGGATTGCGATGGGGCCAGATTGCAGGGTGCTGGAGAAATTAAGAAGCAAGTTAATAATTTACTATTTGCTCTGTCCAGGTAGGGCCTGAAATATAGAACCTTCCATTTTCATAGAAGACCGGTTCGTATCCCATTTGGGGGGTTAACTCCCAGGGCTCCAATGTTTGACTATATGGATAAGGTCTTTTTTCATACATCATATAATGGCAGGAACTCCAGATATTGCCATCCGGTCCTTCAAACAGAGCATTGTGTCCGGTTTCGCAGTAGGGGTCTTCAGTGTCCTGAAATATCAAATGATCATACCCTCCACCCACTGCCAGTTCAGGCCTGTAACCTTTTTTTCGGGTACCAAATATTGGCTGACCCGATACAAGTTCCCATGGTCCCAACGGATTTTCTGATTTTAACAAGCCAACTTCATATCCGCGCGTCCAGGTTGAAAAAAACATAAAATAAGTACCGTCACGCTTTATTACAAAAGGACCCTCAATTCCACCCACCATCCATTCTGGCCAGCCGGGTTGCCTTTTATCCAAAAACTTTTCTATCGGTGTGGTAAGTTTACCACTCTTCAGATCAATTTTAGCCTGAAAGAGCCCATTTCCACTACAGTAGAAGTAAACCTGTCCATCCTCGTCTTCAAAAAGGGTCGCGTCGTTGTTGTATTGCGAAGTGAGCGGCCCATTGACAAGGTTATAAGGACCGGTAACCTCATCCGACGAAAACAGCCAGACACTGTGTGTGCTCATTCCTTTTGGATCTTCCACGGTTACTTTGCCACTATTTATTGTAAGCCAGTATTTCCCTTGAATGTAATGGATTTCAGGAGCCCAGAACCTGCCGTTATATGGACAGTCCTCAGGTAACTTGCCGGCCTCTATGAGCCATGAATGTTGTTTCCAATGGATAAGATCATCCGAAACCAGAAGCCTGACTCCCGGGTTGGATCCTGTCCATACAGGATTTGACGTCCCGGTAGCATACCATTTGTCACCGACCTTTATGATAAAATGATCACGCATCGATATTGCAGTATCTCTGGTAATGGGATTTGTATAGCTGAAGGTATTTGTATTGCCCGTCGCTGCCTGACTGATGCTATTGTTCTGGGCACAACCAACTGCCGATATGCTTAAAAACCCGGCCAGCAAAAGTAGTTCTATATTCTTCATTTTTTTTTACTTATGACTTATGATCTCAGATTGTCGACCCGGCTGCTTTCGCCTTTAAGGACTTTCAGATTGAGCTCCATATTAAACGGAGCGAAACCCCGTACACGAAGTGTCGGGGCCTTCAGACCTTGTAGACTTCCTGCCCCGGTAGAGGCAGTTCTTATCATCGCACATACTGCAATTATAGGGAGCATATATCACCTCCCTGCCAATTCCGATAAAGCCGCTGACCGACTTGATGGGGTTCATCAGTGCCGATGCGGTGAGGGTGATACCGCAATAATTATCTTTGAAAAAGCTGAAAAGTTTATGTTGTTCTGCCACATCCCATCCGCAGTATCCGGGGCTGAACCGGTTTGTGATATTCATGCCGCGTGCAGCCACTGAGGCACGCAGTGCCTCCTGCATCCGGTCGGCAGCATTCTCCACCACTTCAGAACCTATTACATCATATACATAACCCCGAAGGAGGTCTCCTTCCTTCATGTAGCGCCGGCTTCTTTCACCTGCCTCCGGGCCTGCGGTGCATATGAACAGGGCTACTTCTTCGGCTTTCTTAACCTGACTGAAAATAATTGGCTTAACATTAAATACAACTCCCTCTGTCTCAACTGTTTTAATGAAGCTGTTGCATTTAACGGGGGTAAATATAATATACTCAGCCCTTACATCACCCAGTGAAATCAGGTCCTCTGACACCTCGCCTATCACCTCGGTGAGAGGCTCCGGTGCAGCACCCCGTGAATATCCCATGATCTTCTCCAGGGCTTCAGTTCCGGGCAGCAGCTCACGGAATGTATAGCTGAATCTGTTCAGTGTTTAAGGTTGGATTGATAATGCTCTATGTACCTGATTGCATAATCATCCCTTGCCAGGACGAGATCGGCAGCCCGTACCAGTCCGGTTATCTTTTCCGGATTGGCGATGGGGCATGTAAGGCCATACATTATTGACATAGCCATATAGGCGTTATTAATGTTTTCGCGGTCAGGCAGACCGAAGGAGATGTTGCTGGCTCCCTGGGTTATGTTATGCCCCAGCCTGTCATGTACCAGCCTGATAGTCTCAAGGGTAACCCTGCATGCGTCCGGGTCAGCGCTGACAGCCATGGCCAAGGGATCAATTATCACATCCTCCTCCTTTATACCCGCCCTGACAGCCCGGTCAATTATCTTTTCAGCTATCCTGAGCCTTTTTTCAGGGTCATGGGTAATACCGTCATCATCAAGCACCAGGCCTATTATTGCTGCCCCGTACTCCCGTGCTACAGGCAGCAGTCTTTGGAGCGAAGCTTCCTCGGCGTTAACGGAATTGATAAGGCATTTGCCCTCAGCCACCTTCAGCGCCGCTTCAATAGCCCTGGGGTTAGGTGAGTCAAGACAGAGGGGAATGTCAAATCTTTCCTGCAGCGCTTTAACAGCCTGTGGCAGCAAAACCTCATCATCCACCCCCGGATAACCCACGTTCACATCAAGTACATCGGCCAGTGCGCTGATCTGTGATTCTGCAAGCTCCAGCATATAACTGAAGTCATGTGCCTCCAGTGTGGCTACCAGTTTTTTCCTCCTGGTGGGATTAATGCATTCACCTATGATGATCACCGGCCCTTCGGTGTCAATGATAACCTCCTTTGTTTTTCCCTTCAGTGTTGTTCTCATCTGTGTTGAAGTAAAGCTGCTGTTGAATTAAGACAGTTGTTTAAGATATTCAACTGCACCCTGAGGATCAGGCGAATAGTGGTCTGCCCCGATCTTATGGCAGAACTCGGCTGTAACAGGCGCCCCTCCCACCAGTATCTTCAGGTCGGGGAATTTTTCCCTGAGTTCAGCCACACTCCTGCGCATGTTTTCCATGGTGGTGGTCAGAAGGGCCGAGAGCCCTATGACAGCTCCGGGATGATTCCCCACTGCCTCAATGAATTTTTCAGTGCTTACATCCACTCCAAGATCAATAATCTCCCACCCGGCACCTTCTATCATCATTGATACCAGGTTCTTTCCTATGTCGTGAAGATCACCTTTGACAGTCCCGATGATGAATGTCCCTCTCCTCTTTGTTTCACCGGACAGATAGTAAGGTGTAATATGAATCATTGAGCTGCTCATTGCCTTTGCTGCCATGAGCATCTGTGGAACAAATATCTCGTTTCTTGAGAACTTCTGCCCCACCCTTGACATTGCGGGAATAAGAGCTTCTTCGAGGATATTTCCGGGACTGATGCCTGCATCAAGTGCTTGTCTTGTAAGCTCAAAAGCACCTTCCTGATCCTTCATGGCCGGAGGATACGGAGATTTAAGATCAACCTTGCCATATTCAACACAGGTTGAGAGTTTCTCGAGAAGCTGATTCATTTCAGAAATTTATAACTTATAAACGGGGCTGTTTCGGCAAAAATAGGAAAAAAGTGTCCGTGGACGCAGCCACGGACACTTTAACCTGAACCAACCCTAACTAATCACTAACTTCATATTAAATTTCAAATCAGATCAATCATTGAAATTGGTTCCTCTCCGGAAATAATTATCCGCTATTGCGAAAGATTAGTATCCCGGATTCTGATATACTGCTTTTTCGGCTTCGGTCAACTCCATCCCGTCGAGCTGTCCCTGAGGAATGGGTCGCAGATAGTGTTTAGGTTCAATTGTGCGGCTATACACTAACGGGGTATGGTCTCCTTTAGTGGGCCCGCATATCTCGTACGAACCAGCTATGGTCTCCCATGTCTGGGTACGAACAAGATCAAACCAGCGGTATCCTTCTCCGAACAGTTCGCGGGAGCGCTCTTCAAGAACATAGTCAATGGTAATGGTGGCAGGTGTGGCAGCCATCATTTCATCACTGAAGTCTGCTATTTTTGCAACATTTCCGTTGTTGTCCCAACGCCATTTTCCTGCCCTTGCGCGAAGGACATTTATCAAATCCCTGGCACCCTTGCCTGCTTGCGTGGAAGCACCTTTCACTGCAGCTTCAGCAGCTACTAGATAGAGCTCCGAGAATTTGGCAACGTAGAAAGGACGTGTGATGCCGGCATTGGGTTGGCCCAGACCGGTACCATTGTCAGTCCGGTAGGTGCCTAACTTCCAGAACCCCGGATAGACTATTCTGCTTATGCCACTTGGAGAAACCACGAAATCTGCCCTGCCGGGTAATTCCCCTGCACCAATGTTGCTGTTACCTGCCTCGGTGGGGTAAGTAATAGGTGTTGCCGGTTCCTCATCCAGGAAAGTAAGAATGGCATCACCAGGATATACTTCCAGACTGTTTGCGTTATAGGCCACCGTATTGGGGGTGCCTCCCTTGGGCCAGTTGGCACGGTATACAGTTGTAAAGGTGCCGTCGTAGCGGGAATCATTGGTCTTGTCGGCGAAGGTGTTTGTAAATACGCCAATAGGCGGAGCCATACGCGTCCAGGGACGTCCCAGATGCTGTTCTGCTTCACGTTGAACAGAGCTTATCTTCGAACTCCAGGCTGGATCCGTACCGCTTCTGATTTCCGTATAGTTCCATGTGACCATCCATACAGCAAAGTTATCCGGAGCTCCGCCACTGCCATAGGTAAGACTGCCTCCGTTATAATACTCACTTGCCTCCGTATGATCAGCCCACAACAGGTGTTCCTTATTTCTGTCATTCTGCGCCAGGTTAACATCATAGTAGGTATCCATCAGTCCATAGGGGCCGGGGTTGTCAATTGCAGTAACAGCTATATCATAGGCCTGCTGGAAATACCACTGGGCATCATGTCCGTCAGGATCGCTCCGTGTGGTCTCCGGATAAGTAGGGATATCATTGGGGTTCTGCAGCCACCAGCCGTATGTGAGGTAAGCTTTGGCAAGAAACAGTCTGGCGACCGTTTTGGTAACGGCCCCGGTCACGCGCGGGGTCTCAGGCAGGTCATTGATCGCGATTATCAGGTCGGGGAAAATAGCCTTTGTGTAAACCTCAGGGACTGTATTCCGCACAGAGGTCCTCACAGGGGTTGTGTTGAACATCAGTTCTCCCGACCCGAGATCGAGCGGTACTCCGCCGAAGGTCTGAACAAGCAGGAAGTAGTCGAAGGCCCGGAAGAACCTTGCTTCTGCTATCAAAGAATTCGCAATCGTGCCCACTTCGGCAGCATTTTCAATAACTCCGCTTGCAGTATTGATGTTTGAAAATGCAGTTCCCCACAATACATCAGAACGGCTGCTTGTAGAAGTAAGAGATCCGACGCCTGACAGGTCATGGTCCTTGAAATTTCCGTCTGCACTCTGTGCATATGTCGCTTCATCGGTACCGGTCTGGCAGGAATTGTAGTAGTAGGCTTGCCCGTATATCCAGCGCAGGTGTGCGTACATAGCTGTTAATCCGCCCATCACACCTTTCTCGGTCTTGAAATAACCAGGTTCATAAATACTGCGCGGCTGTTCTTCCAGAATATCAGAGCACCCTCCAAGGAACAACGCTAACAAGACTGTTCCGAAAACTCTTTTTATATATACACTTTTCATTTTCGTCTTTTTTAGAATGTCAAATCTAAGCCAATCAGGTAGTTGCGTGTTGATGGCGTGTTAGTCCCAATAACAAGCAGACGTCTCGGGTAACCTGCTACTGCCTGGTTTTCGTCGCCATAGGAGTTGGTTTCAGGATCCATTCCTGATTCTTTATGGTATGGAGAGAACATCACCAATGGATTCTGGACAGTGAGGTAAAGACGTAGTCTTTCAATGCCTGCGTTCATAATCCAGTTGTTACGGCTCAGGTTATAACCAAGTGAAAGTTGGCGCAACTTCAGGTACGATCCGTCAAAATAGCCCAGTGTGCTGGCATACTTCGGATTGTCACCGCTTAGCACGCCGGCAGGATTAGGATACTTGGCGTCAGTGTTCTCCGGAGTCCAGTAATCTACCTTTACATTCCCCCTGCGTCCTGTCATCAGGTTGAGATAACCTCCTCCGGAGTAAAGAGTACTTATGAGTATACCGCCGCTCCTGAAGACACCGACAGCGCTCAGGTCAAGTGCCTTGTAAGACAGACGGGTGTTAAAGCCACCCATAAAATCGGGCTCAACACTCATAATCTGGCGGTCATCAGGTCCGATCTGTCTTACCGGTGAACCGTCTTCATTGAACTCACCTGTATATTTAACCTTTATCATGCCTGGATTTCCACCCGGCTCATAATCAGTCAGAAACTCATCACCCTCCTGCCAGAGGCCTATCTTCTCGTAGTCGTAGATACAATCAATAGGATAGCCAACGAACCACGAGTTGCCTTCATCTCTCTCCTGTCCGGAAGCAAGTGCGACCAGCTTATTACGGTTTGCATAAAGGTTGATGCCGGCCTCCCATGACCAGCCATTGGGATTCTCAAGGATCACCCCGTTGAGCGAAAACTCCACGCCCTTGTTCTGAGTTTGCCCGATATTTGCCATATAGCTGCTAACACCTGATGTGGGGGGCAGATTAACACTCAGCAGGATATCTTTTGTATTCAGGATGTAATATTCAATGGTACCTGACAGCCTGTTTTTCAGAAGTGAGAAGTCGAGACCAACGTTCCATGTGTCAGAGTACTCCCATCCCAGGTTCTGGTTTGGCAGTTGGGACACATAATAACCAATTGAATAGGTGTCTCCGAAGTTGTAAGGCCTGGTATTCAGAAGTCCAAGTGTGGCATAGGGGTTAATCGACTGGTTGGAAGTTTGTCCATAGCCTAAACGCAGCTTTAACATATCAATCAGGTCAACATCACTCATAAAAGATTCGTTGCTTAAATTCCATCCAACCGACAGGGCAGGATAGGTATGCCACTTCTTGCCCGGTGCCAGCCTTGATGAAGCATCTGAGCGGATGCTGGCTGTCACCATATAGCGGTTGTCATATGAGTATATTGCGCGTCCCATATAGGATATCAGACCAGTCTCATTATAGTTCTGGTAATTAGGATTGACCGTTATTTCACCTGCGGCCCGGCCTATATTATAGAACTGGAATGCGTCAGCAGGAATATCCCTTGCCGAAACATTTGAGCTGTGATAATGAGATTTCTCGGCAGAATACAACGCAACAAGATTCACCATGTGTTTTCCGGCAAAAGTCCTGTTGTAATTCAGCAGATTTTCAATTGCCCAGTTAGTGGTAAGGGAATTACTGATGGAGGCAGTTGAAGGAGTAGTGGCTGTGGCGTTGAATACACCCTCTCCCGTGTAACTTCCGCCGTTACTCATGCGGAAGTTCAAGCCAACATTGATGCGATAGCTCAATCCTTCGATGCCTGGGATCTTGACCTCACTATATATAGTGTTGTAGGAGTTATACCCTTTGGTCAGGTCAATCCATTTATCCCCCAGGGCGTCTATTGTCTCTCTTGTATATACCCAGTTCTCATCCAACGACATCTTAACGGTTCTTTTAAAGGAGCCGTCTTCGTTATACGGATCGGATATCGGAGAACTGCTCAAGACTCCGTAGAGTCCCATATTGTTCCCGTTATTAACTGAATAGCTGTTGTTTGTTATGAAGCCAAAGCGAATAAATTTACCTACCTCCTGGTCAAGAGTACCACGCATCGTAAAACGGTCATAGCTTTGCCCGGGTACCACTGCTTCATCGCGGTAATAGCCCACACCGAAGCGATAGTTGCCATTTTGGGTGCCCCCCGTGACGCCTAAATCGTGACTCGTTACCTTACCTGGTTGAAAAAAGAGGTCCTGCCAATCGGTATCAACATTATCGAACTCATCCGGTCCGTTTGAGTACTGGCCACGTGCCGCCCTCAGTGCGACAAACTCCGGACCATCCATCATAGGATATGGAGCAAATACTGTTTTTATACCCACATAACTATTGAATGATACCTGTGCCTGCTGTCCGGCCCGCCCGGTATTTGTTGTTATCAGAATGACGCCATTGGCACCGCGGGAACCGTATATGGCGGTTGCCGAAGCATCTTTCAATACGTCAATGCTTTTGATATCAGTGGGGTTTATGTCACCGATGGATCCGGGGAACGGAATACCGTCAACAACTATCAGCGGGTCGTTACTGGCATTCAGCGAGCGTGAGCCACGTATTCGTATCTGCATTGTGGCACCGGGCTTGGTAGAGGTCTGTGTCAAATCCACTCCTGAGATTCGTCCCTGGAGAGCCTGCGAAATATTAGCCGAAGGTATATCGCGCATCTCCTCCCCTCTTATTGAGGCAACCGATCCGGTAAGATCTCTCTTCCTGACTGTGCCATAACCGATGACCACTATCTCATCAAGGCCGACATCACTTACTTCCAGTGTCACATTAATGCTTGAGCTGGCTCCAACAACCAACTCCTGCGTTTGAAATCCGACAAAGGAGAAAATCAGAACCGGTGAAGCCGTTGTGAGTGTAATCCGATATTGACCACCTGCATCGGTTAATGTTCCATTGGTGGTCCCCTTCTCCTGAACGGCTACCCCGGGCATGGGGCTTCCATCAGTCTCAGTGACGATACCGGTAATTACCCTCTGCTGGGCAATAACCAGTCCTTCAGAGTCAGATCCTGAGGCAAATGCCATGCCTGATTGGGAAATCAGCAGCACTGCCAGGAGCACTAAGCTCATGAGTAGTTTTCCGAAGCATTTCTTAAACAGAATACCCGGATTTAGAGGATTTTTAATCATAAGGTTTTTGTTTTAAGGTTAACTTTTCTGGTTGTCAGCGGCAGGTTGTGGTATAAAACCTTAATTCTGCCTTGCATTCAGGAAACAGGGTTCCTTTTCAGGAAGAGTTGTAGTTCATTCGCATGGTTGATAATTTGTCCGATATAGATATATGTTAGTCTCATTCTCATCCAAACCGCACCCCGAGTGGTGACACAGGTTCCGGCAACCCTCAAAAAGCCTGATATCCCGTCACTTTCTCCTTCAAAACCCTGCAATACTACCCTAGAAATTAGGCTGAAACATTGTAAATATAGTAAATGTATTCAATAATGCAACCGATTGCAGAGAATTTTTTAAATTTTATTATGGCAGAAACAAGTGGCTTTCATTTGCAATAAGAGACTATTTCAATGGTCAGAAGGCTGACAATTTGCAGCTATAATCAGGTCAGGTATTTATTGTACAGCGAAACTTTAATTATTCAACTCCCTTTACTTTCATTTTAAGCGTAAAGACCGAAGTCCCGGCTGTTATAAACAGCACATTCCTCTTTTTTCCTCCGAAACAGACATTTGTCGGGGCTTCAGGCAGTGCAATCTCACCGATCTTCTCTCCCTCAGGGTTATAAATCAGTACCCTGCCGGCTGTAAGGTATATGTTGCCCCGGGCGTCTATAGTCAATCCATCTGAACCGGATGGTGCAAAAAGGGTCTTGTTCCCAAGCGAACCATCAGCATTGATGGTATACTTCCATGTGGCTCTTCCCAGCATATCTGCCACGAACAGATACTTGCCGTCAGGAGTGCCTGTAATACCGTTGGGTACCCTGAGATCTTCTATTACCCGGACCAGCTCCCCGGAAGGCTTCAGATAATAAACAGCCTGGATATCCTGTTCCTGTTTATGACCTGCCTCCCAGTAATCACGATGGAAATAAGGGTCGGTAAAGTAGATACCGCCCTTCATGTCCTGCCAGAGATCATTGGGTCCGTTCAAATGAACTCCTCCGTAACCTTTGTCATAGACAACAATCAGTTCCCCCGAAGGAGTAAATTTCACCAGGCTGTTATTCAGGTCAGCACAGGCGATCAGGTTACCCTCGCGGTCGAACCATGTACCGTTTGCCCGCCCGGAATTCTCTGTAAACATTGTTATTCCTGATTTTTCGTCCCAGACATAGATCCTGTCGCCGGGCTGATCAGTAAAGAATACCCTTCCGTCACGGGCTACAGAGGGCCCTTCAGAAAAGGCATAACCTGAACCGGCTTTTTGAACCCGTGCTCCTTTTGCGATTAATGCTTCAGGAATTTGCGGTTCCTGTGCCACTGATGAAAATGAAAAAAAATCATAAGTGTGACCGCAGCCAATTCTTTCATTGCTTGGATTTTTACTGAATTATCTCTAAGATAGTTGATTATTATTTACATTGAGTGAAAACAGGGAATAACTGGTTCGATCACATGCCGGAATGTGATTTATTTTTGCCGGATTTCTTAGAACTGACAGGTGCATTGTTGGCATAATCCTGAAATATTGAGGATATTTAACCTGATATTTATCTGATCATGGATCTTGCTCCGGTTATATATGGTCAGTCAAACCCGGTTGCCGACGGGCAGGATAAACAGCTTTTACGCCTGGCCGGCGGGCTTTACCTTATAGGTTGAATCGGGATACATAAACATTACGACTAATCAACCTTTGACAACAAATTATGGAACGCCGGTCAATTGGAAAAACAGGAATCAGCATACCCCCGGTGATATTTGGCACCAGCGCACTGGGGAATCTTTATTCCGCGCTCAGCGATGAAACAAAAACAGAGATAATAAAAGAGTGCCTTCTGAATGTGCCCGGGCCGGTAGCCTTCGATACCGCCGGCAAGTATGGTGCAGGATTGGCACTTGAAAAACTCGGTGATATCCTTTGCAGGCTTAACGCTGAGCCTGAAGATGTTATAATCAGCAATAAGCTTGGCTGGCTACGTGCACCCCTGCTGACTCCCGAACCTGTTTTCGAAAAAGGCATATGGTTTGGCATTAAGAACGATGCCCGGCAGAATATCTCACACGACGGTATCCTCGAATGCTGGGAACAGGGGAACAGGCTTCTCGGTGGAAAATACAAACCCGGACTCGTTTCGGTCCATGATCCTGATGAGTTTCTTGCCGCTTCCCGTAATCAGCGTGACTTTAATATACACCTTAATAATATACTTGATGCATATAAGGCCCTTGACAATCTCAGGTCAAAGGGCGAGGTAAAGGCAGTGGGGATTGGTGCAAAGAACTGGAAGACCATACAGCTGATTGCCGGAGAAACCCGGCTCGACTGGGTGATGTTTGCCAACAGCATGACAATTTACAGACACCCTGAAGATCTTCTCGTATTCATGGGAAAGCTTCATTCAATGGGTATAGCCATAATTAACTCCGCCGTGTTTCATGCCGGGTTCCTGACCGGGGGAGATTATTTCGACTATGTCCGAATCAAACCCGATTCGGAGGAGAACAGAGCAAAATTCAGGTGGAGGGAGAATTTTTTTGCGGTTTGCAGAAAATACAATATCGTTCCTGCAGATGCCTGCGTGCGGTTTGCCATGACACCCCCCGGCGTTGTCAGTGTTTCACTCAATACATCTGATCCCGGCCGGGTAAAAAGCAACGTTGAATCAGTTGAATGCCAGATCCCCGTGGAGTTTTGGCGCGAAATGATCAGTAATGGATTGATCGATGGCGATTATCCGTATCTTCAAGCTGAATTGTAATCTGTTATAATAAATCCTGACATGAATAAAATGAAAGCCGCCGTACTCACTGAATACAGGAAGGTTGAATGGAAAGAGGTTGATATTCCTTCTGTTTCGGGCAATTAAGTCCTGATAAAAGTAGGGTACGCCTCTATCTGCGGAAGCGATCAGCATGTTTTCCTTGGTGAGTTTCACCCGCGCACAAGTGTGCCTTTGATTCAGGGACACGAATTTGCCGGGACTATTGTGCAAAAAGGACCCGCTGTCAGGAATTTCAAGGAAGGCGACAGGGTGGCAGTTGATCCGATCATCTGGTGCGGTCACTGCCCGGCATGCAAAAGACATCATTATCCTGCCTGCTCCACCCTGAAACTGGTGGGGATTGACCTCGATGGAGGCTTCAGCGAATTCATGAAAGTACCGGAGAACATGCTTTACACAGTGACAGAAAAGATTTCCGACATGCATGCCGCACTCGTCGAGGTCTTCTCCATAGGATTTCATGCCTGTAACAGGGCCGGAGTATCTGAGGATGACAGGATAGTTATATGGGGTGCTGGCAAGGTAGGACAGAGCATCCTTCAGGCCGCCAGGACAAAGACCAGGAACACGGTTGTAATGGTCGATATACTTGATGAACGCCTTGCATTTGCCCAAAAAGCATATAATGATATTTACATTGTTAACGCAGCTAATACGAATGCCGTTGAAAAGATAAGGGAACTTACCGGAGGGGAAGGAGTGGATATCGCTTTTGAGGCCGTGGGCCATACAAAAGAGATACCGGGGGTGATCAACCCCGTGAGAGGATGTGTACAGGCAATCAGGGGGGCAGGCAAAGTATGTGTACTGGGACTTTCATCTGAACCATCTCCCGTCGTGATGAAAGAACTTATCCTGAAAGAAGGGATCATAATGACCTCCCGGGTTTCTCACGGTGAATTTGCCGAAACTATCGAAAACATGAGCAGGTACACACTTAAGCCTGAAGCGGTTGTAACTGATATAATGCATCCTTCCGAAACACAGGAGGCATTTGAAATGCTTGAAAAGGAGCCTCATAAGCATCTGAAAATCATGTTGAAGTTCAGTGAATGAAAACAGATGCACATCAGCACTTCTGTATCTACAACAGCAGCGAATACGGCTGGATAGGCCACAATATGGAAATACTGAAGCGCAACTATACTCCGGAAGACCTATGCAATGAGCTTATCAAAGCCGGATATTCGGGATCAGTGGCTGTCCAGGCCCGGCAGAGTGTTGAAGAAACCCGATGGCTGCTGGAGCTGGCAGGAACACATGATTTCATCAGGGGAGTAGTTGGCTGGGCCAACCTGTCCGGTAAAGATGATTTGAGGCGGCAACTGGATGATTTCTGCACAAATGAAAAGTTCGTCGGACTGAGACATGTCATTCATGACGAACCTGATGACAATTTCATGCTTCGCGACGACTTTTTGAAAGGTATCAGCATCCTGAAGGAGTATGACCTCACATTCGACCTTCTCCTTTTTCCCAAGCATTTGCCTGTTGCACAGCTTCTTGTGTCACTTTTTCCCGAACAGAAATTTGTCCTTGATCACATCTCCAAACCACTGATAAGAAACAATGTTGTCAGTCCGTGGCGTGAAGACATCACACGTTTGGCGCAGAATGAAAATGTCTGGTGCAAGTTGTCGGGAATGGTCACGGAGGCTGAATCGAAAAACTGTGATCATGAAGACTTCAAACCATATCTCGATGTTGTCTTTGAAGCATTTGGCGCTGAAAGGCTTATGATCGGAAGCGGCTGGCCCGTATGCAGGCTGGCAGGAGAATATCAGGACGTTGTTGGCATTGTCGAAGAGTATATCTCTGGAATGTCGGATGATCTCCGTACCGGTATCACAGGAGAAAATTGCATCATTTTTTACGGGCTGGAAAGATGACAGGTTGCACGGTCGAAAACCTAAAGTCCGGAGAGTCTGCATATTACGCGGCAGATTCCATTACATTCCCTTGTGCCTTCATCATGCCGGTTTATCATTCACGGGGAATTAAATTATTTTAACTCTTTTATCATCGACTTTTAAATTTCAGTCATCATTTGCATATAAAATGAACCTGTCTTCAATTAATTTTTATGAGTTTTACAATTACCGTGATTTCCCGGTTCATCTTATTATGAACAGAGCTAAATCAATATAATATGCGGTCAGAGCAATTCACAGGAGTATTCTCCGCAATGTTGATGGCAGCGCTTATGCTTATCCCCTGGGATCTTGGCGCACAGGAACAACAGAAGCAGAGGGTAATCATCCTGACAGATGTTGAAAATGAACCTGATGATACACAGTCTCTCATACGGTTGCTTTTGTATTCCAATTTACCCGAGATAAAGGGAATAATTGCAACGACCTCTGTTCACATGAAAAAAGAAGTTCACCCTGGATCTATCAGGAAGGCCATTCGTGCATACGGGATGGTTCAGGCAAATCTTGCAAAGCATGAAGCCGGTTTCCCGGTGGCAGATTCGTTGTTGCTTCTTGTTAAACAGGGTCTGCCGGAGTACGGGATGAACGCAGTTGGTGACGGCAGGGACTCAGAAGGATCTGACTGGATAATAAAAACACTTCAGTCCGCTATCCTGTCCTTTATCTTCAGCATAGCGCCGGAGGCGAAGAGTATTCTTGTGAGTCACGGACCGGGTGGTACCATGGGTGGAACACCTCTCAAAAAAGCTGAAATATGAAAATTCACATCCTCTCATACCGGCGAACCGGTATGTTGATAAGAAACTCTCCCCTCTGCCTGATCCTGTTATGTGGTCTTTTGGCCGGTTGCAGGCAGAGATCACAGCAGATGCTGTATCCGAATGAATTCCCCTTGCAGGATGTCGTGCTGCTTGACGGTCCGTTTAAACACGCCCGTGATCTGAATCTCCGGACCCTGCTAAAGTATGACATCGATCGCATTCTTGAACCATTTCTGAGGGAAGCCGGGCTACAGCCCAGGGGCGAAATGTATCCGAACTGGGAGGGTCTGGCAGGTCATATAGGCGGACACTACCTGTCAGCCATGGCGATGAATTATGCCGCAACCGGGAATACTGAGTGCAAAAGAAGGATGGAATACATGATCTCGGAACTCAGGGCATGTCAGGAGGCAAACGGCATAAATCACCCTGAATGGGGAACCGGATATGTTGGTGGTGTGCCCGGCAGCAATGAATTGTGGAGCACACTGCAGAAAGGCGATTTCTCAGTTTACCGCACCAAATGGGTTCCGTGGTACAATGTTCATAAACTATATGCCGGGCTCAGGGATGCATGGTCATATACAGGCAACGAGGAGGCCAGGGCGATATTTCTCAGGTTATGCGACTGGGCAATTAACATAACCTCAGCACTTTCCGATGAACAGATGGAATCAATGCTTGACATGGAGCATGGCGGGATAAACGAAACTCTGGCCGATGCTTTCCGGATGACAGGAGATGAGAAATACCTGACTGCTGCAATGAGATTTTCACACAGGATGCTGCTTGATCCGATGTCGGCAGGTATCGACAACCTCGATAACAAGCATTCAAATACCCAGATCCCGAAGGCAGTGGGATTCCAGAGAATTGCCGAACTCTCTGGCAACAGGAAGTATGCGGACGCAGGGCAGTTCTTCTGGGAAACCGTGACTGGCAACCGCTCCCTGGCGTTCGGAGGGAACAGCCGGAGGGAACACTTCCCGGAAGCAGCGGCCTGTATAGATTACACCGAAGATATCGAAGGTCCGGAGTCCTGCAATTCATATAATATGCTCAAGCTGACGGAATTCCTCTTCAGGACAAACCCTAGTGCCAGATATACAGATTATTACGAAAGAACTTTGCTTAATCACATTCTGTCTGCCCAGCATCCTGAACATGGCGGCTATGTTTATTTCACTCCTGTCCGCCCCCGTCATTACAGGGTTTACTCTGCTCCCAACCAGGCAATGTGGTGCTGTGTGGGCACCGGCATGGAGAATCACGGGAAATACAACCAGTTCATCTACACACACAGGCACGATTCCTTGTTCCTGAATCTTTTCATTGCCTCAGAGCTGACATGGAAGGAAAGAGGTATAAAGATCCGGCAGGAAACCCTCTTCCCATATGAAGAAGGAACCAGCCTGGAAGTTATCGATGGATCGGGCAGGTTTTCATTAATGGTTCGTTATCCGGGATGGGTTAAGGAGGGCGAACTGACGATCCTCCTGAATGGGAAACCCGTTCCGTTTGAGGCCAATCCCTCTTCTTATGTTGCGATAGACCGTAGGTGGAAAAAGGGTGACAAAATAGAGGTAATTTTCCCGATGCACAACAGAACGGAACAGCTGGTAAATGTTCCCGGTTATGTTGCGTTCATGCATGGGCCTGTCCTGCTGGGAACAAAAACAGGAACAGAAGATCTTAAAGGGATAATAGCGGATGACAGCCGATGGGGACACATCCCCTCAGGGCAAAAGTTTCCTGTTGATGAAGCTCCGATATTGATTGATGACAATATTTCGGCTATTGCAGAAAAATTGATGCCAGTGGAAGATCAGCCTCTGACATATACAATGTCTGGCATTGAAATGCTAAATCCCGCGAATCTAGTACTGGAGCCCTTTTTCAGGATCCATGATTCGAGATATATGGTTTATTGGAGAATAATTACCGGTGATGAGTCCGGGGTGAAGCCGGAGGCCAGGTAACCTGCGGTTAAGTCTGATCCTCCGGAATGCTCTTTTGATAAAGTACTCCTCTGTGTTGAATGTGAACGCAGATTGACTGACAAGACTAAAAAATGACAAAAAGAAAAATCCTCGTGATAATTCTCGGAAAGGTGCTGATACTTCCGGCCGGAATTATCATGCTGATGTCAATGACAGGAACAGAGCGCAGCCATACCCCCTCCCGGCCTGAGGGTCCGTGTGACATCTATACTGCCGCAGGCTTTCCCTGTGTGACTGCACATAGCACCACCCGTGCATTATACGGCTCATACGATGGTCCGCTATACCAGTTTATGCGCCAGTCTGACGACAAGACCATGGACCCAGGCGTGGTTCCCTCCGGCAAGGGTGACCCCGGCGGGAATGCGGATGCAACGGCACAGGACGCCTTCTGTGCAGGCACAGTCTGCCGGATCACTACTATCTACGACCAGTCGGGACATGGCAATCACCTGTACCCGGCGCCTCCTGGATTATTCAGGGGGCCTGCCAAAGGCGGGTATAACACTCTGCCGATGGCAGATATGGCGCCAATTACAATTATGGGACACAAGGCATACGGCGTTTACATCATGCCCGGAACGGGCCTGCGCAACAACAACGCTGCCGGCCTTCCAGTCAATGATGAGCCACAGGGTATTTACATGGTCTTTGACGGTACGCATTTTGACAGCGGCCACTGCCAACCGTGGTGACAATGTTATCAACGTGCTGAGTACTGAAAGTTTCGAACCCGGGCAGACAATTAAAATTGAAGGAGAAGCCGATAAATTACTTACTTTGGATTACATACAGAATGAAGAAGGATTGACCATCAGCCTGACCGAGAGGTCATATGAAGAGATGGCATATGTCATTAAGCTCATATTCAGAAAAGAAATTCCTTCAATATTGGTAATTAATAAATAATAATATCATGAGAATCTCAGCCCTTTTTCTACTTTTTGCTTTTACAGGCATGCCTTTGCTTGCCGAAGATGGTCACAGCCTGTGGCTCAGGAATAAAAGTACAGTTAATGTAACTGTTGTATGCCAAAAAAGCTCCCCTACACTGTCAATTGCCATTGATGAATTAAAACATGGATGGCAGGGTAAAGACAATGGCACGGTAGTCCTTCTGGTAAAAAAAGACAAGGCTATCAGTAATGATGGTTTCAGGATCACTGCCGACGGAATACAGGCAAATACTGATCTGGGAATTCTGTACGGCGTATACGAACTCATGCGCCGCCAGCAGACTGGTGAACCTGTAGTGAGCATGGTTTCAAATCCTTCGTACGAAGTGCGTACGCTGAACCACTGGGATAACCCTGACGGTACAATAGAACGCGGGTATGCCGGCTACTCGATATTCTGGCGGAAAGGCGATGACTCCCTTACGGTTACCGATGCCGACAGACTACTGTGGAAGGAATATGCCCGGGCCAGCGCATCTGTTGGAATCAACGGTGCTGTCCTCAACAACGTAAATGCATCTCCTTTAATTCTTACAGTGGATTATCTGGCGAGGGTAAAGGCAATAGCCGATGTTCTCAGGCCATACGGGATAAAGGTCTATCTGTCGGTGAAATTCTCATCACCCTCACAGATCGGAGGGCTAAAAACATCCGATCCCCTCGACCCGCAAGTTATTAAATGGTGGCAGGATAAGATTAAGGAAATCTATGCTGCCATTCCTGATTTCGGTGGGTTCCTGGTGAAAGCCAGCAGCGAGGGGCAGCCGGGTCCGCAGGATTACGGTCGTACCCACGCAGACGGAGCAAACATGATGGCAGATGCACTCAAGCCTTTCGGGGGCATTATCATGTGGCGTGCGTTTGTTTATAGCCCGAATGACCAGGATCGTGCCAAACAGGCTTATACCGAGTTCATGCCGCTCGATGGTCAGTTCCACGATAATATCATCATCCAGGCAAAAAACGGACCTGTTGATTTTCAGCCGCGTGAACCATTCAGCCCTCTGTTCGGGGCAATGAAGAAAACTCCGGTGATGGCAGAACTACAGATAACCCAGGAATACCTCGGGCAGTCGGTCCACCTTGTTTTTCTGGCGCCGATGTGGGAAGAATGCCTGAAAAGCGAAACATACCAGGAAGGTCCGGGAAGCACTGTAGCCCGTTGCACCGACGGCAGCATTTATCAGCAAAAGCACACCGGGATAGCAGGTGTGGCCAATATAGGATTGGATAGAAACTGGTGCGGGCATCCCTTCGCGCAGGCAAACTGGTATGCTTTCGGCCGCCTGGCATGGGACAATACCCTGACCAGTGATAAAATCGCTGATGAATGGATCAAGCTTACATTCAGCCAGGCGCCTGCAGGACAAGCAGTATCAACCCTTTACACAACTGAATGGTCGGAACAGTTTCTCGAACCGGTAAAGGAAATGATGCTTCAGAGCCGTGAGGCTGCGGTAAACTATATGATGCCTCTCGGGTTTCATCATCTCTTCGCAGCAAATGAACACTACGGACCTGGTCCGTGGTGGGCCCCGCGAGGGGTGAGACATGACTGGACACCGCCATATTATCATAAAGCCGATACCGGTGGGGTTGGTTTCGACAGGACAGCTTCCGGCAGCAACGCTGTGAGCCAGTACCATGAACCCCTGGGTTCACAGTTCAATGACCTGACTACCTGCCCTGACAGGTACCTCCTGTGGTTCCATCGCCTGCCATGGGATTATGTGATGAGGAGCGGACATACCCTGTGGGATGAAATCTGCTTTCATTACGATAAGGGCGTGCAGCAGGTAAGGGATTTTCAAAAGACATGGGACAGAGCCGAACCATATGTGGATAAAGAAAGGTTTGCCCTCGTTCAGAGAAAGCTGCGCAGCCAGTGCGCCAATGCCCAGGTATGGAAAGATGCATGCCTCCTCTATTTTCAGCAGTTCAGCCGCATGCCTTTTCCGTATGACATCGAACGGCCCGTACACGAACTCGATGAATTAATAAAGGCAGATATGCGAAGAAGATGAAAAGAGCAACAATCATTTCACTGGCCCTGGTATTGGCCTCATCATTATGGGGACAGCAATACCCGTTTCAAAATCCCGCTTTGACTTCAGAAGAACGGGCAAAAGATCTCATAACCCGGCTTACCCTTGACGAGAAAGCCACACTTATGTGCGATGTGTCAGAGGCCATCCCGCGTCTGGGCATAAAGAAGTTCAACTGGTGGAGCGAAGCGTTGCATGGCCTGGCCAACAATGACAGTGTGACCGTCTTTCCCCAGCCTGTTGGCATGGCTGCCTCATTTGACGATGAGCTTGTATACCGGATCTTCAGCGCCGTGTCAGATGAAACACGGGCCAAATATAATCAGGCCATGCAGAGAGGCCAGGAAAACAAACGCTTCCTGAGTCTTTCTGTCTGGACGCCAAACATCAACATTTTCCGTGATCCGCGGTGGGGACGCGGCCAGGAAACCTATGGTGAAGATCCGTATCTCACATCAACGATGGGAATCTCGGTGGTAAAAGGATTGCAGGGCCCGCCGGAGGCAAAATACAGGAAACTGCTGGCATGCGCCAAGCATTATGCTGTTCATTCCGGTCCGGAATGGAGCCGTCACTCACTTAATGTCGCCAATGTTGATCCTCGCGATTTGTATGAAACATACCTTCCGGCATTCAAGGCACTGGTGCAGGAAGCCGATGTTCGCCAGGTGATGTGTGCCTATCAGCGCCTCGAAGATGAACCATGCTGTAGCAACACAAGGCTGTTGCAGAGAATACTTCGCGATGAGTGGGGCTATAAATACCTGGTTGTGTCTGATTGCGACGCTATAGCAGATTTTTACAATGGCCATAAATACTCATCTGATCCGACTCATGCCGTGGCACAGAGCATTCCTGCCGGAACCGATCTTGAATGTACATGGAACAACTGGAATTATCTGAAATCACCCGATGCTGTCTCAATGGACCTGATAAGGGAAGAAGATATGAACAAAAGCTTAATGCGCGTGCTGACAGGAAGATTTGACCTGGGTGAAATGGATGATGACGCCATCGTCCCCTGGACAAAAATCCCGGCTTCTGTGATTAACAATGAAGAACACAGAATACTGGCGCTTGAGATGGCACGCGAAACAATGACGCTGCTGCAGAATAAAAACAATATCCTCCCATTGAAAAAATCAGCGGGAAAGATAGCCGTAATAGGACCGAACGCTGATAATGCAAGGATGTTATGGGGAAACTACAATGGAACACCAATACGGACAATAACGGTTCTTGACGGCATCAAATCAAAAGTGCCGGCAAAGAAAATAATTTATGACAAGGCATGCGATATAGTTGACGGCAAGGTAATTGTCAGTTTTGCTCCGGGTTGTGCCATTGACGGAAGGCAGGGATTCAAAGCTACTTACTGGAACAATACCGGCCTGTCCGGAGACCCTGTCGCAGATCAGCAGCTTCCAAGCCCGCTGATGCTGGCTACAGAAGGAAAGCATGAGTTGGCTCCCGGAGTGAAGCTTGAGGGTTTTTCGGCCAGGTTTGAAACTGAATTCACCGCTTCCGCAACTGAAGAGATTGTTTTCAGGTGCAGTGCTGCCGGTTCTTTTGAGCTGCTTGTAAATGGTGAATCTTTCAGTAAGTTCGAAGACTGGCGTGGACTGACTTCAAAAATTCCGTTCAAAGTTGAAGCGGGCAGAAAATACAAAATAGAGATACGTTTTACTCAGCGTTACACCTGGCAGGCAGTCATCGAATTTGACTTCGGAAGAGAGATTGATCAGGATCTTTCAGGTTTGCTGGCGAAGCTGAAGGGAATTGACCTCGTGGTTTTTGTCGGTGGCCTGTCCAACGAACTGGAAGGAGAAGAAATGCCAGTCTCACTGCCTGGCTTCAAAGGCGGTGACCGTACAGACATAGAGTTGCCTGCGGTTCAGCGCAATTGCATAAAAATGCTGAAACAGGCAGGAAAGAAAGTTATTCTTGTGAATTGCTCAGGATCAGCAATAGGGCTTGTACCTGAAACTGAAAATTGTGAAGCCATCCTCCAGGCATGGTATGCCGGCGAGTCAGGCGGACAGGCAGTGGCTGATGTGCTTTTCGGAGACTATAATCCCTCAGGCAAGCTGCCTGTAACCTTCTACAGGGACATAAACCAGGTTGCGGATTTCGAGGATTACTCCATGGCAGGCCGGACTTACCGTTATATGTCTGATCCGCTTTTCCCGTTTGGTTTCGGACTGAGTTATACAACGTTCATGATCGGGAAAGCCAGTGTCAGCAGTACTGAGGTCAGTAGCGGTGAAAGCATTAAACTTGCTGTTCCTGTTTCAAACACCGGCAAACGTGACGGAACAGAGATAATACAGGTTTATGTCCGCAAAGCAGATGACAGCGATGGTCCGCTGAAAACCCTGAGAGGTTTTCAGAGGGTTGATGTAGCTGCCGGCAAAACGGTTGAGGTGTCCATTGACCTGCCTTATTCATCATTTGAGTTCTTTGACAGATCAGACGTTAAAATGGCCGTGAACCCGGGTGAATACGAGATCCTGTATGGCAATAGCTCGGATGCCAGAGACCTCAAAAAGGTTAATATTATGATCCGCTGATATCACCGGGCCTTGATCTGACCTGATACACCCTTTTAATGGCTGAATTAATTGAACCCGTCATAATATACTGATCATGAAACGTTTTATCATACTGCTGTTCATGGTTGCACTAACGTGCACTGGCAGCTATGGACAATCATACAGCATCACTGATCTGGGCATCAAAACTGCAGTTGATAGCATTGGTATTGAAATTCAATTCTACAGCCCGTCGATAGTAAGGATCGTGAAATGGCCGGAAGGGCAGGATTTCAGTAAGGAGAGCCTTTCGGTTATCATGACCCCTCGGAAAACCGATCTGGTCATAAAACAGAAAGGAACCGAGCTGATCGCCAGAAGCAAAAACCTTACCGTATCATTAAACCTCATAAGCGGTAAGATATCCTTCATGACACCGGTATCTGATTTGCTGCTGAGCGAAAGTGAAGCAGGTGCAATGTTTACCGGTTTCAATGATGCCGGAACAAATACCTTCAGTGCTTACCAGGCCTTCGTTCTTGACGGGAATGAGGCCATCTACGGGTTGGGACAGCAGCAGAATGGAAAGATGATACAGCGTAACCTGACGTTGAATATGATACAGGGGAATACTGATGACTATATCCCTTTTTTCGTTTCGGTAAAAGGTTACGGCCTCTACTGGGACAATTATTCACCTACTGTTTTTGAAGACACCCCTGAGATCACTTCATTCAAATCAGATGTGGGTGACTGCATCGATTACTATTTCATGTACGGAGGCAGTGCCGACGGTGTGATCGCACGCATGCGTGATCTGACAGGGCAGGTGCCTATGTTCCCTCTGTGGACATTCGGCTACTGGCAAAGCAGGGAACGCTATAAAAGCCAGGATGAACTTGTTGGTGTGGTCAGTAAATACCGTGAACTGGGGGTGCCGCTTGATGGCATCATACAGGACTGGCAGTACTGGGGGAACAATTACCTGTGGAATGCCATGGAGTTCCTTAACGCTGACTTCTATAATCCCCAAAAGATGGTTGATGACGTGCACGGCATGAACGCCCGTATGATCATTTCAATATGGAATTCGTTTGGTCCGGAGACCAAACAATACAGGGAACTGGAAAAGATAGGAGCCCTCATGGATTTCAAGACCTGGCCCATGTCCGGTTCTGATAAGTGGCCTCCGATGCTCGATTATCCGTCAGGTGTCAGGCCATATGATCCATTCAATCCTGAAGCCCGCGACATCTACTGGAGATATCTGAACAAGGGTCTTTTCTCTTTCGGAATTGACGGCTGGTGGATGGATTCATCAGAGCCTGACCATATGGATTTCAAGCCTGCTGATCTCGACAACAAAACCTACCTGGGTTCATTCCGGAAAGTCCGTAATGCCTTTCCTCTTATGACAGTAGGTGGCATATACGAGCACCAGCGGGCCGTCACTTCCGACAAACGAGTGTTTATTCTTACCCGCTCAGCATTTGCGGGCCAGCAGCGTTATGCTTCCAACGTATGGTCAGGCGATGTCACAGCATCATGGACCGCATTAAGAAATCAGATCTCTGCCGGACTGAACTTTTCACTCAGCAATATCCCTTACTGGAACAGCGATATCGGCGGATTCTTTCTGAGCGGGTTCAGGAAGAAGCTTGATGATGCTGAATACCGTGAGCTGTATGCCCGTTGGATGCAGTTCGGCACTTTCTGCCCCATGATGCGTTCACACGGTACCGATGCCCCGCGTGAGATTTACCAGTTCGGGAAGAAGGGCGACAGGGTCTACGATGCAATCGAAAAATCGATAAAACTGCGCTATAGCCTGCTTCCGTATATTTATTCAGCATCATGGGAGGTTACAGCTAACCAGTCGACCATGATGAGGGCCCTGGTAATGGACTTCCCGGACGATACAAAAGCCCTGGACATCAATGACCAGTACATGTTCGGCAAATCGTTGCTCGTATGCCCCGTTACTACTTCCATGTATTCAAAGGATATTGAAGAGGATTTCAGCGTTGTGGGGACAAGGGAGCTCTATCTGCCTGCCGGCACTGACTGGTACGACTTCTGGACTGGCGAAAGACTAACGGGAGGACAAAAAGTTAAGAAGGATACTCCTCTGGATATCATTCCCATTTATGTCAGGACAGGCTCGATTATCCCTTTCGGACCGGAAGTCCAGTACGCCACTGAAAAGAAATGGGATAACCTTGAGATCCGTATCTATGAGGGAGCAAATGGCTCTTTCACTCTTTATGAAGACGAAAACGATAATTACAATTACGAAAAAGGAGTTTGTTCTACCATTGCCTTCTCATGGAATAATGCTAAAAAGACACTGACCATCAGTGACCGCAAAGGTTCTTTCCCGGGAATGCTCACAGAGCGTAAATTCAATGTCATGCTTGTGGCAAAGGACAAGGGCTCAGGAGCGGAGAAGGCAGAAAAGTTCGACAAAGAGATAATCTATGCAGGTCAGAAAATAACAATAAAACTATAATATGCAGACTGGATTAGTTTTAAATACCACGATAAATAAACAAAACGGCAAATCAATGAAGAAAAATATCGGCAGGTTTGATGCCTTATTGCTGAAAGCATTCCTGTTGCTTCTTGTACCGGTTGCATTTTGCTCATGTGCCACACAGTCTTCTCCCGATTCAAAGAGAATGGTAGTATGGTATGATAAACCGGCCGGGGAGATCTGGCTTGATGGCCTGTTCATCGGTAACGGCTACATGGGAGCCAATGTCTTCGGGAGAGTGCAGAATGAGCGGATAGCCCTGAATGAATCTACATTCTGGTCAGGCAAACCACATGATTACAATGACCCTGATGCTTATAAGTATTTCGGGCAGATAAAGGATCTCGTGTTTGCAGGTAAATATAAGGAAGCTGAAAAACTGGCTGATGAACATTTTTACGGAAAGCCGGCTCAGCAACAGGCCTACCAGCCGATCGGAGACCTGCTTCTCGATTTCAAGGTCACCGGTGATTCCATAAAAGACTACTACCGTGAACTGGATATGGAAACAGGCATAGTCACGATCAGTTACACTGACGGTGATGTAAGGATGACCCGCGAAGTGTTCATGTCATACCCTGACCATGTAATGGTCATGAAAATCTCTGCAAACAAACCAGGCAAAGTTTCGGTTGAAGCAAAACTCAGGAGTCCGTTCGTGGAAAAAACCAGTGCAGCGGATAACAGGCTGACTATAAACGGCATATGGAACTATCTTCCTGAAGAGATCAGCTGGCTTGTTGCAAAGGTCGACGGTCCGGGTCTCGGTTTTCAGACTGATGTTGTTGCCCTGCCTGAAAAAGGAACCTTGCAGACAACAGATTCAAGTCTGGTCATCAGTAATGCCAGCTCCGTGACATTTGTTCTTACAGCTGCAACAAGCTTTGTTAATTATAAGGATATAACCGGAGATCCGGCTGCCAGGTGTGAAAAGATACTTGCAGATATCAAAGGCAAAGATTTCAAAACCCTTAAGAGTACTCATCTTGATGATTTCACCGCCCTGATGAGCAGGGTAAAGCTCAATATTGGTGATCCGCTGATGAACGAAAAACCCACCGATGAGAGAATTGCAGACCTTAAGAAAGGATTGCCTGATCAGGAACTCCTGGCAAAGATATTTCAGTTCGGCCGTTACATGCTGGTTTCCAGCAGCAGGGAAGGCAGTGAACCGGCAAACCTCCAGGCTCGCTGGAACCAGGATCTGCTGCCAAACTGGGGCAGCAAATACACCATCAACATCAACACCGAGATGAACTACTGGCCGGCTGAGGTTACTAACCTTTCCGAATGCACAGGTCCTTTGTTCAGCCTGATAAAAGATCTTTCTGAAAACGGGGCACAAACGGCGAAGGTATACTACAATGCAGGCGGATGGGTAGCTCATCATAATACTGACCTGTGGCGCGGCACAGCGCCTGTTGATGCTGCACGTTATGGCATGTGGCAGGTAGGCGGTGTATGGCTCTGCCAGCATATCTGGGAACATTACCTCTACACCGGTGATATTGAATTCCTCAGGGAATATTATCCGGTGATGAAGGGATCTGCACAGTTCCTGATGGACATAATGACCTGGCACCCCGGGTATAATTACCTTGTCATTCCGTTCTCGATGTCGCCCGAACAGGGATTCTTTGTCAGCGAAGGAGCAGAAGAGGCATTCCTTGCCCCGACAACGACCATGAACATAGGGATGATAAAGGACCTTTTTCCTCACTGTATAGAGGCGGCAAAATTACTGAATGTTGATGAGCAATTCAGCGCCAGCCTTGAGGAAGCCCTCGGCAAGATCCCGCCTTACATGATAGGTAAGGACGGACTTCTGCAGGTGTGGATCGAAGACTGGAAAAGAGGAAATGAAGGTCATAATATGTCGGCCAATTTCGGGTTCTTCCCCGGCAACTCAATAACATTGAGAGGAGATCCTGAGATAGCTGCTGCCATTCAAAAATGGCTCGAACCACGTGTTTCAAGATTAGGCTGGAACAGTGCATGGGATATTTGTGACTGGGCCCGGCTTGAAAACGGAGTACGGGCCGATACGGCAATAAATCAGTTCTTCCGTGCCCCGCCAATGCGCAGAAGACCCGCGAACTTTCCGATGATGGGAGGCGGAATAGGAAACAACATGCATAATCCGGCAAGCAACCAGTCTGACGCCAACTTCGGATTCACCGCCGGCGTGGCAGAATGTCTCCTGCAAAGCCATGCCGGTGAAATATCTCTTTTACCGGCTTTGCCGGTAAGCTGGAAAGAAGGATCTGTTACGGGATTGAAAGCCAGGGGAGGTTTTGAGGTGAATATGAGCTGGAAAGACGGAAAATTATCGGCATGTGAAATACTATCAATCCTGGGTAATCCCTGTATTGTCAGATATGGCGAAAAGACCAAAGCTTTCGATATCCCTGCCGGCAAATCGATAGAAATAAATGGGAGCCTGGAGAATTGAGTGACGGTGATTTCATACCTACGTGGCGCAGAAGGGCATCTGCAGTCTTGCTCCTGGTGGTGAGGCGCTAATCTCCGTCAATAGATCTGTTAAAACTGATACCATTTTATACAAATCATTTAACTAGAGTACTGTTATGAAAAAATTATCGTTCTTTCTTTTAATAATCATGGCATTGGCATTAGCCTCGTGCGGCGATTCGAATCCGGTACTGACCATTGAAGGAGGTAGTATAACCGGTGTACAAACCCCTACTGAGGGGGTTATCGCATTTAAGGGTATTCCTTTTGCAGCGCCTCCGGTGGGTGATCTGCGCTGGAAGGAACCGCAGCCGGTGGTGCCCTGGGATGGTGTAAGGGTGGCAGACACTTATGGTGATGCTGCTTCGCAGGTAACGTGGGATCCTGAAAGCTTTTACGGCAGGGAATGGAGGGCCAGCGGTTCGGTTCCGTTCACCGAAGACTGTCTCTATCTTAACATCTGGACTCCCGCTGCGGGTAAAACAGGCAAAAAACTCCCGGTTGCCATGTGGATACACGGAGGGGGCTATCGCGAAGGCTTTTCCTATGAACCGGAGATGGACGGAGGCGAAGCCTGGGCTTCACGAGGTGTAATTCTGGTACAGGTAACATACCGTCTGGGTGTTATGGGTTTTTTCTCACATCCGCTTTTAGCTGCAGAAAGTCCTCATGGTGTATCGGGCAATTATGGCTTAATGGACCAGATTGCGGCACTTAAATGGATTCATAATAATATCGAACAGTTCGGAGGTGACCCCGGCAACATAACAATCTTCGGTCAAAGTGCCGGAGCTGGCAGTGTCCAGTCATTATGTGCCTCTCCACTGTCAAGGGACATCATCAGCAGTGCTATTATCATGAGTGGAGGCGGGTTGAGTGACCTGAGACCCGGTATCATGATGGATACTGCACAGGTGGCCGGCAAGAATCTGATGGACCATTTTGAGAAGACCACGCTGGAGGATATGCGTGCTCTTTCATTCGATGAACTTACAAAGATGTCAGGTGAGTATGCTGCTGCAACAAACAAGCGTGTCTGGTGGAGCCCGGTTGTGGACAATTACGTCTTAACGGGTACTTTCACAAATGTTGCCCGCGCCGGAGAAATTGCCGATATCCCATATATGATTGGTTTCACGGCAAATGATCTGAATGATATGACTAAGCCCGTTGCGGATTTCTGTGCACTGCGGGCCGAGAAGAGCCAAAAGCCTGCCTATGCCTATTTGTTTGCACGTCCCCTCCCTGGTGATGATGCCGGAGCGTTCCACTCGGCAGATTTGTGGTATGTCTTTAATTCGTTTAAACACAGCTGGAGGCCTTTCACGGCTGGTGACGAAGAGTTGAGCAACAAAATTGTTGATTACTGGACCAATTTCGCCAGACACGGCAATCCGAACGGGCTGGGGGAACAGACCTGGTCACCTTACACATCACAGGTTCCACAGTTTATGTTGTTGGATGCGGATGAGGATAAAGCTGTCTGTATAATGACTGATTCCCCTGAGTATAAGGGCAATACCTTCAGCTGGTTTTAAGAGAAGTCAGCTCACATTGCTCAAAAAGAAAAGGCCTGAAGTCTGCCCATTGCCTGCGGATCGGGCACAAAAAAACCCCGGCTGTTTCCAGTCGGGGTTTTGTTTGTAAAGTCGGCGGCGACCTACTCTCCCACATTTTGCTCTGCAGTACCATCGGCGCAGGAGGGCTTAACTTCTCTGTTCGGAATGGGAAGAGGTGGAACCCCTCCGCTATAGCCACCTGAAGACTTTAAATATCGTGACATGCCGGTTTAAGTAAGATTATTAAGACATTCCTCAGAAAGCTCACGGGTAATTAGTACTGCTCGGCTTTGATGTTGCCACCTTTACACCTGCAGCCTATCAACGTCGTAGTCTACAACGACCCTTAAGGGAAATCTCATCTTGAGACGAGCTTCGCACTT
>JAAZBN010000238.1 GCA_012513795.1 Bacteroidales bacterium | reverse complement strand
TTCGACTACAGTTTTTGCATTTTGGTCAAAAACACTTTTGCATCGCATAATATTGGCCCCTTATTTGCGTCATAAAACTGTCTTTGATCAACTACTTTTTTCTTCAGATACTTATTGAGTAAATAATACGTTTAGTTAATAATTCTAATAATATAAATATTATGTCAGGTAACAGGAAACTACCGGGATTATTCCTTATAGCATCTATTCTTACGGGTACGCTGCTCATGAGCAGCTGTGTGAAAGACCCCACCCTGCCTGTCCTAACCACGGATGAGGCTATTGAAATCACAACCATTTCAGCCACTGTTGGCGGTAATGTCACAGAAGACGGTGGCGCAGAGGTTACGGCCCGTGGCGTTTGCTGGGGCACCGCAGCCATGCCGACCCTTGAAGATAATTTCAAAGCGTCCGGCACCGGTCCGGGAGAATTCTCCTGTATCATTGACGGCCTGGATCCGAATACTGAATATTACGCCAGGGCATACGCCGAAAACAGTGTGGGTGTTGCCTATGGCAATGAGGTGATTTTCACCACGGGAATTGCACCGCCATCAGTGACCACAGGGCAGGTGACGGGTGTGACAGACAACAGTGCCATATGCAGCGGCACTGTAACCTACAACGGGGGTGCCCCTATCACTGAAAAAGGTGTTTGCTGGAGCCCCTCGCCCGATCCTGATCTGGGTGATTCTCACGTTTCTGTGACCACAGGATCGGAGATCTATTCCGGTACATTGACCGGCCTTACGTCCGGGACGAGGTATTATGTACGGGCTTATGTAAAGAACGAAGGGGGAACAGCCTACGGAGAGCAGGTCGTGTTTGTCACTAAAGTGGCTGACATAGAGGGTAATCTATACGGTACGGTTTATATCGGTGATCAGGTCTGGATGACAGAAAACCTGAAAACAACCAGGTTTAATGACAGTTCAGTTATTCCGGTTGTTGCAGACGATTCAACATGGGTGCACCTCGAAACACCAGCTTACTGCTGGTTGCGGAATGAGATACAATACAAGGATATATACGGTGCGTTGTACAACTGGTTTACTGTCGAAACCGGGAAGCTTTGTCCTTCAGGCTGGCACGTTCCTACGGATGACGAATATAAAATTCTTGAACAAACACTCGGCATGGCTGCTGACCAACTCAATTTACTTGAGTGGAGAGGAACTGACCAAGGTGCGAAGATGAAAAGCACGACGGGTTGGGCTAACGGCGAAAATGGAACAAACATAAGTGGGTTTTCAGGCCTCCCGGGAGGATATAGGTGGGCAAAAAACGGGGCATTTAACGGCATCGGGATGATAACCTATTGGTGGAGTTCTGAATACAATAATAGTTATGGATGGTACAGACGTCTTGATGGCACAAATATAGACGTATATAGAATGTACACCTCAAAGACAGGTGGCAAATACATCAGATGTATAAAAAACTCAGACTAATGTTTCTTCCTTTCTCAGGGAACAAAATCAAAATTAATAAGTATAAATCAATAGAAATACGTTGAACTGTAAATACAAAATCATGAAAAAAGGTTTAAATTATTTTGTAATAGTATGCTTCATTGCTACAATGGGGATGTTCCATGGTTGTAAAAAAGCAACCATCCCGGAATTAACCACCGTGGCAATAAGTGATGTTGGCCTAACATCAGCTGTCTCTGGCGGAACCATAGTCACTGACGGTGGCGAGGACATTACCGTAAAGGGTGTGTGCTGGAGCACCTCAACAAATCCAACCATTGCGGACACTAAGACGACCGATGGTACTGGTTCAGCCAATTTTACAAGCAATATAGTTGGTTTGTCAGAAGGAACAACCTACTATGTGCGTGCATATGCCACTAACGAAGTTGGAACTGCTTATGGAAATGAGCTCACCTTTACAACTAATGAGGTTACAGGTGCTGTGCTGACAACCACAGAAGTATCGGCTGTAACATCTTCATCTGCAGTCGCAGGCGGAAATATTACCGATGATGGAGGCGGAAATATAACTGCCAGGGGTGTCTGTTGGGGTACATCTCCAAATCCTACTGTTAATAAAACAACTGACGGGATTGGCGCAGGAGATTTCACCAGTAATATTACCGGACTGTCAGATGGAACAGTCTATTACTATCGTGCCTACGCCACCAATAGTACAGGTACCACCTATGGTCAGGAATTTAGCTTTATTACTCCCGTAACTGACATCGAGGGAAATCTCTACGAAACTGTGAAGATCGGAGATCAGGTCTGGATGGCCGAAAACCTTAAGACTACCAAGTACAATGATGATAGTACCATACCGAATGTGACTGAAAATGCCGAATGGATTGTACTTGCTGATGATGCATATTGCTGGGCTCAGAACAATGAGGCAACTTACAAGCCGCTTTACGGTGCACTTTATAATTGGTACGCAGTGGAAACAGGGAAGCTTTGCCCTGCCGGTTGGCATGTGCCAACTGATGCCGAATTTGCAACTTTAGAAATCAGTCTCGGGATGACCGCGGAAGAAGCCGCGCTAACTGATTTCCGCGGTGCTGATGAAGGTAAGGAGTTGAAAAACACCGCAGGTTGGGCTGAGGGCGAGAATGGCACCAACACAAGCGGATTTTCAGCACTACCTGCAGGATATAGGGCACATGCAACCGGCATATTTGAAGGACTTGGCATGATCACCTATTTCTGGACGCAGACAGATATGGGATCAACTGCAACATATAGGCGTCTCGACGGTGACAACGATAAGGTATTGAGAGACAAAACGTACAAAACCGCAGGAAAATCTATTAGATGTGTAAAGAACCAATAACTATATAATATATTATTAGCAATGAGGCTATCTCAAAAGGATAGCCTCATTGTTTTAAATTGAGTAGGGGCAGCTGATAATCTTAAGCAAACATTAATTGTGGGTTAATTGTATATCTTTGAAAAAAGGATCATGAAAAAAGTGTTTTTGATACTTTCAGCTATTCTGTTTATGGGCTGCGCAGGAAATGAAACAACAATGAAAAAGGCGATATTTCTTCATCACAGTACCGGCTACTCCATATGGCTAGGCAGAACGAATAATTACGTTTATAAGATTACCAATAAGGGTGATGTCCAGAAATATATTGACAGATATAACAGGACGAATAAAACTAATTATCAGATCACAGAGAGGTTTTATCCAAAGAAGGAGCCATACGGCTGGAAGAACTATCCATACGACTATTATAACATCTGGGTAAAAAATTCCGGAAAAGAACCTTATCTGGAAGAAGCTACTCTTGAGATCCTGACAGGGGAATATGACCTGATCATATTCAAGCATTGCTTCCCTGTCAGCAGAATACAACCAGACTCAGGTACACCTGATATTGATTCAGAGATTAGAAGCCTTGAGAACTATAAATTACAATATGATGCACTTAAAGAAAAGATGCATCAGTTCCCAGATAACAGGTTTATTATCTGGACCCCTGCTGTCAACACCCAAAAGCTCATGACCGAGGATGAAGCCATCCGGACACGTGAGTTTCGTGACTGGGTAATAAATGAGTGGGACGTAAAAGGTGATAATATTTTTGTCTGGGATTTCTATTCCTACGAAACTGAAGTGGGTCTTTATCTTGCAGAAAAGAATGCTGTCTCCTCTGAAAATTCGCATCCAAATGTCGAATTTGCAGAAGGTGTTGCTCCTCTTTTCGGACAGTTCATCATTGACGTATTTGAATCAAGAGTCGAATAACTCGGGTTCCCCATATCGCCTCTAAGAGATGACTTTAAGATATATAATCGAGCGGCTCACATTAGCTTTCATTGCCAAAGCCGGCAGCAAAACCAGAATCAGATACTGGCGGAAGCAGGGCATGAAAATAGGTGATAATTGTTTTATCAATAATGTTAACTTTTCAACAGAACCATATCTTATTGAGATCGGTGATCACGTTGCAATTGCCGCAGGAACCGACTTCATTACGCATGACGGTGCTATTTGGTGCTTTCGGGACGAAATTGAAAATGCCGATGTCTTCGGCAAAATTAAAATCGGTAATAATGTGTTCATTGGAAACAATTGCACAATCTTGCCAGGCACCACTGTCGGAGACAACTGTATCATTGGAGCCGGAAGTGTTGTTCGAGGCAACTTCCCCGAAAATTCAGTTATAGTTGGCAATCCCGCTAAAGTAGTAATGCCAATAAGCATGCAAAAGTTATTTTATCTGCAGAATCCGAATTTTTTTACTATCAGAAATCTTGGTCCCAAAGAAAAGAGAAAAATTATAAAGAGTCATTTCAACATTGAATAAAAAAGGCGATCTATAAGATCGCCGTATATGTGTTGACATCCTAGTAAAAATTCTTAATAAATCCATTCCAACCCACATAATATAGCCATTCAATAACCTCTGGTAGTAGGTCGAAAAGTTTGATTTTTAAAGGCCACTTACCGAAAAGGGCAAGATAGATTTTTTGTACCTCTTAAATCTGGCAATGTTCTTGTTTAAATTCACTTAAGCTATTTAGTCGACCCTTATAAAGTACCTATATTGTTGATATCTAATGAGATGGTCTGATGAGACTGGACAATCTTTTTATCAAAGTTAATTGGTTATGTTGAAAAGAGGGGGTTTGGGGGAGACTCATAACTTGATTTTTTGTTAACAAATCACGCAGCCATCTGATAT
>JAAZBN010000237.1 GCA_012513795.1 Bacteroidales bacterium | reverse complement strand
TCCAGCAGGTTATTTGTCATGATCTAGTTTTTCTGGTTATTAACAGTCACGGGCTTATTCTCCTTTCAGAAGTTCGCGCGCATTTCGTATGGCAGCCTCAGTTATGGTTGAGCCACTGAGCAACCTGGCAACCTCCTTCACCCTTTCCTCGTCGTTTAACAACCTGACACGGGTTATTGTTGAATGATCACTCTCCTCCTTATATACATGGTAGTGGATGCTTCCCCTGGAAGCCACCTGGGGCAGGTGTGTAATATTTATAACCTGCATTTTTTTGCCCATATCAGCAAGAATGGAACCCACCATTGAGGCCACCTCTCCGGAGACCCCTGAATCAATCTCGTCAAAGATGATTGCAGGCAGGCCGGAGCTGCTTGCCAGCGCCGACTTCAGGCAGAGCATCACCCTTGACAGCTCACCCCCGGAAGCACATCGTGAGAGCTCTTCAGGCTCAACCTGCCTGTTGGCGCTGAAAAGGAACTCCACAGCATCTGCTCCTGAAGGGCCAGGGGCCCCGAGTTCTTTCACGTGTGTCTCAAACCGGGCATGCGGCATGCCAAGCTTACGGAGGCTGGAGGTTATCTGTGCTGCAAGAGGCTCAGCAGCCCCAGACCGGGCTTCTGAAAGCCGTGCTGCAAGTGCTTCCACTTCAGCAAAGGCTTCATCACTCACCCTTTTCAGTCCTTTGATCCTCTCATCGGCATCGCCGGTGTCGGCTACTGCTTCTTCCACCCTCCGCTGCACCGCCAGCAGTTCATCAATGTCCCTGCAGCGGTGTTTTTGCATCAGTGAATATATGGTATCCAGCCTTTGAGTAATATATTCGAGCCTTCCAGGGTCAGCAGAAGCACTTTCATTTAGTTTTTCGGCCTCGTATGAGATATCATCGAGCTCAATGAGCTGCGTCTCCAGCCGCTTTTCCAGCTCTCCGGCCTCAGGCAGCCATCCTGCTATCCTTGAGAGGCTGAGACGTGCCGTGCGCAACAGCGAAAGTGCTGAAACATCCTCCCCTCCCAATGCTGCGGTGACTTTTGTAAGCGCCTCCTTTATCTCCGATGCATTGGAGAGCATCTCCTGCTCCTTCTCGAGGGTCTCCTGCTCACCCTGAACCATGTTCACCGCCCTGAACTCCTCAAGCTGATGTGAATAATAGTCGTGATCTGCCCTTGCCCTGCCCAGATCGAGTGCAGCTGCATCATACTCCTTCCTTGCCGTCTGGTACCTTCGCCATGCCTGTGAGTACTCCCTGGCAAGAGCTGTGGTGCCAGCATAGGCATCAATAACACGGACCTGGAACGAGGTATTGCCAAGGAGGAGGGTCTCATGCTGCGAGTGCACGTCAATCAGCCTGGCACCCAACTCCTTCATCACAGCCAGGTTGACGGGAGTGTCATTGAGGAATGCCCTCGATTTGCCTGACGGGGTTATCTCTCTTCTCAACAGGGCATCATCATCATAATCGACACCGTTTTCACCGAAGATCTCTTCCAGGTCATATCCCCTGATATTGAACTCGGCCTCCACAATGCACTTCTCGTCATGGCTCAGCAGCACGGAGGTGTCAGCCCTCTCTCCGAGCACCAGTCCCAGGGCCCCCAGGAGTATAGACTTTCCTGCGCCGGTCTCACCGGTGATAATGGTAAAGCCTTCGCCGAAGGCCATATCCAGCTCTTTAATGATGGCGTAGTTCCTAACTGTCAGTCTGCGGAGCATGAGCGGTCAGTTGTCAGGTGGAGGAGAGTATCTTCTGATACTTGTTCTCGTTGGCAGGGTCAATCTCATTCAGTATCTGAACCACCCTGTTCTTTTCTTCGGGGAATCCCTGTGAGAAGATGTTGACTATCTCATCAGCCTTCGCATCAAGTATGACCGTCATGAAGTACATGAAAGGATCAGGCCTGCGCCTGTACACCTCCTGGAGCCTCCTCAGGCTCTCATATATCTCAGTCCTTGCCTGTGTCATGTCAGACTCCATACGGTCAAGACCCCTGAGGTGATAGAGGTAAAGAAACTGTCTAACGCCGGCATACTCATTATCCAGGATGTTCTTTACCAGCCAGTAACGGTTCCTGTTCCTTGAGCCGTCATAGGGCTTCCATCCCTGCTCCGGGGCGTTCTGGGCATTGGTCACTATCTTCTCAGCCACCTGGAAATACGGGGTGCCGCCTCCCTGGGCATACGTGTCAAAATCCATCCCTATCAGCAAATAGGCATAGTAGGCCAGCACCGAAACGAGATTGCTGGTGTGGCTGTTCGGGTTGAACTCGAGAGGCTGAAACTCAACATACCTGAACTGGAAATTGTTGTCGACGAAATTCAGGACCGTAGACTCATAGGTTGTATTGTAAACAGGCCTGCTGAGCTGCACCTGGATCGTCCCGCGAAACTCATCGGCCGAGAGCTGATCATCAAGGCTGATGAGCAGGTTACACTCTATTCTTTCGGAAAAACTGAAAATATTGTCTGTCCAGACCATGCTGTTCATGAACTCGTAGATATCACGCTGCATGTTCTGAAAGACCTCCCTGTTCGATCCCTGTATCTTCTGAGCCGAAACCTGAACGTTGCAGTACAGTTCCTGAGACCGGGCATTACCGGCGGCCAGCACTAAAAGGACTGCTGCAATGATTAACCTGGTTCGGGTTGATTGACTCATGGGTGATCAGTGTATCAGTGAGATAATTTTGTTGAAAATATCAGAAGCAACTTCCTCCTTTGATTTCAACTCAAATTTATCAATATTATTATTACTGTCAATGATGGTAATCCGGTTGGTTTCATAACCAAAGCCGGCACCCTTATCACGCAGGGAGTTAAGGATTATCAGATCAAGGTTCTTCCTCTGCAGCTTGGCACGGGCATTCTCTGTCTCGTTTTCCGTTTCCAGTGCAAACCCGGCAAGGATCTGTCCCTTCTTCTTCATCCCTCCGAGAGAGGCTGCAATATCTTCGGTAGGCTTCAGCCGCAGTTCCAGATAACCCGGTCCCCTTTTCATCTTTGTCTCATGGACCTTTTCCGGCGTGAAGTCTGCCACTGCTGCTGCCAGGATAGCAATATCGCAGGTGCGAAAAGCCTCCAGCGAGGCTGCCTTCATCTCTGATGCCGTCTCCACCGGGACAATATTTATATCTTTTCCTGATGGCTTCAGACTGACCGGACCGAGCACGAGGGTGACCTCTGCTCCCAGTCTGGCAGCCTCATCTGCCAGGGTAATGCCCATGCGTCCGGATGAATGGTTGCTGATGAAACGTACCGGGTCAATGGGCTCAACCGTTGGGCCGGCATTGATCATGACCCGTCTGCCCTGTAACGGCAGTTCAGTTATTTTTTTTTTTTGAAAGGACTTTCTTAATCTCCTTCACTATCACCTCGGGCTCAGCCATCCGACCCTTACCCTCCAGCCCGCTTGCAAGTTCACCGGTATCAGGCTCAATGATTTGATTGCCGAACGACTTCAGCCTCTCGATGTTGCTTACAGTTGCCGGATGAGCAAGCATGTCAAGATCCATGGCCGGGGCAAGCAGCACAGGACAACGCGCTGAGAGACATGTTGTCAGCAGCAGGTTATCCGCTATTCCAGCTGCCATCTTACCCATCGTGTTTGCCGTGGCCGGTGCAATTATGAAGAGATCAGCCCAGAGGCCGAGATCAATATGGCTGTTCCAGCTCCCGTCTTCAGGATTGAAGAAATCAACCAGCACGGGATTCTTTGACAATGTAGCCAGGGTCAGGGGAGTGATGAACTCTTTGGCCAGCGGGGTCATTATCACCTTAACCTCTGCCCCCTCCCTGACAAGCAACCGGATGATAACGGCAGCCTTGTATGCTGCAATACCTCCGGTGACTCCAAGCAGTATTTTCCTGCCTTTTAGCATGTTGTGTAACTATTTCTTCAGCTTCTGCTCCTTCTCGGGGTTGCGATAGTAGATCTTATCATCTTCAAACTCGGCAAGAGCAATAAGCGTCGGCTTCGGAAGCCTTTCGTAGAATTTTGAGATCTCTATCTGCTCCCGGTTCTCGAACACCTCTTCAAGGTTGTCATTGAAAGAGGCAAACTCCTCCAGCTTGGAGTTGAGCTCCTGCTTCATCTCAACGCTTATCTGGTTGGCTCTCCTGGTACATATGATTACACTTTCGTAGATATTGCCGGTTGATGCATCAAACTTGTCAATATCCCTGGTGACTGTGGTGTAAGGGGCTGATGTCTTTTTGTAGTCCATATTATTGCTGATAGTTCAATTATTATCTGTTGGTTGTGTTGATGTGTCTATCTTCAGGTACTTTGCAGTGCTTTCGAAAATCCTGCTCACATCCTTTGCAAACTTGCTCTGCGGGAACTCTTCAATGAACGAATAATACTCGTCAAGGGTTGTCTGGTACCGCTCCACTTTCTTTGAGGGTATGCTGTTCACCGCCAGGAGATACTGCGCGTCAAGCTTGAGGTACATCAGCTCCTCGCGGTACCTGGTATCAGGATACTCCTTGAGGCTGTTGGCAAGCGAAACGGTGGCGGCACGATACTCCTTCAGGTCATAATAGAGCCTGGCGCTGAGATATGATTTCTCAACAAGCTTCTCCTGCAGTTCCAGTATCCTGGCCTTGCAGTCGTCCGTCCGTGTACTGGTCGGATAACGCTGCATGAAAATGGTGAAACTCTCTATTGCCTTTTTGGTATTTGCCTGATCCAGCTCCGGACGGGGACTCTGATAATAATCGCAAAGGGCGGCCAGATAATGTGCCTCCTCCGCGTTGTTGCTCAGCGGATAGGTCTCGGCAAAAGTCTGGTAATAGGTGCCTGCCATCATGTAGTCACGTATCCTGAAGTGAGCCTGTGCATTTATCCAGTTGAGCTGCTCGGCTTCGTCAGTGGCCCTGTACCTCGGCAATATCTGCGAAAGAAGCTCTATCGACTTCATGTACTTGCCATCGTCATAATACTCGAAGACCTTGGCCTTTTTAAGCTCGTAGTCAGTGCTCTTGAGAAGCTTCTCATACTCACCGCATGATGAAACGATGAGCGCAAGCAACAGGAGTGTTATCAGTCTGATCCTCATACCCGGAAATGTTGCGCAAAATTACTATTTTTTTTGATTACTGGGTTCATTGTATTACAAAAGTGCTCTCTTTTAGAATACAAAGTAGTTAACGCATTGTTAAAACAACGGAACAAATAGGTATAAATAGGTACTACGCCTGAGATTTGTTTTAATAATTTTGCGGGCATCAATTAAAAACTATACTGACGTGGATATTTTCGACAAGATCAGAAAGAACCGTGGTGCGCTCGGACAGTACCAGGAACAGGGTGACGGATATTTCATGTTTCCGAAGCTTGAAGGTGAAATAGGTCCCCGCATGAAATTTATGGGCAAGGAAGTGCTTAACTGGAGCCTTAACAACTACCTGGGACTTGCCAATCACCCTGAGGTGCGGAAGGCGGACGCCGAAGCAGCAGCACAGTACGGACTGGCGTACCCCATGGGCGCCAGGATGATGTCAGGGCAGACCACCATGCATGAGAAATTTGAAGCAATGGCTGCCGAATTTGTCGGAAAGGAATCCGCATACCTGCTCAATTACGGATACCAGGGCATGGTCTCAATAATTGATTGCCTGGCAGGAAGGCATGACGTCATTGTTTATGACTCCGAGTCACATGCCTGCATCATGGACGGACTGAGAATGGTCATGTCCAAACGGTTCGTCTACGCTCACAATGACATGGAGAGCTTCGAAAAACAGCTGGAACACGCTAAGAAGATAGTTGACAGTACCGGTGGCGGAATCCTTGTGATCACAGAGGGAGTCTTCGGCATGGCCGGCGACCTTGGCGCACTTGACAAAATAGTCACATACAAGAAGAAATATAACTTCCGCCTCCTGGTTGATGATGCACATGGTATCGGCACCATGGGAAAAACAGGTGCCGGAACAGGTGAACACTTCGGTGTGCAGGACCAGATAGATGTCTATTTTGCCACCTTCGCCAAGAGCTTTGCAGGCATAGGAGGATTTGTGGCAGGTGAAAAGGATATCATAAGCTATCTCAGGTTCAACCTCCGTTCTCAGATATACGCCAAGTCACTGCCCATGGCAATGACACTGGGCGCCATCAAACGCCTGGAGATGATGAAGACACATCCCCAGCTTCGCGAAAACCTCTGGAAGATAACCCATGCACTGCAGAAGGGGTTCAGGGATGCCGGGTTTGACCTCGGACGCACCGAGTCACCGGTAACACCGGTCTTTTTCAAGGGCGGACTGGCACAGACAACACACCTTATAAAGGATCTACGGCAGAACTTTGGTATCTTCTGCTCGGTGGTGATCTATCCCGTGGTCCCGAAAGGCGTGATCATGCTCCGCATCATTCCTACCGCCGTTCATACCATGGATGATGTCAACTACACCGTCGAGGCTTTCAAGGAGATAAAGAAGAAACTTGAGAGTAACGCTTATCCGAATGAACTGGCCGATTTCAGGAACTGACACATCCTACGTGGCCGTTATTACAGGCTGCCTGACGGGCTGACCTGATGTTGCGAAGCCGGCAGATCCCTGCCGGCTTCGCTCATTAAGTGTGATTAAGCCGGGCATGCCGCACTGACACCTGTTAAGAACGGGCAGAAAAGTCACTGCCATTCTACCCGGCCACTCTACTGCTGACCGTAATCATTGATTGTAAGGAAGGAGTACTGGTATTCCATCGGTAGTATCTGTGCATACTCCTCTACTGTGCACTCTTCCATGAAGGCGTTTATTATCCTGCGACCCAGGGGAAGCAGGTCAGGAGAAAGGTAAAGGGAAAGCTCCTTCCTGAAAAACTCAGTAAGGATGGCCGCGCCGGCATCATAACCCTCCTCCCCCACATCGGCCTGCCTGTAAACCTTCAGAAATCTTGTAGGCACAGGAGAACCCTCAATGGTAAGGTAATTAAGTTCGTAACCAAGCAGCGGACAGCGGGCAGGACTGAGCTGATCGGCCCTGAGCTTCGCGTTACCTCTCCTGGTGAGATATTCTCTCATCAGCAACTGAGGCTTGAAGCCAACCTTCCATGCTCCGATGTGCTGGTTCGGAGTGAGCGTATAACGAACCCTGGGAGTATTGACAATCTGCTCCAGCAACAGGTTGGCATGTCTTACCCTTTTCCCGGTGGCAAAAGGCCAGTATGATCCTGCACCCTCACTTTCCAGTTCACCGCTGCCGGTGACACTTGGATTGGCATAACCCCTGGGGCTTACCAGCCTCCAGAGCCATGCCAGCGCAGGGGGAAGAACATGAAACAGCCCTGCTATTCCATAGGTGGGCTGTTGTGCCGTGCAGGGCGGCATCCTCACACCGAAGTTGCGCACATCAACCGTAACAGGTCTGTTTATCACCCCGGGAACAATGGAGCGAGGGATGATAACACGGGGATTGGGACATCGCTTGCCGGGCGCATCCTCCCTGTGGTTCCATATGAGGGCCGTACCTTCCGGCCTGGTCTCTATGTTAAGAAACAGCAATGGTTCCTGCGGATTGATAGTTATCTTCTCAAGGAACGGATCATCACCATATCCGGTAACACCGTCAACACGGATGAACCATCCGTTCTCTGCATCAGCCACTGTCAGCTTGCCATTGTTCTTCTGGTAACCGGGATGACATAAGGCCATATCGTCTGTCGCCGGAAAAAAAGAGCAGAATAGAGGTATAGAGATGACCCGCTTCTCTCCGGTAAGAATATTCTGGCCTATAAGTATCTGTCCGTTCGGCTCCCTTACCAGGTGTTGGATCATCTCACTCTTTCCTCCCCCGCTGGCCCCCTCGTGCATAAAAGTAGTCACATTGTCATAAGGACTGACAGCCTGCACCGTGGAGCAATGAGTGGTCACCCACCCCTCTGCCTCTCCCTTGTCCAGAAGAACACTGTAAAATCCTTTCTTGGCGCTCGGACCCGGATACAGATTATAGGCAAACATCTCATGAAGCCTCTCGCGCCTGTTGTGCACCACCACCTGACGACCGCTGAAATGAGTGTGACGGAAGGGAGGAGCTACATATACAACTGACTCAACCCTGAAATCAGCCGGCAACTGATCAATAGCAATAATCTTCTGGAGTAGTGACAATCCAAATGCAAAAAATGAGGCATTCAGCGGAGTGACCACAACACCTCCGGCCCCGACCGGGTAGTTGCCGGCAAAACAGAGAAAAATGCCAGTCTCCTGACCCCGCAGCCATTCAATTGTCTCTTCTCTCAGCCTCTCAAACGGATAGCCATACGTATCCTCGAACCTTCTCTTGTCTGTCGGACCTGAATCTCCTATCAGCATTGTGTCCGGATCACGCCTCCTCATGTATGGTTCAGTATAGTTTGCAGAGAGGCCGTTGGTCACCCTGTGAAGTATCACCTCCGTCACCTCCCCCCGGCCGGGTATATCATACTTCACTTCATAGGTGAGCTGATCACTGCCAGGCAGCGATGCTTCCAGTATCTCCTGTGACGAATTGAAAAAAAGAGAGCCGCGATTACTCTCTGAGACCAAAATGACCTCCTCCGGCAAGTTTACCCCGCTTTTCTTCAGCATGGCCGCAGCCTCACTAACCTTCATCTGTAAATCAGTTTATTTTTCGTATGATTGTTAATCAATGTCTTTTGTTTGTCGCATTTGATTAACTGTTCAGGCCATAAAAATAACACCTTTACAATTCACGAATGGCCATTGCGCACACCAGATTTCAACACTTTATTAAAAATTTAAAAATCTTGTAATGTTTTTGCTCACTGTTCGTCATTGGTATTGTAAACACATAAAAACGGACAGTCATGAAAAGAATTCTTATTGCATTTGCACTTCTTGCGCTCACTGCAGCGCTGTCAGCTCAAAGAGCAACACTTGAAGATTTCTTCGGCAGGTACGATGACCGTGAGGGATACACCTCCATAATAATTAACGGCAGCATACTCAAATCCCTGGTCAGCTCCGGCGAGTCAGATGACCGGGATGCAGTCACGGGAAAAATTACCTCCATACGCCTGGTTATCAGGGATAAGGATAAATGTCCGGATTCAGATGCACTCATACCGGAAGTGAGGAACATTATACGGAGGGCAAGATATGAGGAACTGATGACAGTCAGGGATGAAGGATCTGACATCCGTTTCATGGCGAGGATGGAAGATGATATGGTCAGGGAGCTGGTGATGATGGCTGAAGGTCATGACAGCGAGGTTATTGCACAGATCAGCGGCCGGTTTACCCGCGAGGAGGCATCCGGCATAATGACAAACAACGGCGACAGGCTTGCCATTCTTGAGGGACTGGAGATTGATGCTAAATGATACCTTTGGGGAAGATTTCAGACAGATATGACCCCCGAAGAGTTCAGGAAAGAGATACTGCCGGAGGGGCGAAGGCTTTATGCCTTTGCCTACCGGTTTCTGAACAACCGTGAGGAGGCAGAAGATGCGGTGCAGGAGGTGATGATGAAACTATGGAGCAGAAGAAATGATAAGAGCAGGTATGCCAGCACGGCTGCCTGGTGTACCACGGTGACCCGCAACTACTGCATAGACATTCTGAGGAGAAAAAACAGGCTCAGGCTCGAATCTCTCTCGGAAGCAGCCGGAGTGTCAGCTGCACAACGCGGCGATGAGGGCACGGGTGATGAACGGGAAGCCGCGGGTGTGGTCTCCGCCATTGTCCGCAGGATGAAAGAACCGGGTCGCAGCGCTATCATACTGAGAGACATGGAGGGATACTCCTACGAGGAGGCTGCCGAAGCAATGGGAACGAACGTGGCTGCACTGCGGACACTGATTTCCCGGGCCAGAAAGCAGATCAGGGAAGAGATGAACAGAATCTACAACTATGGAACAGGAGAAGATAACAGAACTGATAAACAGGTATTTTGAGGGTGAGTCCACCACTGAGGAGGAACAACAGCTCAGGAAGTACCTCAGTGATCCCTCTGCCCCCGAACAGCTGCGCAGGAGGCTGGGATACCTGACCTCACTGACGGAGAATATACCTGAACCATCAGAAGAATTTTATGAAAGGCTGGAGGCAGTGACACATACGGAAGTAACCCTGAGCCCTCAGCGAAGAGCACTGCGGCACCTGGCAGCCGTGGCAGCCGTGGCAGTCATCATTGCCGGATTATGGATGATCTTCTTCAACCAGGACTCACCTGTGACAAGGGATACGTATGAGGATCCTGTAATTGCAATGGCCGAGGTAAAGAGTATACTCATGACCGTGTCAGGGAAAATGAACAGCGGGGTTGAACAGCTGGGAAAAGTAAGCACCATCACTGAGAAGAGAGAAGAACTTGAAGGCCTTGACAGGATCAGTGACATTGTTGCAGTAAACATTTCCAGACTACGGTACCTTGATCGGCTCAACCCGGCCAATGAAGAAATTAATACAGACTAAAAATTTAAAGATGAAAAAAGAGGCGTTCATAATTCTGCTGCTGACAGTGATGTCAGTGTCGCTCTGCGCACAGAAAAGCCCTGTGGATGACCTGTTTGACAGGTACGACGGAAAGGAGGGATTTACCTCGGTTTACATCTCATCAAAGATGTTCAGCCTGCTCTCCAGAATTGACAGTGATGACAAGGAGTTTCAGAACCTGGTGACGAGGATCAAAGGAATACGTATCCTGAGCATGGACAGTACTGCCGCCTCGCTGGGAGTGAATTTCGCCACGGAGCTCATGCCCAGGCTGAGGCGGAACGGATTTGAAGAGCTGATGACAGTCAGAGAGGAAAATGGCGAGGTCTTCTTCATGGTCCGTGAAGAGGGTGACCGGATAGCCGAGCTGGTGATGATCACCGGCGGCGGCGGAACCTCTGTAGTGTCAATCCAGGGCAATCTGGATCTCAAGACCATTGCCAGTCTGTCTCACAGTATGGGTATCGGTGAGCTGGAAGAGCTGGAAAAGGTGAACAGGTGAACAATTTGACGGAGCATCATGTTATTGGGTTATGCAACCTGAATATCTGATGACCGGCAATATTGGTTCAATGAACACCCCCGAGGAACTTCTGCAGGCATACACTGCACTCTTTCTCTTTCTTGGCGGGGCAGTGACAATGGCCCCCGACGAGAGCGGGCTACCCCATATCTGTGATTCGGGATTGCTCAGGAACCTGCCTGTTGAAAGCTCAAACAAACGGTTCCAGGCTGCAAGCCGGTTGCTCAGGTCACCCTGCCCGTTCAAACAGCAGTGCCATCTCGCCATTAACAATAACTACAGCTCACTTCTTGCAACGGAGAAGGAAGCAGAAGCCTATCCGGCAGCATCACACTGGGTCAGCAGCAGCCAATCAGTTACAGAACATCATCATGAACTGTGCAAACTCTATAACCGTTATGGACACAGCAGGTGCGACACCTGCACGCTTCCTCCTGATCATCTTGGCATTCAGCTGCTTTTTGCCAACCTGCTCATAGAGAAATATCTCACTGAGGCTGATAACGAAATCAAGGCAATGACCGGAAGAGACCTGGTCAGTTTCATCAAAAATGAGATGCTTGGCTGGCTTCCGCGATGGGCAGATACAGTTACTGCTACGTCAAAAACAAAATGCTATACAGGAATTGCCGGCCTGATAGTGGGCGGACTGGAAGATGTACTTGATATTCTTAAGGATCAGAAGTTGGGATTGTAGAAACGCTTAATGGCGCCCATGTAATATTCATTCCAGCCATCAGCGATATTGGTGTAGTCCTCCACGGGAATGTTCGTATGCTCAACAGTCACAGCCGTTGATCCGCCATTGCCGGCTATGGTGATGGTAACCAGTGATTCCAGCTCCCTGTCTCCGAAATACCACTCCTGAACCACTTTCCGGTCCGGGATCAGGTCAATGATCCTGCCACATATGTCTCCGTCCCACATGTTGAACTCCTCTCCCGTCTTTGAAGGCATTAATGCCGGGTATCCTGACCAGAGCTCAATGGTGTAAGGATTTGTCAGAGCAGCATAGATGTCAGAAGGTTCAGCGTTGATATGATAAGTCTTTTTAAAATTGCGCATAGTTAGCGTTAGTTTTCCCCTTATATTCTTGTCAGTTATTTCCTATCCCTGTTCCGCGAGAAACCTCTCAGCGTCTATGGCAGCCTTGCAGCCACTCCCTGCTGCCGTCACTGCCTGCCGGTAAATATGATCAGCCACATCCCCGGCCGCAAACACTCCAGGCACTTTTGTGCGTGTTGTGCCCGGTTCAGTGACAATGTATCCCGTTTCATTCGTCTCAAGCCATTGCTTGAAGACCTCCGAGTTGGGAGTATGTCCTATGGCAAGGAAAAATCCCTCAATATTGATATTGAATTTCTCCTCATCCGGGGTTCCCCTGCCGCGTACTACCACTGCTCCCTCCACTCCCTGTGCTCCAAAGAGATCTTCCACCTGGCATTTCCAGAGTATCTCTATGTTCGCGGTGTTCATAACCCTGTGCTGCATCGCCTTACTGGCCCTGAGCACATCTCGCCTGACTATCATGTACACCTTTCTGCACAGGCCGGCGAGGTACGTTGCCTCCTCACATGCAGTATCACCGCCACCCACAACCGCCACATCCTTGCCGCGGTAAAAGAAACCGTCACAGGTTGCGCATGCTGACACTCCCATGCCTGCATATTTTGTCTCCGCCGGTATGCCAAGGTACTTCGCAGTGGCGCCGGTGGCAATAATCACCGTATCAGCTTCAATTACTATACTACCGTCAAAAGTAACCTTCAGCGGCCTGCCTGAAAAATCGGAAGAGGTAGCTATGCCCATGCGTAGGTCCGTTCCGAATCTCTCAGCCTGCTTGCGAAAATCCTCCATCATCTCCGGCCCCGTTACACCATCAGGATACCCCGGGTAGTTCTCTACCTCTGTGGTGGTGGTCAGCTGTCCTCCCTGCTGCAACCCGGTATAGAGCACCGGCTTCAGATTGGCACGCGCTGCATATATTGCTGCCGTGTATCCGGCAGGACCTGACCCGACTATAAGGCATTTAACTTTTTCTGTCACTGCGGCAGTCTCTTTCTTTTCATCACTGCCGGTCTCGAGCGGTTTGAAAAACTGCATGTCTGATTCCGTAATTGAGACGACAAAAATAACAATTTTTTAAAACCGTATTTTAAAAAGTTATAATTATGTGATTGGGAGAGATTACCGAAATTGTTGAATCACTACTAATTGCATCTGTTTTAGAGCTCTTTGAAAATTTACACTCGCCCAGAAACTGCCGGGCTGACTGCTCGCTGTCAAAAAGCAGTGAGGCAATGGTGTCCTGACCGTTCGTTATCATCAGGGCGCTGAAGTCGACCGTGCTCACAAGCCTGTCAGACAACACCGGGATGCCGTTGAATATGCCCAGCGGGCCCCTGACAAGAACAGCTCCCCTCATAGTCTCTTCATCAATCCCTTCAGCAAAGTATCTTCCGGGATCAAAAGAAGGCTCAATGATGTTCTCTATAAGCAATCCGGCCAGTGCGGCTGAACGTTGTTGATCAGCCTCCGACCCGGTATCATTTATTATGCTTACATAATAAGGACCTTTGCAGAACTGAAACTGGTAAGCCGACCTGCATATATGCTCCGTACTCTTTTGTCCAGCGTTGCAACGGAAGCGTGATACTGAAAAGATGCCAAAGGCAGCTTCCGGATCCTTCATCCTGTAAACCTCAAGCTTGATATCACTGCCGTCAACCACCATCTCGGTTACAATGAGAGTGTCAAACCCATACTCAAGGTAGAGCTCTGCTCCTCCGTTAATATAACCGTAGAGGGAGGTCTCTGTAAATATCCTGTTGTGAGCCGACTGCACCCCGTACATGCCTGACAGTGCCCGTGGCACCAGGGCTGACTGTGCCGGGCCGGATAAAGAAATAGAAATCAATAGAATAGTCGTAAGAACTCTCACAAAATGCATTTTAAAATCTTTTTCTATAAATGTTCAACCTATGGTAACCTCTCTCAGGTCTATCCTGTCCCTGTCAGCCACACCCAGTGACAGTTGCTCTGCCTGCCTCATGAATTCGAGTGCCGCGGGTGTCCCTTCCTTCTGTAATCCCTCCGCTATCCTCTTTGCCAGGACTATGTCATAACCTATCCTGTCAACCGCCACGGGGTCACTGCCGGCGATGATGGTGTGATAATTGCAGAAAAACTGCGGATTGGCTCCAGGCCCTCCGTTAAAGCAACCCTTAATGCCGTCAACTATGTTCAGCACCACCTTGTCTCGCAGCGGAGCGAAGGCGCACACCTGAGCGCATGTCTCGTTCCAAAGTTTGGCATGTAGCCTGCCGGTGTTGCTTACTGACCCGAATGCCAGGTTCTTAAGTGCCAGCGTCACCGTCATTCCCGCATTCTTCAAAATTGGAATATTTATTATTTTATCAAGCTCCCGGGTGACGATTTTGGTAAAATAGGAGTACTTGCCCCCGTTGACCATGTATGGCATGGTATATTCATCATATTCGCCCTCCACGTCAGCCCAGTAATACCAGTCGCGATCAATCATGTGTTCACCGTACAGCTTACCGTCCTTGCCATAGTATAGACCCTCACTGTCCATCTGTTCAGTTCCGGTTATGCGTATTCCGGGATAGTTTTCAGCAGTAAACCCAACGTCATGCAGCTCAAACTCACGCCGGTCCCAGATGGTTATTTGCGATCTCTTTATGCCGCTCTCTTCCAGCTGTGCTATCACCGCTCTTACCACCTCATGGCTTGTTGACAGGCTCTTGCCGGCCACAGGATTGACCTTAAGGCCTATTCTGTCTTTTGGTCCCACAAATCTGCGCCATGCTTTCTTCAGTTTTTTCTCGCCCGTAAGCTCCAGCATGGAGCGCGCTATCATATCATGCACCTCCTGTTCCACGATGGTATTTCCCTTTACCGAGGAGATGTTCCTGACGAGGGCCACCCTTCCGGGGTAGAGGCCGGGCATAGCGTTTGGGCCTCTGGGCGTTTTTGCCGCATCTGCTATGTTAGTGTCAGGTTTGGTTGTCTGTACCGGCCGGCTTGCTGCATCCGGACCCATTGCCTGAGCCACGGGAGCTGCTGCAGCAGCGGCAGCGCCTGCTCCTGCCAGGCGAAGAAAATTACGACGGTTGACCTGGTTCATGATTTCTGTCTGTTAAGTGATAACGTTTCATAAGGCTAAACAAATATATCGATTTACTCAACCTGTTGTTATTTCCGTTTATATGCCGCATAGCAGGCGTCAGCTTTTTTTTGGAAAACCGGAATAGTTAATTAATTTTGCACCGCTAAAAAGCACGGGATGTAGCTCAGCCCGGTTAGAGTACTTGTCTGGGGGGCAAGGGGC
>JAAZBN010000236.1 GCA_012513795.1 Bacteroidales bacterium | reverse complement strand
GCCCTGTCAAGATGGCTTAACTTTAAAAACCTAAAACTGTACAGCTATGCAAAACAAACTCTTTAGACAAACTTTTCTTATTTGTCTGGCAGCTGTAATGTCATCAGCAGTTCTCTTCGCGCAGCAGAGAACTGTTACCGGAAGGGTACTTGATGACACCAATGCTGGCTTGCCCGGAGCCTCGATAGTGGTCAAGGGCACGACGATAGGAACTGCTTCAGACCTGAACGGGAATTTTTCCTTTCAGGTACCTTCAGATGCCACCACCCTGGTTGTTACGTTCGTTGGGATGGACACCAGAGAGGTGCCGATCACTGACGGGCCGATGACAATAACACTTACAATGTCTGCCGAGGAGGTGGATGCTGTTGTTGTGATCGGGTACGGAACCATCAGGCGGTCGGAAGTGACATCCGCCATCGCCTCCGTGAAGACGGAGGAGATACAGGATCTTGTGGTCACCGGTGTTGACCAGGCCCTTCAGGGCAAGGTTGCCGGCCTGCATGTAATGAATAACAGCGGTCAGCCAGGCGGAGGTGTCTCCGTCAGGGTGAGGGGTATCACCTCAATTAACAGCAATGACCCGCTGATAGTTATTGACGGTGTTCCGTTCACTGATAACATGGTTGAAAACACGGGCTATGACGGTCTTGGCGGATCAGACGGCCAGACCCAGAACAGTTTCCTGGCAACACTTAACCCCAATGACATCGAGACGATAGACGTACTGAAGGATGCATCGGCACAGGCCATCTATGGTTCACAGGCTGCCAACGGCGTCATCCTCATTACCACGAAGAAGGGGAAAGCTGGTGATGGCAAGGTGACATATGATGTTTCCTACGGCCTCCAGGAAGTGTACAGGACACTTGATGTGATGAATCTCCGGGAATTTGCAGAGTATCAGAACAGCGTCATCGCCGAACTGGGTACCGGCTATAATCCCACCGAGGAGTTCGCTGACCCTTCACTCCTTGGTGAGGGAACAGACTGGCAGGATGCAATCTTCCAGCAGGGCTACACAATGGATCATCAGCTTGGCATCTCGGGCGGCAGGGATAATACCAGTTATTATTTCTCAGCAGGTTATTTTGACCAGAAGGGTATCCTTATCGGATCCGACTTCAAGCGTTACTCAACCCGCTTCAATCTTGACAGCCAGGTCAAAAAATGGCTGAGGGCCGGAGTAAGCTCGAACATTACCAGGAGCATACAGAACGTTACCCTGGCTGATGCGGCCGAGAGCACAATATGGTGGTCAACACTGCAGAATCCGCTCATCCCCGTAAGGAACCTTGACGGGACATGGGCCGGCAATTATACCGTCAGCGGTTACACCTACACAGCTGATAACCCCGTGGCAACGAGCAGCAGCAGGGGAAACAAGAGTGTCAACAGCCAGATCTTCGGGAACATATATGCTGACGTGATCTTCTTTGAAGGGTTCTCCCTGCGTAACGAGTTCTCATACCAGCTCGGGCTGCAGAACAATACCGCATTCCAGTATGAAGCCAACATAGGCACCAGGTCACTTCAGGCACAGCTCTATGACAACCGCAGCAACTCCTATTATTATGCAGTCAGGAACTACCTGAACTATAACAAGACCCTGGGCAAGCACAAGCTGGCCTTTACCGGCGGGCATGAAGCCCAGTACTCATACTGGGAGTCTATGGGAGGCAAGAAGGTGGACCTTCAGAACAATATCCTTGACATGAATGCAGGAGGTACTGACAAGCTTACATGGGACCTCACCGGCGGCAAGGGCGACTGGGCCATGGAGTCATACTTCGTCAGGGGTAACTACACATTTGATGACCGCTATTCAGTGTCACTCAGCTACAGGGGTGACGGATCGGCCAACTTCGGCCCGAACAATAAATGGGGTTTCTTCCCGGGTGCATCAGTAGGCTGGACGGTTACCAACGAGAATTTTGCCTCCAACTGGGGTAACGTGATGAACTACATGAAGATAAGGCTTGGCGCCGGTGCTGTTGGTAACCAGAACCTGCCCGGAGGTGCCCCGAGTCCTCCTTATACCTCAAACGTCAACTTCTGGCCCGGCCCCGTAGGATTCGGCCAGGTGGGAACGGCATCTACAAACTTCATCGCCGGGATTTCCAACGCTGACCTTGGATGGGAGTCAGTTCTCACATACAACGGAGGTATTGACTTTGGTTTCATCAATGGCAGGATCGATCTGACGGTGGACCTTTACAAGAAGATCACCTCCAACATGCTGCTCTTCAGCACAGGTCCCGCACTGCTGGGTATAGGTGATGCCTGGAACGACCTCAAGGCTCCTATAGGCAATGTTGGCCAGATGACGAATACAGGTATTGACGTGAGCCTCGTCACACGGAACATAGTCAAGCCGAACTTCGCATGGAACACCTCGCTGGTTTTCTCACACTACAAGAACGTTCTTGACAAGCTGATAAACGAGTCCTCTTCAATAGACGGCAAGCTTTACTATGACAATTACCTGATCACCCATACAGTGCCTGGCTATGCTGTTGGGACATTCTGGGGCCTGGTGACTGACGGACTCTTCCGTACAGAAGCTGAGCTTGCCAGCTCATACCCGCAGTTTGGTTCGGCCGTAGCTGAGAATGAAACATGGCTCGGTGATGTGAGATACAAGGATATCAACGGTGACAAGATCATTGATTCCAAGGATCTGACATTCATCGGGAGCCCGATACCGGACTTCACCTTCGGTCTGACCAACACCTTCCGTTACAGGAATGTTGACCTTTCGGTTTTCCTGCAGGGAAGTTACGGGGCTGAGATCTTCAACTTCATGAAGTGGCAGTTGGAGAGGATGAACAACGTCTACTACAACCAGTCGACTGCCGTCATGGACCGCTACACGGCCACCAACAAGGACGGTGAATTGCCGAGGTTTACCAACACCAACACCAACAATACGGCCATGTCTGACCGTTATGTTGAAGACGGGTCATACCTCCGCGTGCAGAACATAACTCTCGGTTACAGGCTTCCGGCTACGCTGATCAACAGGGTCAGGATGAACAACCTCAGGCTCTACGTGACAGTCCAGAACCTCTACACCTTCACCAACTATTCAGGCTATGATCCTGAGGTGGGCTCTTACAATAACAGCATAAGGCTCATGAACGTTGATGCAGGTCACTATCCCAATCCGCGCACATACATGGGCGGTGTAAGTGTTGAGTTTTAATGACTAAAGAATAAGATCATGAAAAACAGATTTATATATTTTATTGCAATCCTTGCCGCAACACTTGCATCATGCAGCGAGTCGTTCATTGAGCGTCCCTCACTCTCGGGTGCCACAGTGAGCAACTACTACAACACGGCTGATGAGGTGAGGGCTGCGACGAGCACCATCTATTCAGGGCTGGCATGGTCAGGTTATGAAGCCCGTGCCCTCGACTGCATAGGTGAGATACTCTCAGGTAATGAGCATACCTGGAACGGTGATGACACCCCCTTCCAGGAGATGACCGTTTCCGCCACCTCGGTGCGCCTCTCCGATGCCTGGAAGTCCTTCTACAAGGTCAACGGCTGGACAAGTGCACTGATTGCAACCCTTGAGCAGAAGAAAGCTGACGGCGGTGATCCCGCCATCCTTGATCCGGCAATAGCCGAATGTCATTTCCTCAGGGGTACTGTTTATTTTTACATCGCGCGCATTTTTGGTCATGCTCCCATAGTAACTGATCCGGGATCAATTGCCCTGACAGGTGATTTCAGTATCCCCCGTTACTACCAGGAGGATGTTCTCCGCTTCGCCCTTGAAGAGCTTCAGCTGGCTGAGGCAGGGCTCCCCGAGACGGACGTTCCCGGCAGGGTAACAAAATACTCAGCCAAGGGAATGATGTCAAAGCTTTATCTCTATCAGAAGGATTATGCCAATGCCAAGGCGATGGCATGGGAAGTGATAGACTCAAAGCAGTATGATCTTTTCCCCGATTACCGTGCAATGTTCAACTCAAGTGCAAACAACAACAACATAGAGACCCTGTTTGCAGTACAGCACCAGTGCACCATGAATCCCTGGGGTTCGGGCAACCAGCTCAATCCTGACCGCGGTCCCTCGAGTCTGCAGACTGATGAGGCCAACATGTGGGAGCTCTTCAGACCCTCACTTGATCTCAGGGCTGCCTATGAACCCAATGACAAGAGGCGTGCCGGATCAATGATGGAGCACGGATGGACCATGCCCAACTGGAAGCCGCAGAAACCTCCACAGGCTGATGGCTCATTCACAGCTGACGATGCCGCCTATAATGAGTTCATGAAGGACGGTTTCAGGTATGATACCATCCAGGATGTCCAGCAGGGAGGTACCCTGAACGGAACACGTTCAACCATTGCCAAGTATGTTGTGGGTCCCGGCCAGAAGTACGGTGGTGAGCAGGTCATAGGCATGAACACCGGCATCAACTTCATGATGCTTCGTTATGCTGACATTCTCCTTATATATGCAGAGGCTACGCTGGCAGGAGGTGAATCAACCACTGATGCCACTGCCCTTGACGCATTCAACCAGGTACGTCTCCGTGCCGGGCTGCCTACCAAGAGCGTGCTTACGATTGATGACATAATGAAGGAACGCCGTGTGGAGTTTGCCTTTGAGGGCGATTACTGGTTTGACATAACCCGCCAGGGCTATGATAAGGCCAGGGAGATAATCGAAGCTCAGAACAGGGGTACCATACCCGGTAATCCTTTCTATGTGACCAACTTCACGCCTGACAAGATGTTCCTTCCTATACCAGCCTCCGAAGTGCTTCAGGACCCAAGGCTGGATGATGAGCCTGAACACTATTACACCAAATAGCCATGCCAGATATGAAAAAGATCAATTATAAAAGGTTTTCAGCATCCATGCTGGTGCTGGTGACCATCTTTACCGGCTTCTTCCTTCAGTCATGTGACGAGAATGAAGAGATGCCGGCACCGGAGATACTCTATATCCGCAAGACAGATCCTGCCAAATCTGACTCACTTGTAGCCCATGCCTTTATGGGTGACAATATTGCGATCATTGGAAGAAACCTGAGCAATGTGGATGAGATCTGGTTCAATGACCAGCTGGCAGCCCTGAATCCCAACCTGGTGACAGAGACATCAATCATTGTACAGGTGCCTGAAGTGATTCCCGCCGAGGTAACCAACAAGATGACCCTTGTGAACAGTGACAAGGTCAACAAACTGGTATATGATTTCGGGGTGGATGTTCCTGCTCCGGTGGTTGACAGGATGGTATGCGAATATGTTGCTGACGGCGAAACAGCTGTTATCAAAGGCAACTACTTCGTTGATGACCCTGCATTGCCGCTCACTGTACTTTTCCCGGGCAACGTGCCCGGCACCATTGTGGCTTCAACCATCAATGAGATACAGGTAACTGTACCTTCGGGCACAGGTCCCGGCCAGATACAGGTTAAATCGCTCTATGGCACCACCCGTTCGCGCTTCTTCTTCCGTGATGACAGGAACATCATCCTGAACTTTGATGACCTGACTGCTGCGGGCGGATGGCGTTCAGGGGTGTTGGGAAGTTCAAACCCCGAAGGCATTTCCGGCAACTATGTACGTTTCTCGGGTGCTCTCGCCGGTGGCGCAGGAGTAACATGGAATGAGGACGGCTTCAGTTTCAATCTGTGGCCCCAGGCCAACGGCAGGCCCGATGTCCCCGTTTACACGGGTGAGCTGAAGGATGCCGTGATAAAGTTTGAGATAAATGTGGTTGAACCTTGGGAGTCATGTGCACTGCAGATGATCTTCACACCTTACTCCATCACCGGAAGCAACAGTTATATTGCTGACGGCAGTTATCCTAGAGGCGTATGGAATCCATGGAAAGAGACAGGCACATTCAAGACTGACGGATGGACCACGGTCTCATATCCCATGTCAGAATTCAACTACAGCTTTGACGGTTCGGCCAGTACCAGCAGCCTGACACCTGACATGGTTCGCGGGCTGACATTCTATGTATGGCACGGTGGCGTTGACGGTACTGACTGCAATCCGCACATATGCATAGACAACATACGCGTCGTGCCTAAGTAATATGAACAGAAAAAAGAATTGCAATGCATAAGATTCAGATAAAATTCCGCAACTGGGTACTGCTCTTCGCGACACTCTGTGTTGTCAGTGCCGGTTTCCTTCTCACCTCCTGCGAGGGAGAGGAAGAGGAAGACACCAAGGTGGTTCTCTACAGCTTCGGGCCCATGCCCATAGCCAGGGGAGCCGAACTGAAATTCATCGGGGCGAACCTTGACAAGGTGACCGCCGTGGTCCTGCCCAATGATATAACTATCACTGCCTTTACAAAAAAGGAGTCGGGACTGCTTACCCTCACCGTACCCCAGGAGGCTATGCCGGGTTACGTGGTGCTGAAAACGCCCGACGGCAATATCACCACCAAAACACCCATCGGCTACTCGGAACCAATATCCATAGCCGGCTTCACTCCCGCCACCGTCAAGGCAGGTGATGAGCTGACAATAACAGGTGACTACCTTAACCTGGTGGGAGAGGTTATACTGACTGACCGCGTGACGGTGGCTATGGATGACTTCACCAGCCATTCACGTACGGAGATCAAGCTGATAGTGCCTGCAGAGGCCCAGACAGGAAAGATAGCCGTTTCAAATGCTGAGGAAGAGCCTATCATAGTATACTCGGCCACTGACCTGACAGTCACACTGCCGGCATTCACCTCGGTTACCCCCAACCCTGTCAAGGCCGGTACCAATCTCACCATCGCCGGAACAAACCTTGACCTGGTACTCTCAGTCGGACTCGGCGGAGGAAAAGTGATTGATGCAGCTGACTTCGTGTCACACAGTGCCACAGAGATAGTGCTGCAGGTTCCTGATGACACGAAGGACGGGAAGGTGGTTATGTTGCCCGCTTCAGGCGTTGAGGTGACCACTGCAGATGATCTGGTAATGGTCATTCCTGCCGTCAGTGTCACACCGGTGACCCTGAAGAACGGCCAGGATATCACAGTGACAGGCACCAACCTTGACCTGATTGATCATGTCATCTTCGGAGGCAACAAGCAGGGTACGATCAAGGACGGCGGCACTGCCACCGAGATCCTGGTTACAGTTCCCAATGACGCTGTTGACGGCGTGGTGACCTTTGTTACAAAAGCTGACAAGGAGGTAACCGGACCCAACCTTACAATGATTGTCCCGGCATTCTCATCGTTCAGCCCTACATCGGCCAGGGCCAATACCAATATTATCCTTGCAGGGACTGACCTTGATCTTGTGACCAGGGTTATATTCACAGGTGACATCGAGGGAACAATCGGGGCCAGGACAGCAACTTCGCTCACTGTAACAGTTCCGGTAGGAGCCAAGACCGGTAAGATAACAATAGTTACCATGAACGGTACGGAGGTTGTCTCAGCCATCGACTTCACCCTTCTTGCCAATCTGCCGACATTTGGTTCTTACAGCGAGTTTCGCGGTGAACCGGGCAAGATACTTACTATCAACGGCACCAACCTGCTGCTGGTCAAGGAGCTGATCTTCCCGGGGAATGTTCCGGCAACGGCCTACGGTGTTAAGACTGACACCAGGATTGAAGTCTATGTACCCATGGATGTGACCCGCGGTTATGGCACCATCAGACTTATCACCTATGAGGGTGAAGAGGGTATTTTCCCGGAGATCTTCTTTGGAGCAACTGACCCGATAGTGGATCCTTCCCTGATGATCAATAACTTCGAGGTTGGAGCTGACGGGCATGACCTGAGCTGGGATAACTGGAGCGGAGCCGTTGAGCTTGGCAATGATCCGGCCATAGCTATCTCTGGCAACTATATGCATGGAGTCCTGTCTGCACTGAACGGATGGACCTGGATCTGGGGCTGCAACCATGACCAGATGCCCAAACCATCAGTGACCAAGGCTGATCACTATCTGAAGATGGATGTAAATATCACCAGACCATTTGCTGCCGGAACAGGATCCTTCGTAATGAAGCTCGCCGGAACGGATATTGACATAGGCCACCTGGGCATTGAGAATCCTGATGGAAGCTGGTCTACTCCCGGATGGATTACAATTACCTTCGATCTGGCCACCTACTCGGCTCTGCCTGATGTGATTCCATCAAGCGGCGACTGGGGAATGACACTGTGGACCGGGGTGGATATGGACCTTACCGGACTCTACGTTGACAATATCAGGTTTGAACATAAATAGTGGTGATTGATTAGATCAGCCATTTAAGCAGAAGCAAAGGGTATCTCAGATTTTTTCACTAAATTGAGATACCCTTTGTATTTAATAACAAAGAGTGCAATTCTGCCAGATGAAACTTTTTACCAGATTACCGTTATCTGTTGTGCTGCTCTTCTCGTGCGCCGTAACTGTTCTTGCCCAGGGCACGAAATACGAGGCCGAGAACGGTACCCTGACAGGAGGCCTGTCAGTGCAGACATCAGTGACTGGTTACTCCGGAACAGGATACGTGGAAATATTTCAGAATGAAGGTGACGCGGTGACCGTCACCTTTTCACTGGCACAGGAAGGATGGTACAGGCTCTTCATCGGGTATGCGGGGCCATACGGCGACAAGAAGAATATACTCGGCATTAATGGTAACAGCTCAGAGGTCTCCTTCCCGGCTTCGGCCACATTCACGGAGGTCTCCTTCGGCAGGATATGGCTCAGGGAGGGGAGCAATACCCTCTCAATGACCGAAAGCTGGGGATGGTTCCTGCTTGATTACTTCCGGATTGAGCCGGATAACACCCCTGAAATTACCGTGCAACTTCCATATAGCCTCTCCACCCCTTCACCCCACCGTGAGACGAGAAGGCTCTGGAGCTATCTCATGGACAGCTTCACCCATAATATCCACTCCGGCGCCATGAGCCTCAATGCCAGGGAGGAGGCTGAATGGCTCTTTTCCCAGACAGGGAAATACCCGGCGCTCATTGGCCTTGACTTCATGAACCATACCCGTAATTACAGCTGGTATGACAAGTCAGTGGTTGTCTCCGAGGCAAGAGACTGGTATAACCGCAACGGCCTCGTTGCCATCTGCTGGCACTGGCGTGATCCCTCACGGGCAACAGATGAATTTTACACCTCAGGCACATCGTTTGACGTATCAAAGATCACCGAAACCACCTCGGCGGAATACCAGGCTATGTTGAGCGACATAGACATCATAGCCGGTTACCTTAAACAACTCAACAATGACAAGATCCCGGTTCTGTTCAGACCGCTTCACGAGGCCTCCGGAGGTTGGTTCTGGTGGGGTGCGAAAGGACCGGAGCCCTGCAAAATGCTCTGGAGACTCATGTTTGACCGTCTGGTTAATTATCATGGCCTTAAGAACCTGATCTGGGTCTGGACTACCGATGCAGCAGCCAATAGCCTTGACTGGTATCCGGGTGATGAGTATGTTGATATTCTCGGAGCCGATATTTATGCGGCAGACGGCGATTTCAGCTCGCAGGTGCTTACATACAACGCCATCAGGGAGAAGTTCGGAGGCCGCAAGATGATAACCCTCAGCGAGAACGGTCCCGTTCCGGACCCTGATCTGCTTGTTGCCGACCGTGCACACTGGTCGTGGTTCATGCCATGGTCCGGCGATTTCATCCGTGACGGAGTCATCAACCCGCTTTCACACTGGCAGAAGGTGATGGGTCACGATTATGTGGTTACCCTTGACGAGATGCCGGATCTTAAAAACTATCCGCTGAGTGATGAGCCTGATTACAGCGGTTATCCCCAGGGTTTCTTCATGGCAGGGTGGCAGCCCAGGACAGCTGTTGTTCCGGAATATTCAGAGGCAGAGGCAGTCACTGACCCTGTTACTGTAGCCATTACAGTTGACTTCAGTGACACATTAACGAAGGTACCGGTATACCTCTTCGGTGATAATGCCAACCTCTGGACCGGTCCTATGTCTGACAATGTCACCTTAATGAAGAACATAACAAATCGTGACATGGGTGTGCTGCGAGGTCCCGGAGGCAGCACCTCCGATGCCTTCTTCTGGAACAGGGGCTATAATCAGAGACCGCCTGATGTGCCTCAGACCCTGATGAATGATCCCTCAAACACTACCTGGCCTTGGTATGGCCAGAGAGCCGAGAACTGGACCATGCACGTAGATTCGTTCTACAGTATCCTCAGCAAGGCGGGTGTCACGGGCATGCTCACCGTGAACTACGGCTATGCCAGGTATGGCACCAGTGATGACCCCGTGGCCCAGGCTGCACACATGGCAGCTGAATGGGTGCGCTATGACAACGGCCGCACAAAATTCTGGGAGATAGGGAACGAGGTCTTCGGGAGCTGGGAAGCCGGATACAGGATTGACCGGTCACTTAATAAGGACGGGCAACCGGAATATATTACCCCTGCTCTCTACGGACAGCACTGCAGGGTCTTCATTGATTCAATGAGGGCTGCGGCGGAAGAGACCGGCAAGGAAATAAAAATAGGTGTTGTCATGGTGGAGGCCGCCTCCACCCATTCATCATGGAACACCGGCGTGGTGGCACAGGTGGGTGATATGGCCGACTTCTACATTGTACACAGCTACTACACACCATGGAACACAGACTCTGACGTGGCAACTGTGATTAACTCCTACAAGAACACGGAAGGATACATCAACTATGTCAGGAACACCGTTGCCGCAGCAGGCATGCCTGATCTGCCGGTGGCGCTGACCGAGTACAATATCTTTGCCGTTGGCTCAAACCAGCCGGTCTCGCACGCCAACGGCATGCAGGCAGTACTTGCCACCGGTGAGATGATCAGGACAGGCTACGGCGCCGCCTGCCGTTGGGATCTGGCCAACGGCTGGGATAATGGTAATGATCACGGAATGTACTCATACAATGAGCCTTTCATTCCCAATTACACACCTCACCCTGCATTCTTCCATCTCTATTATATGCGCAGGCATACAGGCGACGTGCTGCTGAACTCAACAGTCACCGGCGCCCCGGGAGTGGTGATCACTCCCACTGCCTTCAGCTCAGGGCATATAGGGGCATCACTGGTGAATACCACAAAGGTGCGAAAGGTGGTGCGGATAAACCTGAAAGACTACGGTGTGGGTGACCGGTTCTACATTTATACCCTCACCGGCAATGAGGGAGAGGACTTCTCCAGGAAAGTCTATGTCAATGGCACAGGCAGCTCCCTTGAAGCCGGCGGACCAGATAATTACGAATCTATAAAAGCAAACGGTATAGCCATCAGTGACCAGATAGTTGTCGCTGTCCCCCCGCTCTCAGCTGTATACCTTCTGGTTGAGCCTGGCACCAGGCAGCTTGGCATAAACAATGAAGTGACATCCGTGGAGATAACCAGAGCGGATGATGAAATAGTTATCTGGCCCAACCCCTCAACCGGCACGGTAACCGTTGAAAACCTGCCTTCCCATGTTACGCGTGCGGAAATCAGTGATCTTAACGGAACCATACGGAAAAGTAAGGAAATAAGAAGTAACGGTTCCGCCTTGCCTCTCATTACAGGCCTGGCTCCCGGGCTATACCTGATCAGCTTTTACGGCGACAATTACGCTGTAACCAAAAAGATTGTAATCAGATAAGTTCAACAATATGAAAAAAACAGGAATACTGTCTACGGTTGCCCTGGCAGCCATGTTTGTTACAGCCATTCTGGCGGGATCATGCTCCGGTGAATCATACAGGCGTACCGATAACGGCATCATCGTAAAACTGAATGCCAGGTCTGACTTCCCCGGACAGACAATAAGACTGCAGGTAATCAATGACAGGATAATCAGGGTATCTGCCATACCCTCGGGAGAATTTCCGGAGACGGCCAGCCTGATGACTACCCCTCAGAGTAAAGGTAATGCTGAATTTACCATAGAAAAGGGTGAAGATAACGTGGTCCTGAGCACCTCACTGCTCAGTGCAAAGGTTTCGCTCAGGACCGGAGAGGTAAGCTTTACAGGGAATGATGGTACCGTCTTTCTGGCTGAGCAGGAAGGAGGAGGCAGAAGCTTCTTGCCTGTCATGGCCATGGATGAAACGGGTTATGCTGTCAGGCAGCAGTTTGAGTCATACCCTGATGAAGCCATCTATGGTCTGGGAGCCAACCAGACCTCATTCATGAACCTGAAGGGCAGGGATGCCGATCTCTTCCAATACAATACCCAGGCTGTGGTGCCTTTTATCGTCTCTAACCGCAATTACGGGATCCTGTGGGATAATAACTCCAGGACTAAGTATGGTGATATACGTGAATGGAATGAGCTCTCCTCAATGAAGCTCTATGATGTTGAAGGTGCTGAGGGAGGACTAACGGCTGTGTATGCGGGCAGGAAAAGCAGCAGTGAAGTGTTCACTACCCGTACTGAGAAGGAGATAAGTTACCAGTTTATCCCTGACCTTGTAAAATTTCCGGAGGGATTCAGCCTGGCAGACGGCAGGGTTACCTGGGAGGGGTCATTTGAGTCGGATTTTTCGGGAGTACACAAGTTCATGTTCAATTCGGCAGGTTACGCAAAGCTGTGGATTGACGGGAAGCTGTTATTCGACCGCTGGCGTCAATGCTGGAACGCTTCATCAAACTACTTCTCACTGCCTCTTGAGCAGGGCAGGCGTTACCCGGTAAAAATAGAATGGATCCCTGACGGGAGAGAGTCATATATCGCTCTCAGATACCTCACACCCCTTGATGAGGAAGAGCAGCAGCGCATCTCATTCTGGTCTGAAGTGGCTGATCAGATAGATTATTACTTCATCAGCGGTGAGAGTATGGATGGGGTTATCAGCGGTTACCGCACTCTTACCGGAAAAGTGCCGGTGATGCCCCGGTGGGCCATGGGATTCTGGCAGAGCCGCCAGCGATACACCAATCAGGAGGAGCTGCTGAGCGTGGTCAAAGAGTACCGTAAAAGGAATATACCGTTTGACAATATTGTTCTTGACTGGCAATACTGGCCAATAGACAAATGGGGTGATCACCGGTTTGACTCTACCCGCTTTCCGGACCCTGACGGCATGATCAGGACACTTCATGATGACCTCAATGCGAGGATTATGATCTCTGTATGGCCAAAGTATTATGTGGGCACTGAGAATTACGAGGCCATGAAGAACAAGGGTTATCTGTATATGCGCAATGTTGAGAAAGAGCGCAAGGACTGGATAGGTTATCTCTCCACCTTTTATGATGCATTTAATGCCGATGCCCGTAAGGCCTTCTGGGATCAGATAAATGGCGCTCTCTACAGCAGGGGCATTGATGCCTGGTGGCTTGATGCCACCGAGCCGGATATCACCTCCAACCTGCCGATGGCTGAGCGCAAGGCTATGATGCACCCTACTGCCCTCGGATCGGCAGACCGGTACTTCAATGCCTACGCACTGGTGCAGGCCCAGGGCGTGTTCGAAGGCCAGCGCGCCACCGACCCCGGTAACAGGGTATTCATACTCACACGCTCAGCCTTCGCCGGTCTGCAGCGTTACTCGGCAGCCAACTGGAGCGGGGATATCGCTGCCAGATGGCATGATATGGCAGCACAGATACCCTGTGGTCTTAATTTCTCCATGTCAGGTATACCCTGGTGGACAATGGATATAGGTGGGTTCTCGGTTGAAAGCCGGTACCATAACCCCTCCCCGGAAGACCTCGAAGAGTGGCGAGAGCTGATGACACGATGGCATCAGTATGGAGCATTCGTGCCCCTCTTCAGATCGCATGGCGAATATCCCTACAGGGAGATCTTTAATACTGCCCCTGCCGGCCACCCGGCGTACAGGACCATGGTTGAATACAATCGGCTGAGATACAGGCTCATGCCCTATATTTACTCCCTTGCCGGTCACGCCTGGCTGAGAGATTACACCATCATGAGGGGTCTGACAATGGACTTCAGCGGTGACAGGGCTGTCTTCGATATAGCCGACCAGTATATGTTCGGGCCGTCACTGATGGTCTGTCCCGTTACTGAATACAGGGTAAGGTCAAGGAATGTTTATCTTCCCGCTGCCTATGGCTGGTATGATATGCGCACCGGAGATCATTTCGCCGGAGGCGATGAGGTTAATGCTGAGGCTCCCTATGGTTACATGCCGGTATTCATACGCGAGGGGTCAGTCATACCGTTTGGCCCGGAGATACGGCATACTTCTGAGAAGACGGCAGATCCCCTCACACTATGGGTTTATACCGGGGCCGACGGAAGCTTTACGCTCTATGAAGATGAAGGTGATAACTATAACTATGAGGATGGGGCTTACAGTCTTATCAGTTTTACATGGAGTGACAATGACCATACGCTGATCATTGGAGCCAGGGAAGGAAATTACCAGGGAATGCCTCAGGAGCGTACCATTAATGTGGTGGTGGTGTCTGAAGGGCAGCCAGTAAAGCTTGATTTTGAAAGGACTCCTGACAGATCAGTTAACTACACCGGAGAAGAGATAAGGCTACAGTTTGAAAATTAGTTTAGTATAACTAAGATTGTAATTGTAATAATTTAAATGGCGAAATCATGAAGAGAGCAATTCTGGCACTTGCGGCAGTGGTGCTTCTTGCAGGTCCTGCTCTGTCTCAGAGCATCGTGCCAGCCGAATGGAAGTTTCTGAAAGGCGATAAACCTCATTATATCGATTCGGCGCTGAACGAATACTGGTGGAATGACATTTCCCCTTTGACAACCTGGGAGAAACAGGGTTTCCAGGGATATGATGGCTTTGCATGGTACCGGGTAAAGGTGGTTGTGCCTCCCAAAATGAAAAAGAACGCTTATAAGTATGGTGGTCTGATGCTCAACCTGGGAAAGATTGACGATGCTGATGAAACCTTCTTTAATGGCCACCTGGTGGGTGCCACGGGAAAGATGCCTCCTGATTATTCGGGGGCATATGATAGGCCACGCTCCTACCTGGTGCCTCCTGAATATGTCCAGTGGGGAAAGAAGAACACCATTGCTGTCAGAGTATATGATGCCGGTGGTGACGGAGGCCTTTATGGCGGCCCGGCCGAACTGACAACCAGGGGCAATCCTGATCTGCTGAAACTGGGCACTGCGTTCAAACAGGAAGATATGATCATTAAGGGGTCGCCTGATATTGAGATTCCGGTAACATTGAAGAGTGAATTCCGGAAGAAGTACAGGGGCGCCCTGATCCTGACTATAAAAACGGACTTCGGCGAAGAGTTTCACAAGGACTACCGGGAGGTGGCGGTAAAGAAGATGAGTACGGGACACTTCTCTTTCAGGGTTAAGGATCTCGAACCGGGTTTTTACAAAGCCACTCTCTCCCTGGAGAGCAAGATGGGCAACAAGAAGCATAACTTCAATTTCGGCTATGAGCCTGAAAAGATCGTATCCCCTGCTGATCCCCAACCCGATTTCGCGGAATTCTGGCAGAGGGCAAAGGATGAGCTTGCCGGCGTTGATCCGCAGTATAAATTGATACGTATAGATTCTCTCTGCACGGAGAAGCAGAATGTTTACCTGGTTGAGATGAGAT
>JAAZBN010000235.1 GCA_012513795.1 Bacteroidales bacterium | reverse complement strand
TTCATCGGCAATGGGGTATAACCGATATAAAATAATCAAAGGTACCGGACGGACAGCGATTCAGGTCAGAATTATTCCGGAATGACACATTGATCAAATCGCGATACTATGGCCCGGGTTATGAGAAAACAGTGACGGCAGATTCAACGTGGGAAAATTACTACATTGTGAGTCCTTTTGGCCTGGCTGCGGTCATTGTAAAAGAAAGTGGTGCGGCAACAACATATTACGCCGAGACAGATCATCTGGGTTCTCTGATTGGGCTCATGAACAGCAATGGCACGCATGCCGAAAGATTCTCTTTTGATGCTTGGGGCAGGAGAAGGAATCCTGCTGATTGGTCATATTCAAATGTACCTGAGCCAGTTCTCACAGAGAGGGGATTCACTGGCCATGAACATATGGATCTCTTCGGACTGATTAACATGAATGGCCGTATCTATGACCCGGTGACAGCAAGGTTTTTAAATTCTGATCCGGTGATACAGAATCCTTTTAGTTCTCAATCCTTCAATGCGTATTCATATGTGGCTAATAATCCACTTATCAATATAGATCCATCTGGATATAAAAAGTGTAAGAATCCATCGAACACAACAGAAAGGACAATTTGGACAAAAATTTATGGACAAATAGGATTGTTCTTCCAACAAGTGGGAAATTTGTTCGAAGACATGTTTTCGAATGAGAACTCAGGAAGTGGGGTTTACATGCCTGATTTTACTTATAGGACCCCCTCTATGCCTGTAATTCCAGATTATGGAACCATTTCAGATACAGGTCCTATTTCATCTGGAAGTATAAGTGGAGGTTACTCAAATATATATAGGCCGGTTACGCAGGATCAAAGCAAACCTAATGGTGTACAAATCACCAAACCACTTCGACAAGGCGGGCGTTGGATGAATCTTGGGCAAGACAGACCAAGATTGTATGTTTTTGAAAGACCTGATCCAGCTCCAGGGTGGAATGGAAGGTATGAAATTCATATCTTGGTTTTTGGGCTTATGTACTCTGAGTATAATTGGCTCCAGACTTATAGTTGGAATGGTGAACCATATAAGGTAGAAAGTTGTTGCATTGAAAATGGAGGACTCTTTTACAATTACAAAATCCAATGGGCGGAGAAATCTCAATATCAAACACCATGGGGAGCCGACGGTTTTTTTTACGATAGGCCTGGAGCGAAAGTCTCTTTTTCAGCTCAATTGACTCTTTTAGGAAAGCGTAACTTCAATTGGGAAGTAATCCAAACATTTACATGGGGTTATACACACAAGGACGGAATTGCTTCGCCTAACCAATTAGCAATTACTCAACAATTAAGTATTCTTCAACAAGAATGGATTCTGAGGATACTAAGAAATAACAACAAATAACAGATCAGTAAAACTTTTCCCAATGAAATGGATAACAATAATCATCCCGATTTTACTGCTTACATGCAACAGCAGTTTATTTAACAAGGAAGCAACCGAAACTACAGATCTTGTAGCGAAGGCTATTTACATAGCAACATACGATATAAATAAGAAAGATTACTTGTATCTCATTCATTTTAAGATCATTAATCACTCTACCCGTGAATGCCGGTTTGTTGCATTAAGTTGTGCGACAAGCTTTAGTATAATTACTGATCCGGGGTTTGTTTCTATCTGTCCTAATAATTGTTCAGATAACCGCCCCACCTTCATTACGTTAGATAAAGGACAAGAATTAACGATCCCGCTTCTTCTGAAGATTAACCAACATGACCAAACATTAGATAAGGATCAAGTAAGATTTGGCATGGTTTTGTTTCCTACTCAGCTTTTTAACATTGATAGTTTTAGTGAGTCTTTAGTTAATATGAAGAAAAACAAGTTGAATGTAATATGGAGTCAACCCTTAACTCTTTCAACTGCAGGAGGTACATTGTTTGACATAAAATGACACAGAGTGAAATCCCAAAGTAGTACTCCGATCAGTGTGTCCTGAGTAAACGGGATTCATCGAAGCTTTGAAGACATTGATGCGCCCGGGGCGTCTTAACCATATACCCCGGTCAAAGAGAATAAGTTCTGAGTTGACTAGGAGCTTTATTTCACCACTTCCCTGAACCCTTTGTACCTGTACCCTGCCGCCACTGCCAACCCCGCCAGCACTGCCACTGACACATAGACAAAGACCGGAACAGGAACAGGATCACCGCCGGCGTATGAATGCAGTCCCGAGAGGTAATAGTTGACACCGAAGTATGTCATCAGCACCGAGGAGAAGGCAAACAAAGAAAGAAGATTGAAAGTATAAGTGTCCTTCATACCTGGAATCATCCTCGAATGAGTCACCAGCGTGTAAACTATAATTGTTATCAGAGACCATGTTTCCTTCGGATCCCAGCCCCAGTAACGGCCCCATGACTCATTGGCCCAGATAGCCCCGAGGAATGTGCCTATCGTCAGGAAATAAAGCCCCAGCGTAAGCGTCCTGTAGTTGATGACGGTAAGCTCATCAATAACAGCACTGATCCTCTCGCGGTTATCCGGCTGAACAAACAGCATCATCACAAGCACAACCAGCCCGAGAATGGCACCCAGCCCAAGAAAACCGTAACTGCCTGTTATAACCGAAACATGCAGCGTAAGCCAGTATGAACGAAGAACCGGCACGAGATTGGTTATCTCCGGATCCATGAAGCTAAGATGAGCCACCATAAGAGTCAGTCCGCCCAGTACCGATGTGGCGGCCAGGGTGAGCAACGATTTCCGGCTGAAGATCAGCCCCGCCAGCAATGTGACCCACGAGATGAACAGCATCGATTCATAACCGTTGCTCATCGGCGAGTGACCGGATATATACCACCTTATACCGAGCCCCAGGGTATGGAACAGGAAACCGGTGGCAATAAGCCCCGCCAGCGCCTTTAGGACAATGCCTGAAAGAGCCCTCCCGCTTATTATAAACGCTATGATTGTGATGATCATTACAAGTCCCAGGGTTGCATACCACGGGAAGAGACGCTCGAATATCTTCGCCTTGTAATAGAAGAGCTCAGCCTTCACCTTGCTCTCCGAGGGAAGTTCATACCCGGCATGCTGACGCTGGTAGTTCTGCAGGGCCGAGATAAACTCATCCGGACCTGCCACAGGACGGGTGACCGAAGTGACAGCCTGCGCCCACAGGGGAACAGCGCTCACCACAAACAGCGAGTCCTCACTGCTGATGCCATGCTTTACCGCCTCTTCCGCTCTTCCCCAGTGATCAGTGCCGTCCCTCAGCGGAAAGATGTGGAGGAAATCGCCCCTTGACATCATGTAGCAGATATTCACCCTCTCGTCAACCTTGATCACCTCCTTGTCGAACT
>JAAZBN010000234.1 GCA_012513795.1 Bacteroidales bacterium | reverse complement strand
ATTCCCCTGGAAACCGACAGTAATTCAGTAATAGAGCAGATATCAAGGGTAATCCCACATAATAACCGTTACTACATACTGGATCGTAAGCAGAGTGCGGTTCTGATATTTGACAGCAACGGAAATTTCGAGAAAAAGATCCGGAGGGTAGGAGTCGGGCCGGGAGAGTATTCATTGTTATATGATTTTAATATCAATCCGTTCACAAATGAGCTGGAGCTGCTGAATCCCAGGGGTGAATTGCTGTCGTACACTCTGGATGGGGAATTTATCAGTTCTTTAAAGATTCCTATGCGAAATGCCAGCAAGTTCCTTCCTATAACAGAAGATATGATCATTTTTTATACTTCTTACGAAGAGGAAAAACTGCACTATTACTCAAGGAGTCAGGATAAAATAATAAAAAAAGAATTCCATTTTCCTGAAACAATCTTAAGTACGCCCCTGATAGCTAATAATTCCAGTCCATTCATTAAGCATGGAGATCAAACCACATTTTTTCTGGGTTTTTCTAACGAAATATATGATATCGATACCTCAGGGATTAGGCTTCGATTCAGGTGGGATTTCGGGGAGCACAACTTTGATTACAGGGATCTCCCTAAGGATAAGGATCCATTTTACTATGTAGCTTTATTGAAGTCTGGAAACATGGCCCATAGTTTTTATTCATACCAGGAAAACCAACATGTCATCATGACGAGATTTGCATTCGATAAGCAATGGCTTACCCTGATCTATAATAAAACAGACGGAGAATCTACTATTATAAGGAGGTTTACGGAAGATATTATGCCTCCTTCATTTCCTGTTCTATCCGAAGAAGAGATATTGGGATTTGAAAACTCCATGATGGCTCATCTATTTGTAAACGAATCAGTTGTGGACGAGCCTTCCCGGTCAGTGCTTGCCAATCTGAAACCTGAAGACAATCCGATCCTTATCAAGTACTATTTTAAAAACCAGAAATGAAACCATTATTGATCGTCATTGCCGCTTTATCTTGCATAGGCGCTGTCTCCAGCACTATTCTTCTCGTGAAAAACGGGACCGGGCAGGAGAATTCGGAGCAGTCAATAGAAAACTTCTATATGAATGAGCTGATAGAGGCTTCAATTGAAAATGAATGCATTGAATTGGACAATCCGCTTGTTTACCCTGGAACCAGGGCGGAGGAACAGGTGCCGCTGTTTGATATTGTCGACCAGGAGTGCCTGGTTTTCAGGTTTTCTGGAGCAGCCTGCGATGTGTGCGTAGATTTCGTTCTCGAAAAAATCAAAAACAGGTTCAGTGATTTCAGCAGCAACCCGAGGATACTGCTTATAGGCAGTAATCTTAATCCCAGAGTTAAGGAAAATTACTATGGTAAAACTGTTTTTTCTTACGCATCCGATGATTTAGGAATCCCGTTTGAGGAATATCACATACCCTTTCTTTTTATGATTGGCAGGGACAGAACATGTAAAATGATCTTTATCCCGGAAAAGGCACTGCCAGAGTTGACCGATCTGTATCTTGATACAGTGCATAAAAGGTACTTCACATCAGAGTGATACAGCTTTGAGGTTTATAAGGTTTCCCGGACCCGACGCTGCATAGCATTCAGTTACTCCTCAAACGGCAGTACCGGAAGGAACTGCGGTGCCTTGCGGTATTTGGTGCCCTGCTCGTAGGAGTAAGCAATCTCAATAAGCAGTGGTTCACTCCATGCCCTGCCGAAGAAGGAGATTCCGACAGGCAGGCCGTCAACGTAACCCATCGGTACGGTAATGTTCGGGTAGCCTGCCACGGCTGCGGGTGATGAACTGCTGACGGTGTATGAGTCGCCGTTGACAAGGTCTGTCTTCCATGCCGGCGAGCCTGTCGGGGCAATGAAGGCGTCAAGGTTATGTTCATTCATTACACGGTCAATTCCCTCATCCCTTACCAGGCGGTTCATCTTCTCAAGTGCATCCAGGTATTCCTTCGAGGTGAGGTCGCCCTTCTTCTGCGCTTCAATTACCAGCTCCTGATCATAGAACCGCAACTCGATGCTGTCATTTTTGTTAAACTCTATCAGCTCCTCAACGCTCTTTACCGGCGCATTTTCGCCAAGCGAAGCGAAATATTTGTTCAGCCCGTCCTTGAACTCATAGAGCATTACCTGGAATGATAGCGGGCCCACCTCACGACTGTATATATTGTCGATCTCAATGACTTCGGCTCCCTGGCTTTTCAGGTAATTGACGGCGTGCTGCATCAGGGTGTCAACCTTGAAATGGGTTCCCCTGGCGGAGGTGTACCAGCCGAGCCGTTTACCCTTGAGAGCGTCTGCCTTCAGGAAGGGGGTATAGTCTGTCAACGCCTTGCCTTCTGATGCCGCCGTTTTGCTGTCGGCCGGATCAATTCCGGTCATTGCTCCCAGGGCTGTTGCCGCGTCACTCACTGTGCGGCCCATCGGGCCCGGGGTATCCTGGGTGAATGAGATAGGAACTATGCCGCTGCGGCTGAGGAGGCCCACGGTGGGTTTGATGCCTACAATGCCGTTGGCTGTTGACGGGCATACTATTGAGCCGTTAGTCTCAGTGCCGATGGCAATCATTGTCAGGTTGGCTGAGACAGCCACGCCTGAGCCTGAGCTGGAGCCGCACGGGTTACGGTCGAGGACGTAAGGGTTCTTCGTCTGTCCTCCCACTCCGCTCCATCCGCTAGATGAGAGGTTGCCGCGGAAGTTGGCCCACTCCGAGAGGTTGGCCTTGCCGAGGATAACGGCGCCCGCCTCGCGTAGCTTCATCGAGATGTAGCTGTCCTGCAGAGGGTGTGAGCCTGCCAGTGCACGTGACCCGGCTGTGGTCTCCATCTGGTCATGGGTATCAATGTTGTCTTTCAGCAATACCGGCACGCCGTGCATGGGACCGCGCTTTTTGCCATCCTTCAGCTCTGCGTCAAGCTGTTCTGCAATTGCCAGTGCATCCGGATTAGTTTGAATGACGGCGTTGAGCATCGGACCGGTGTCGTCAATGGCCTCTATGCGGTCAAGATAGGCCTGCACCACATCGGTTACGGTGAAATCACCATTGTCATATCCCTGCTGAAGCTGGTTTATGGTGTATTCTTCGAAACGGAATTCAGCAGTTATTTCCTTTTTTGCCGGTTGCTGATTGCAGGCAAAGACCGTTGCCAGGACCAGTGCAGTCAGGGCTGGGATTAGTTTTTTCATAGGAACATAGAGTCGGATAGAAAGAAAACTAAGTTAACATTAATTTCAAAAAAAAGAGAAGCTGATAATTGTTGTATTATCAGCCTTCTCAAAATTATTCGAATGTCAGAAGCTTTACCAAACAGTAAGCATTCTGCCCTATGATTCAGTTCTGATGAATATCTCCTGATGCGTTTCCGGAGAAGGAATTGCTGCCCTCGGTCAGGTCCGTATTGCCTGCAGCTCTTAGTATACCGTATGTAGCGCTGTTGGAGATCGTGCTGTTGGTAATCATTAATCTCGAGCCGGGCGTGGCGCCTGCCATATAAATATTACCGCTGCGTCCGGCAGGATCTCCCCCATATGATATGATCCCGTGATTTATTTTGTTCGACGTTGAAGGTGAGGCCAGTTCAATACCCCACCACGCACCAGGATTCTGGGCAAGTCCGCTGAAGGTAATTTTGTCATTGGCTGTCCCATCAGCCAGCAGAGCCCCGTCAGATGTGACCCATAACCTGAGTCCCGCAGCAAACAGGCATGTAACGCCAGGCTCAAAAGTAATATCAGCTCTTAGTTCCATACTGCTGAGTACATGATATGGTATACCAACAGCTTTTATTGTTCCTGCATTTTCAAACCGCACGTTAGTGTTACCTGCAGAAACAACCTCAATGGCCTGTATCCCGTTACCGGTATAGATTGAGGATTTGTCAATGGCCAGCAGTGCCTCAGCGCCAATCCTCATTGGGGCAAGTGTGTTGTCACTGAAGTTATTGCCTGCAAACTCCGAAAAAGTTCCCGTGTTACCGTCTATATATACAGCATAGCCGTCAGACTGCGATATGCTTGTATTCTTAATACTCAGCCTTCCGGAAACGTTACTCTTAACAAGTACGGCTGCTTTTTGATTGCTTGATGCAGTACTGCCTGTGTGCAAGATCTGAACGTAATCGAGCTTGTTGCTCAGATTATTTGAATTGACCTCGATCAGCCTCCAGCTACCCTTTACCTTGTCAATACCCCTGAAGATAATGTTCTTTGCAGCAGTTCCTTCTGCATTGATAAAAGATGTATTTCCACTGAACCACAGTCTCACATCCGGGCCACACTCCACAACCACCCCGGGAGCAAATGTTACGCCGGCAGTTGCCTGCAGACTGTTTACAGCATAATAATCAGGATATTTCTCATCATCAAAAAGATCCGGATATGAAGTGTTCGTTGTTATCGAAGTGGGCATGACGCCACCGATATAGAGCTTAATAATGGCGGAAGCCGTTCCTCCGTTACCATCATCCGCGGTTACCTTTACCCGGTAAAAACCCGCAACGGAGGTGGTGAATGAGGCACTGTTGCTGTTGCCGGTGATTGTTGCCGATGAACCGGCAGGGAATTCTTCCACATTCCACGAGTAAGACATAGGATTTCCATCAGGATCAGTAGCCGAGGCCTCCAAACTGATAGTCGCATCTGTCATACCGATAATCTCATCAGCCGCTGTTAAGGCGGGATTGCTGTTCTCTTCCTTGGTACAGTGATTCAATGTTATCATTGCAACCATGAGGGTACCAATAAAGGCAATTCTGTTTCTTGTATTCATACCTGATTTGTTTAGTGTGTTAATTGGTCAGGCTGTAAAGGTAATGTTATTTTAATATATTCGGACCTTTTTATCCGATTTGTGATAATTTTATTAAAATTCTTCAGGACAGCTAAATCTATCTTAGATCGACTCAGAAACTAAAACGCTATAATTGAGACGTATATACAATCTATTACGATATGCCTAAAAACTTTATGGAACCTGGCAAATAAATCTGTTCTGTTACTTATGCACCATAAATACAATGACTCTCCCCCTAATAAATACAAGTTTGAATTCATTTCCCGTTGCTTCATTCAGCGTACCCCGCCACCAGCTGTGAAGGGTGAGGTTATTGAGCGGATATTTTAAACCTGTAGAAGTCACCTCCAGCGTCGGGTCAATGCTGAAGATCGATACCTGCTGGCCGGGATGTGAGGCTATGGTCACGCTGTGGTCATAAACCCTGAAGCTTCCGGTGTCAGTGAGCATAACAGCATCAATCCTGCGACTGTATTCGGCCAGCAGCGAGATATTGCCCAGGGTGTGATCCTCTCGTAATCCTGTTGCGCCGATAATGGTCACCTCCCTGATCCCGTGACTGACGCACCAGTTGACAGCCTTGGTCAGGTCATTGGTCTCCTGGTCGTTATCGGTTACCATCACCTTGTGATATCTCTTCCTGATTGAGGCCGGTACCGAGTCGAGGTCGCCTATGATCACTCCTGGCTCAAGGCCATGTGCCACCAGCTTGCCGGCTGCACCATCACAGCAAACTATCAACTCTGCCTCACGCAGCCGGGCCAGGGAGAGCGGGTGGGTGGGGTATTTACCGTTGGCGAGGATAACGGTTTTGCGGGGGGTGGGGGTTGTTAGTAACATGCTGTTTTACAATTCTTAATGGTCTACGACCATTTTTTTGACATTGTACTATCTGCTCTACAATTCTTAATGGTCTATGACCATTTTTT
>JAAZBN010000233.1 GCA_012513795.1 Bacteroidales bacterium | reverse complement strand
GAGTCAATGTACGCCACCTCCTTGTTCAGATCACCTGCCGCATATTCCCTTGCCTCCTTCTTGACCTTGTATGAAGCCACCGTGAAGGAGAGCTGGTAAATGCAAACAAGGGTAAGGGCAATAGCCAGAGCTGAAATTAATCCTTTATTCTGCATCTGTATCCTCTTTTAAATTTAATTGTTGTATGTGATTCGCTTAATTATTTACGAGGCGCAAATATATAACATTATTTTCTTAAACCATATGATTAAGAAGCAAAACTGCCGGCTTCTGCCGGCAGCTTTCAGGTATGTGGCATCCCTCTATTCCACAAGCTTCTCGTAGTCGGTTTCGAGTGGCTTGCGGGTTATGAAATCAAACAGGGTAAGGGCCCTCATGTTGTAGTAATAGGTCCAGTAATTGTTCAGGGCCTGAATGTAGCTTCTCTTGTTCTGGTCTTTCTTCGTGTCCGCGTTGTTCAGCTCAAGTACATCAATCTTCCCTATCAGGAAGCGCTGCTTGGTCACCTCAAACATCTTGGCCGCAACAGTGTCTGACTTGGCAGCAATCCTGACCTGGTCATTCTGCATATTGAACTGATGAACGTCAAGCATGAGATTCTGTTCAAAATCAACACGCGATTGCTCAACCTGCACCCGGGTGAGCTCCTCGCTCGACTGGGCCATCTTAAATCTTCCCCGGCCCTGGCCCCAGTCAAGTATGGGAAGGGAAAAGCCAACCCTGACGGTCTGTTGTCTGTTGGGCTGATCATAAGCCATGTTCAGTGAGGGATCCTGATCCCTTAACCCGTATGATGCTGTGAGGTTGGCGTTAAGTCCTTTCTCGGCCTTCGCCTGTGCCACATTGCTCTGCGCTTCCACCAGCTGCCGTTCCAGGGCAATAAGCTCCGGATTATTTTCCTCCGCCAGCTTCAGCACCTCACTCACGTCAACCTGGAGGTCAGGTATTTCATTGGGTATGAGTAACTCAAGGCGGACTGTCTGGTTGAACCCAAGAAATGACCTCAGCTTCAGCTCCCTGTCGCGAAGGTTCATCTCTGACTCGTTAATGGCAGTGCCTGCATTGAGATAGGAGAGTTCCATCTGAAGCAGTTCATCCTCAGCAATGGTACCCAGGTTATATCTTCCCAGGGCTATCTGATAGAGGGTGTCAGCATTCTGCATGTTGGTCTCCGCTATCTCCCTGTTTATCTGTGCCAGAGCCAGGTTAAAGAAATACTGAACGGCCATCATATGCACGTTCTCTATATCTCTAAGGTATGTTTTGCGGGCCTCTTCGTACCTCAGCGGTTCAATCTTCTTCTGCCATTTGAGCTCATTATACCTGAAGAGGGGTTGTGTAAGCCTCACGTTCAGGGGAGAGGTGATATATCGTTCTCCGTCCGTCTCAAAGTTCTTCTCATAGGTAAGGTCTGAGTACAGGGAGATTGAACCCCCGGTAAGACCTATGTTCTGTGCCAGTGATAAACTGCCAGACGTCTGCAGCACGTCCGTGGAGGCATACTCCCACTGCTGGGCAACTGAGTTCCACACCCTGCTGTAGGCTGTGCTGTAATCAGGCAGGTTACCTGTTAGTGAAAGCGTGGGACGGTACTCCGCCACAAAGGTACGGTACTGCCAGTAACTGGCACGGAAGCGGTGCTTGGCTATAAGCGCGTTGGGCGATTGTTCCGAGGCAAGCCTGACAACCTCATCAAGAGAGAGGCGCTTTATTTCCTGCGAAGTGACAGGAATAGCAACCGCCATGGTGAGTAAAATAATTAAGGAGAGTGCTTTTATCCTTTTCATGTCAATTAGTTATTCATAACGAAGTGATTCAATCGGGTCTCTCTCCGAAGCCCTTTTCGCGGGCGAGTAACCAAAGATGACCCCTACAGCGGCGGATACGCCGAAGGCTACCACCACCGAAAAGAACGACACAATGGTGGTTATCCCCGCTATCTTCTGTATCAGCACCGCCAGGATAATCCCCAGAAAGATACCTATGAATCCTCCGGAAACACTGATCAGTACAGCCTCGGAGAGGAACTGAACCACTATATCCATCTTCTTGGCTCCTATAGCCATCCTGGTGCCGATCTCCTTGATCCTTTCCATCACAGAGGCGAACATTATGTTCATGATCCCTATTCCACCAACTATCAGGGAAATACTGGCGATAGCCCCAAGCACAATATTGAATATATCCTTCGTTCTTTGTTGCTGTTTGAGCAGCAACTCGGGAACGGTGATCTCAAAGTCCTTTACCCCTGAGTGTCTCCTGAGCATCATTCTGCTCAGAACCTCGGTGGTAGGTGTAAGCTGTTCCGTCTCCTGTACCTGCACCACTATCTTGTCAAGCTGGTTGTAGTTTGTCTCGGCTGTCGAAGCATCTGAACTGCTTACAACCACCCTTGACACTCTGCGTCCTCCGCCGATGACCTGCATTGATGTTGCTTCACTGGCAAGCTTGGTATTGACCAGTGCCCTGTTCTGGTACCGCATCAGCATTGTCTTGATAGGAATATAAACATTGTCATTATAAACGTTGACGCCCTGCTCTTCAAATCCTGTGAGTGAGACATTTGTCCTCTCCAGGACGCCTATAACCTTCAGCCATACGTTGTCAAACTTCAGATACTGTCCTATAGGATCAACCTGGCTGAAGAACTTGGCCCTGATATTGGCGCCTATGATACATACCTGTATCCCGTATTCCTCCTGGTAATCATTGAAGAAAACTCCCTGTGAAAGCGGGAGATTGTAAAGCTCAAAGTAGTCATTTGAGACTCCCACGAGTTTGGCTGTATATCTCATCCCGCTCAGAACGATGGTTGAGTTGAAAGATATTTCCGGGCTGATTCTGTTTACTGAAGGTATGGAACTGCGTATTGCCTCCACATCAAGCAGCGTCAGCCCCCTGGAAAATTTGTTCAGCTGCTTCTCTCCCTCATCAGATGAGGCATCTTTCTCCTGGACTATGGGACTGATCAGTATGTTGTTGACGCCCACCATTTTTATCTGCTCCAGTATCTCCTGCTGGGCCCCGTTACCGATAGCCAGCATGCTTATGACAGCCGCCACCCCGAAGATTATTCCGAGTGCCGTTAAGATCGACTTGAGCTTGTTTGAAAGAATTGACTCAAGGGCGATCCGTATGTCGTGTCCGTATCTTTTGAACATGGTCTTCGATGCTTATTTGCCTATGTGCAACTGTCTGCCCTACTGGTTCCGGATGATGACCCGCTGTGTGCGGGCAGTGGTATCCGTACCTGTGGTTCCCTGCCCGGTCTGGCTACGGGCCTGGCCCTGACCACCTGCTCCGCGCATCTGGCGCATTGCCTCCCGTT
>JAAZBN010000232.1 GCA_012513795.1 Bacteroidales bacterium | reverse complement strand
TCATGTGTCATGAAGACCCGCTTGGGCCCTCCCCAGCCGTGACGCTCGCCCGGATAAATCATCATCTCAAAGGGTTTGTTGAGATCCTGCAGCGTCGTCACCAGCCATATAGTGTTCTGCATATGCACATTGTCATCCATGTCTCCGTGTCGTATGAGAAGTTTTCCCCTGAGCGCTGAAGCATAAGTAATAGCAGAGCCATTCGTGTATCCTTCAGGATTTGACTCAGGGGTATCCATATAGCGCTCAGTATAGACATTGTCATACAGACGCCAGTCAGTCACTGAGTAATCGGCGATGCCATGGGTCCAGTAATCAGCACCGGCCGTCATGGCCATGCAGGTTACATAACCACCATATGAGCCGCCGGTGATGCCTATTCTGGACTCATCAGCCCATGGTTGCTGACGCAGCCATCTGACGGCATCCGCATAATCAGAGATTTCCCATTTGCCAAGACAGCGGTGAACAAAATCAAGCCCCTTCCTGCCAAATGTACCCGAGCCCCGATGGTCAACATTTATAGTGACTATCCCATTCTCGGCATACCATCTGGGCTGTGGACTCTGCCAGCGGTTGCGGATGCTGCCGGCATCCGGGCCCCCATAAATGGTAAACACCACAGGATATTTTTCAGACGGATTGAAATTGATCGGAAAGGTAATAAGCGCTGGCATCTCAAAAAGACCATCGGATGTCGTGATCCTGACCAGTTCATGCTTCTGATGCTTTGAAGGGTCATATGGCACGATCTCTTCCCTGTAAAGGTTCCTGATAACCCTTCCTCTGCGATCAATGAGGTCAATGCCTCCCGGATCGGTGATACTGCTCCATGTGTCAAGGAAGTATGATCCGCCAGGAGACACTGAGGTGCTGTGGAACCCTTCACCCCCGGTTATTTGAAGCAGACGGGTGCCGTCAAGACGGACCCTGTATAGGTGATTTTCCAGCAACTCAGGTCCTGTACCTGAAAAATAGACCTCCTTCCTGACTTCGTCAACCCTGACTATACCCGTCACCTTCCAGTTGAAGTTTGTGATCTGTGACTTCAGGTTACCGTCCCACCCGTAATAATAAAGGTTATGCCAGTCGTTCCGATAGCTTCGGACAATGAATCCGCTTCCGTCATTCATAATATGGATATCCTCGAAGAAGTCCACCCAGGCAGGCCTGGTCTCACGATAGACTTCAGTGAAGTCACCTGTTGACACATCAGCCAGGATGAACTTCATATCATTCTGATCGCGGTTCAGGACCTGCACCATCAGCTTCCTGCTGTCAGGTGTCCATGAAGGCCAGGCAATATACTGATCTACAGACTCATCTGTCTTCACCCATGTGGTTTTTACTGTAGATAGTTCCACGATACCCATTTTCACCTCAGGATTAGGGTCACCCGCCTTCGGGTAGTGTGCTGTCTTCAGTTCACCGCGGGGTCCGTCACTATCCTCGAGCCGGTTTAGATAATAGAGCGGAACAGGGCTGTCATCGGTATGCAGATAGCCTATTCTCTCTCCGTCGGGTGACCACCAGAAGGCTGCATACCTGGAGCCCCTGCCCAGTATCTCTTCCATATATACCCATGAAGCCCACCCGTTGTAGATCCTGTCAGTAGCATCAAAGGTAAGCCTCGTCTCCTTTCCGGCATCCAGGTCATAATAATATAGATCCTTATCCTTTGTATAGGCGAGCTTCCTGTCGCCTGGCGCGAAGCGGGCATTGATCTCCTTCGGTTCGTCATCGGTAAGTCTCTTCCCTTCCCGGTTATCGGAAGAATAATACCAGAGGTCATTGTTGCGCAAAATCACTACAGACTGTCTGTCTGCGGCAACAGCTATGTCAGGCCCCGGAGTCACCCCATCGGGCAAAATATCGGAAAGTTGCTGCATCTCCGTGCGGTACTGCTCCACCCTGACTGATTTGCCCGTTCTGCAATTGTACTCCACCATAACAAGATTCTCCTCACTTCTGTCCGCAGGCTTGATTTCCTCATCGTATAACCTTATGAGCATCCGGTTATCATCGATCCATTTTATTAAACCCGGCCCGTATGCCGGTCCCGGCCTCTGTCCTGAAAGGGTGACTGTGCAGACCAGCATAAGTGCCGGCTGAATAAATCTGAATAACTGCTTCATGATATTCTTCCTGGTTAAAATTAGGTTTGATGAAAACAAAGATAGCAAAGTTACCCGGCCACAGACCAGGAAGCTGCCAGGCAACACATTTGACATGGTGGTGCATATATTCTTATCTTTGATACGAAATGAAGAAGGGGATGAACGGGGAAAAAAATCCTCCGCCAGACTGGATGAAGCTTGACAATGCCGCCAAGATCTATCCAGCTATTACCGGATCGGAGCTTACAGGGGTATTTCGTATAACCGTAACCCTTGCCTCTCCGGTGAGCCTTCCGGCCCTGATGCAAGCTTCAGAGGAAACCTCGGGGTTGTTTCCATTCTTCAGCGTGGAGCTTTGTAAAGGATTCTTCTGGTATTATCTGGAATACAATGGCAGGCCGCCGAGGGTTATGGCTGACAGGGGTCCCCGTTGCCAACCATTTCCCCGCACCATGAATGGCGAGCTTCTTTACAGGATTCTCGTCAGGGGAAGCTCTCTCTCCGTAGAATTCTTTCACATAATCACTGATGGTGGCGGCGCCCTCTTCTTTCTAAAAACACTTCTCAACCATTATTTCATATACTCGGCAGGCATCACCAGCCTGCCCTTCCCCGAGGCCCGGGAGGGACCACTGCCCGGCAGCAGTGAGGATCTCTTCTCACAGCATTATGGCAAGGGCATGCCAGCACCGGCGGTGATGCCACGAGCATGGCACCTGCCTTTCAGACTGCGTGAAGCTCCAAGGTTCACGGTAACCGAATTTGAAGTTCCTGCAGAAAGACTTACTGCGCTGGCCAGGGATTCAGGAAGCACCATCACCGAGTATCTTGCTGCCACACTGCTCTTTGTCCTTCAGGATATACGCACTGAATCAGGCAAAGGCTCCCCGCATATAAGGGTGCAGGTTCCCTTTGACCTGCGCAGACGTTACGGGGTATACACACTTCGCAATTTCTCCCTCTTCGCCATGCCCGCCATCGACATCAGAATGGGAAAGTACACCTTCGAAGAGATACTCCGTGAGGTAAAAATCACCATGCACATGATGACTGATGAGAAGAGGATCAGACAGATCATCAGCAGGAACGTTTCAAAGGAAAAGAATCCCCTGATCCGTATCATCCCTCTCTTTATCAAGAGCCCTGTCCTCAGGCTTGCTTATACCCGGTTCGGGCCCAGCCAGTTCACCTCAACCATCACCAATATGGGAAGAGTAAACCCTGAAGGACCGGCCTCTGAACTTATGCTCTCCATGTCAGTCACGCCCCCTCCTCCGCACAGGGACATTAAGATCACGGCAGGATTGATTACACTGGGACTAAATACCATAATCACATTCGGATCTGTTACCGGTAACAGGGAAGTGGAAAGAAGATTTGTCAAAAAACTTACCTCCGCGGGATTACCGGCAAGAATACATAAACCTCAGGAATAAGAGAACCATGGCAATATGCAAAAAATGTGGAGTAGACCTTGGCGAGGGAAATGAGATATGCCCTCTCTGCGAACCATCAGACAACCTCTCCGCCAGACCAATCTCGGTAGCTGATCTGTTCAGGCTGTCCAGGATCAGGAAGACAAGACACCTTTATGAGATCTCAATGCTGCTCCTGATCAGCGGCGCCATCATCACCCTGGCTATTGATGCTGTTTTTACAAGGGGATTCGGATGGTCATTGCTTACAACACTGTCAATTGCCTATCTGATCATACTGGCATCATCCATCTATTTTCTAAGGCGCAAACCCTACCTGGCAATAACCATTGTTATGATTTCCACTCTGCTTTTTCTGTGGCTGTTGGATCTGCTTACCGGCGGACCGGACTGGTACAGGCCCCTGGCATGCCCGCTGACGGTGGCAGCGGCACTGCTTACGACAGCTGTACTGTTTCTCAACTCCCTCTCAAGATACAGGGGACTTAACCTGCTTGCAACAATCCTGACTGCGCTGGCTGTTTTCATGCTGATAACTGAATACCTGACTGACCGCATCATGACCGCTGCCTACAATCCCCAGTGGTCAGTGGTGACAGCTGCCTCACTGTTTATCATTGCCCTGTTCTTTATCTTTATCCACTACCGGTTGAAGAGAGGCCGCAGCCTGGGCCGGCTGTTTCATGTCTGACCATCTCCCCTGTTTCTCCCGACCTGGAATTAAGGGCTGGTCTTGTAGAAATGAGAGCACGTTCCCCTGTTTCTATAACATGTACAGGTTGACCCTCACGAGCCGCAATTTGAGATATATTTACAACCTAAACCTGTACTATGAAGAGAGCTCTCACCGCAGGAGCTGTAGCAGTCGCTGTTACACTCAGTTTGTCATCACAGGAGCTGATGACCCCCGAACAGTATCTGGGTTATAAACCCGGAGAAAAGTTTACGTTACAGCATACTTTAACCGATTACTTCATGCACGTGGCGGAACACTCACCCAATGCCAGTTACATCAGATACGGAGAGACATGGGAAGGGAGGCCTCTCAGTGCCTGCGTCATCTCTGCACCGGAAAACCTTGCCAGACTTGACCAGATAATAAAGTCAAATCTTCAGCGGGCCGGATTCGCAGAAGGCAACCCCGTGACGGAATCAGTACCCATTATCTGGCTGGCATACAGCGTTCACGGCTCTGAGCCGGCAGGGGCCGAAGCAGCGATGCAGGTACTCCATGCTCTCGTGACCCGGTCATGGAAAGGCTCTGAAGAGTGGCTTGAGAAGATGATAATCGTTATTGATCCATGCCAGAACCCTGATGGCCGTGATCTCTTCACTACAAGATACCTGAGAGCACAGGGCTGGCCTCCAAACAGTAATCCCGATGCATGGGAGCACCACCAGGACTGGCCTTCCTCCAGGCTTAATCACTACCTTTTTGACCTGAACCGCGACTGGAGCTGGCATGTACAGAAGGAGACTCAGGCACGCACGAAGCTGTATAACAGCTTCATGCCTCATGTCTATGCCGACTTCCACGAGATGGGATCAGAAAGCACCTACTTCTTTCCTCCCGGCGCTGACCCGTGGCATGAGATAATCACCCCATGGCAGAAAGAATTTCACTCCCTGACCGGAAAAAAGACTGCTGAATTGTTTGACACCCGCTTCAGACTATATTTCACAAAGGAAAACTTCGACCTCTTCTGTCCCAGCTTTGGCGACACATGGCCTCTGTTCAACGGGGCCATGGGCTTTACTTTTGAACAGGGAGGAGGTGCCCAGGCAGGCCTCTCCCTGGCAAGAGAGACTCAGGACACACTTACCCTCAGACACCGTGTAGAGGGTCATTTCCTGTCCTCCATGGCTGTCATTGCCACAGCAGCAGAGAACAGTGAAAAACTGCTTACCAGCTTTTATGAATACTTTGGCAACGCCACAACAAACCCCGAATGCGAATACAAAACAATTATAATTAAAGGTTCGGCAGACGCTGCTTCCCTGGAGTCACTCATAGAACTGCTTGAAAGCAACCAGATAAGATACAGCTCCCCACAGGCTGCCGGCAAGAAGATCAAAGCATTTGAATACAGGTCCGGCGCGGAAACGAGCCTAACCATTGAAGAGAATGATCTTTTAATAAGCGCATACCAGCCCCAGGGCAGGCTGATACAGGTTATGTTTGAACCTGCCTCCCGGTCCTCGGACTCGGTCAGCTATGACCTTACAGCCTGGGCCTTGCCCTATGTTTACAACATAGAGGTCTACGCCTCGAAAGAGAGACTGACGGTAACGGAACGGAAAAGTCCCAAAGCCTCCCTCACCGCTGCATCATCTTCTGAGGAGCCTGCGGACACCCTGCCGGTTTATGCGTGGGCCGCATCCATGACCGGATTCAATGAACTGAAATTTATGGGAAAATTGTTCAGGTCAGGATTAAATGTCAGGTCCAGCCATCACCCCTTCACGGTCGCCGGCAAGACCTTCAACAGGGGGTCAGTGGTGGTTGCCCGAGGTGACAACAGCACTGTATTGCAATTTAATGAGAAGGTGAAGGCTGCGGCCGCTGCCAGCGGCGTGAAACTTGTGCCACTGACCGGAGGCATGGTCTCAACGGGCAAGGACCTGGGATCCGGGTACTCTCCTGCCGGAAAAGGGCCAAGGATAGCCCTTGCCGGTGGTGAGGGCGCCTCGCAGGCGTTTGGCGAGATATGGTTTTTCCTCGAGAGAGAGCTGGAATATCCCGTTACCGTTGTTAAGGCTGACAAATTGAAAGAGATGGACCTGTCAGAATATGATGTGTTGATACTTCCCGGCGGATCACTGACTGAAGCCAAAGAGAAGATAATGCAATATGTGAAAGAGGGAGGAAAAGTTGTGGCCCTGGACAGTGCCATAGCCCTTTTCAGGGGAGAGAAGAGCACTGCACTGGGCAAGGCATATGATGCCAGAGAGGCTGAAGAGAAGAAGAACGTGAAAGCAACCTTTGCCGACACAACCATGCTGCAGCGGTACGAGGACCGGCGTCGGTTATCGGTTACAGGCAGGTCTGCCGGAGCCATCTTCAGGGTACAACTTGACGACTCCCATCCCTTTGCCTTCGGAATGGGAAAAGAGTGGTTCCTGATGAAAAGAAATGAGGGACTGCCATTCCTGGAAAAGGGCAATAATATTGGATATATTACTGACACTATACCCGTGTCCGGTTTCGCCGGGTATAAATACCTGAAGAAAGTCAAAAATACCGGAGTAATAGCATCAGAGACAATAGGAAAAGGCACGGTTGTTTATATCTCCGAAGATCCCTATTTCAGGGCTTACTGGAAAAGCGGACGGGTACTGCTGGGAAATATATTCTTCAGATAACCGTCATGTACAACAAGCCAGGGAGAGTGGCTGCTATTATATAATTGGTTAAATTAGCTTCTGAACTAAATATCACCTGATGCAGAATCTCCTGAACCGGTTTCTGAATTATGTCCGTTTCGAGACCAGGCCAGACGAAACAAATCTCTCTTCTCCATCGTCAGTGGAACAGATGCTCTTCGCCGAGCAGCTGACGGCTGAGCTGGAAAAGATAGGGATGGAAGAGGTAACCCTTGATGGCAATGGCTATGTAATGGCCACTCTGCCCTCCAACAACGGCACAGAAGATCCGGTCATAGGATTCATTGCTCACATGGATACCAGCCCCGAGGCTCCTTCCGCCAATGTCAATCCCCTGGTTCACAGCAATTATGACGGCAATGACATAGTGCTCAACAAAGAGCTTGACATTGTGCTTTCACCGTCTGAATTCCCTGAACTGGTTGCTTACAGAGGCAGGACAATCATCACTTCAAACGGCACCACGCTGCTCGGAGCTGATGACAAGGCCGGTATAGCAGAAATAATCACGGCATGTGAGCATCTTATTGCGAATCCTTCGCTCAAACATGGAAAAATAAGGATTGCATTTACTCCTGACGAGGAGATTGGAAGAGGCGCCGATAATTTCAATGTAAAGGCGTTCGGGGCCGACTGGGCCTACACTCTTGACGGGGGTGGCATCGGGGAGCTTGAATATGAGAATTTCAATGCCGCGGCCGCGGCCATTTCAATAATGGGTCGCAGTGTGCACCCCGGCACAGCAAAGGATACAATGATCAATTCAATAACACTGGCCCGTGAGTTGGACGAGCTCCTGCCTTCAGCAGAAAGCCCCGAACATACTTCAGGATACGAGGGGTTCTTCCACCTGTATGACCTCAGGGGTACGGTGGAGGAAACAGATATGAAGTATATCATCAGGGATCATGACCCGGTAAAGTTCAGTGAAAGAAAGAAGATCATGAATGCTGCGGCAGAAGAGATAAGAAAAAGGTACTCCTCCGCTGGCATCACCCTGGCCATTAAGGATCAGTACTTCAATATGAAGGAGATCATTGAAGCCAATTATCACACAATTGAGGCGGCCATTGATGCATACCGCAGGGCCGGGATTGAGCCGGTGATAAAACCTGTCAGAGGAGGCACCGATGGCGCCAGACTTTCATTTATGGGACTTCCCTGCCCCAATCTCTTTACCGGAGGCCATAACTATCACGGAAGATATGAATATATCCCTCTTCAGTCCATGGAAAAGGCGGTGGAGGTGATCATCAACCTTTGCACTTCAGCAAAAAAACCTCAGAAATGAAAAGATCATTTGCATTGTTTGCCATCATTGCACTGGCTGTAATGGCTCTTCTTACGTCTTCATGTGCCGGAGACCGAACCCTGGAGAAAGCATCGGCAACAATCACTGCCGGAGAACTCCGTGACTATACCAGGATTCTGGGTGCTGACAGCATGATGGGCAGAAAACCCTTCACGCCGGGTGAGGATATAACCATTAAGTATCTGGCCGGCGAGCTCGCCAAACTCGGCTTTGAGCCGGCATTCGGCGACAGCTGGTACCAGGAGGTGCCGATGGTGGAGATAACTACCGTGGTTGACGGCAAGGTACTTATTACCTGTGGCGGGAACAGTATGGAACTTGCTGCACCTGATGACATAGCCGTTGAATCACCTTCAATGAGACAGTATGTGGAACTCGAAGAGATCCCAATGGTCTTTTGCGGTTTCGGTATCGTGGCTCCCGAATATGGATGGGATGATTTTGCCGGGCTTGACGTCAAGGGCAAATGCGCGGTCGTTCTGGTAAATGACCCGGGACTTTATACCGGTGACTCAACCCTGTTCAAGGGTAAGGAAATGACCTATTACGGCCGGTGGACCTACAAGTACGAAGAGGCAGCCAGACAAGGTGCTGCAGCAATACTTATAATCCATGAGACTACCGGCGCCGGATATGATTATTCAATCCCGCGTAAGAGCTCATTATCGCCTGGATTGTACATGGAGACAGCGAAAGACGGTCTTGAACCCTGTCCGGTGACCGGATGGCTGAATGCCGAAGCGGCCTCACGACTGTTCAATATGCTCGGACATGATGTGGAATCCCTTCAGAAAAATGCCTGTCAGCCGGGATATAAAGGATTTGAAACCGAAGCATCCATCTCCCTGAAACTTAACAACAGCCATACCAGGAACAACTCCTTCAACGTGGCAGGAATACATCGCGGCACCACCCGTCCGGAGGAGTGTGTCATCCTCTCCGCTCACTGGGATCACTTCGGGATTGGAGAAAAGGAGAACGGCGACTCCATCTACAACGGTGCAGTCGATAACGGCACCTCCATGGCATGGGCTTTTGAAATCGGTGAAGCCTTTGCTTCGATGAAGAAGAGACCTGAAAGGTCAGTGATCATCTTCTTCCCTACAGCCGAAGAACAGGGCCTGCTGGGATCAACATGGTTTGCAACCCATCCCCCCGTTGAGGTGCAAAACATTATTGCTGCCTTTAACAATGACCTGCTGTTGCCAATCGGAAGGATGAAAGACATCATGGTGACCGGCTACGGACAGTCGGAACTGGATGACCTGCTTGCTGATGCAGCCCGCCATCAGGACAGGTACATAATGCCTGATCCACACCCTGAAACCGGCATGTATTTCCGCTCTGACCACTTCCCTTTCGCACGCGTAGGCATACCTTCCCTCTTCGCCCGCGGTAACTTCGACAGCAGGGAGCATGGCAAAGAGTGGGCTGCTGAACAGGAAAGGGACTATCTTGCCAACAGATACCATAAGCCTGCTGATAACTTCTACCCCGAGATGAACTTCGATGGTGTCGCTGAAGATGCACAGGCAATCCTTGAAGTGGCTTATAAAATTGTTACAAGTGATATCAGACCCGGCTGGAAACCCGGGTCTGAATTTGCAAATATCAGATATTAAATAATTTAAATTAAAAACAAATAAACACGCAGCAATTAATCATGCCATTTTGCGTTATTTTTTTAACAGTGTGAATTTATTCACATTAAATTTATATCTTTGCACTGCCTTATTATTAATGTATCAAAGACCCGCAAAATGAAAGTTGAAGAGATCTGCTCTGTATTAAACGGAGAACTGGTATGCAGCAGTGACAGAAACAGCCATGAGGTTACTTATGCTTTCGCCTCCGATCTGATGAGCGATGTACTGACAATAAACTGCAATAACCTCCTACTCATTACCGGGCTTGCAAATCTGCAGACCATCCGGACGGCCGAGATGTCAGACATAAACTGCATTCTGTTCGTAAGAAACAAATCAGTTACCCCGGAGATGAAAAACCTTGCCGAAGAGTTGGGTATGACCCTGATCACATGCCCTTCAACCATGTTCAGGGCTTCGGGAGAACTTTACAGGGCAGGGATGAAACCTCTTTTCTGATTTAACATGGCAATGAGCTTCGAATATAAGGTCACAGGAGGTGATTTCACCCGGGCAGGTTATGCATCAAGCCAGGTAAAAAAGATGCTGAAGCAGCTCGGTGTGGACAACACTGTCATCAAAAGAGTGGTGGTCTGTCTTTATGAGGCTGAAGTAAATATTGTAGCTCATGCATGGGACGGCGTGATCAGTGTAGACCTTAACACTGACTCAATCTTCCTGAAGCTCACTGATAACGGCCCCGGCATTGCCAATATTGAGCAGGCCATGCAGAAGGGCTATTCAACAGCCTCTCCCGAAGTGAGGGAGATGGGATTCGGGGCAGGGATGGGACTGCCCAATATCAGTGCCAACGCTGACAGGTTCGTGATAAACAGCGAACCGGGCAAGGGCACCACGCTTGAAATTACAATCAACCTGAACAGCAACGCTGTCTGAAAAAATGAAAAACGGCTTCTTTCACCATGCTCTGACCATCCGTGAGGATTTATGCACCGGTTGCTCCCTCTGCATGAGGGTCTGCCCGACCGAGGCTATCCGCATACGCAACGGCAAAGCCTGCCTGATAGAGGACCGCTGCATTGACTGCGGCGAGTGCTTCAGAAAGTGCCCGGTGCATGCCATCATCATTGAACAGGACGACTTCAGTCGTGTATTCGACTACAGTCACAGGGTGGCACTGGTACCTTCAGTGCTTCACGGGCAGTTCAGGCATGAGGTCTCCATGGCCGATATCAGCGCAGTACTGAAGAGTATGGGATTCACGTGGGTGTATGAGGTTGAACATGGCGCCGAGATACTCAAACCTGCCATTGATCAGATGATGAATGCAAGAAATCTCCCCCGCCCTGTCATATCAAGCTACTGCCCGGCTATCGTCCGCCTCATACAGGTGCGGTTCCCCGCCCTGATCAAAAATCTTTCCACAGTAAAGGCTCCATTGGATATGGCAGCCTTTTACTGCCGTAAGGTACTTCGTGACCGGGGTGCTCACAACGCTGAGATAGGCGTCTTTTACGTCACCCCCTGTGCGGCCAAGATTGCTGCTGTAAAATCACCCGTAGGTGATGAGTCAAGCCCTATCTCAGGAGTGATCAACATGGACTTCATCTTTAATATGATCAACCGGACACTAAGAAATAAGGGAGAGTTGTCTCATGATGACGGTCATGCCTACTCGGTTGATCCTGACACCCTCCTCTGGAGCCTTACTGACGGCGAGGCATCATGCATCAACGGCAGCACACTGGCTATCGACGGCATGAACAATGTGACGGAATTTCTCGAAAAACTGGAGAATGATGAGATCACGGGAGTAGATTACCTGGAGCTGAGGGCCTGTGACGAGGGTTGTGCCGGCGGTGTACTCCTTTCATCAAACCGGTTCCTGGTGGCTGAACGGCTGCGCAGGAAAGCCCGTAACGTGAAACCCGGAGAAACAACCCGCAAAAATGGTGATATGTCTGATATTGAGGCCTATAGCGATTACCTTATGAGGAAGGTTAATATAACTACAGACATCAAACCACGTTCAATGTACCGCCTTTCAGGTGACCGCGATGAGGCAATGCGAATGATGAAGCGGTCAAGACGCCTGATGTGCTGGCTGCCGGGCATCGACTGCGGTCTCTGCGGAGCCCCATCCTGCCAGGCTCTCGCTGAGGATATTGTCCGTCACCGGGGTGACATCTCACAGTGCGTCTTCATACGCGAGTCAAATATGGAAAAGGAGCTGATGGACCGTGAGAGATCAGCAAGTATAATGAAACAGATTTGGGGAGAAAATAATTTTATCAAGAACTGCAATAAGAAAGGAGCTGAAAATGAAAGTAACTGACATCGTTGAAAAGCTGAACCTGAAGATCTTCTCAGGACATGATGGCCTGGGCCGGGAGGTTACGGGAGGATACGCCTCCGACCTGCTGAGTGATGTGATGGGACATGCCACGGCGGGCAGTGCGTGGATCACCATACAGACCCATCGCAATGTGGTGGCAATAGCATCACTGCGTGATCTCTCAGCAGTTATCATCACCTGCGGCGAGAAGCCTGGCGATGACACCGTGTCACAAAGCAACGAAGAGTCGATACCGGTGCTGGGCACCGACCTGCCTACTTTCGAGATTGCAGGCAGGCTTTACTCTCTTATAAGCTGACCATGAGACCGATCAGGGCAGATCTTCATATCCACTCCCTCCTTTCGCCATGCGGCTCACTGGAGATGACCCCCCGGGAGATTATCTCACTCGCAGCAGCAAAAGGACTGGAAATGATTGCCGTCTCTGATCACAACAGCACCCTGCATTGCGAGCTGACAGTCACCCTGGGTAAAAGGGCAGGCATAACTGTCCTCAGAGCAGCAGAGGTCACCAGCGCAGAGGATGTTCATTCACTGGTACTACTGCCTGACGAGAAAGCAAGAATATCATTCCAGGAATGGATTGACATGCACAACGCACATATCCCCTACAATCCCGATATCTTCGGTGACCAGGTTGTCATTGATGAAAAGGAAAACATTATTCTCCGGATAGACCACTTCCTTACGGCAGCACTTAATGCCACACTTGATGAGGTGGAGGCTGCAGCTCACATTCGCGGTGGTCTCTTCATCCCGGCCCATATTGACCGGCCATCAATGAGCATCATCAGTCAGCTCGGATTCATTCCTGACGATCTTTACATAGACGCAGTGGAGGTAGTGGGACGAACACCTGAGTTGCTCCACCCGGTCATCCGCAATTCTGATGCCCATATCCCGGAACATATAGGCAGGCGATTCACTACGTACATGATTGATCATCCCTCATTTGAGGAGCTGGCTATGGCTCTGAGAGGCGAAGAGGGAAGATATATAATGACAGATCTGCCATGAAGGAGATTGCTCTGCATATAATGGATATTACACAGAACTCGGTCAGGGCAGATGCCAGTGAGATCACCGTCACGCTGAACGAATCCATTGCTGCTGACACTCTGACACTGACCATTGCTGACAATGGCAGAGGGATGGAACCTGATGCCTGCATCAGGGCATCTGACCCGTGGTTTACCTCCAGGAAAACCAGAAAGGTGGGTATGGGGCTGCCGCTCCTTCAGATGAATGCCCGGATATCCGGGGGAGAGATGAACATAGAATCAGTCCCGGGAACAGGCACCACAGTGATTGCCACCTTCAGATACAGCCATCTTGACAGACCCCCGCTGGGTGATGTCAGCGGGACCATAGCCCTGCTCATACTGTCATACCCCGGGATCAATATCGTTTATAACCACCTCTGTGAAGGTGGCCGCTGGAGTATCTCATCCGGCCAGATAAGGGAGGAACTCGGCGAGGATGCTCTGACAGACCTGACCATTGTCAGATCATTGAAAGAAATCATCAGTCAGAATGTTGCCGAACTGAGAAATTATCAGCCGGGATATGACAAATATTAGGAATTTAGTAACATATTGAGGATAGATTTGCGCTGCTATTCAGGCGTACGGAAAATAAAGACAAATAATACTTGAAATGGAAAAAATCAAATCACTAGCAGACTTAAGGAAGATCCGCGAGGAAGCAAGGGAAAAGCTTGATCTGAGAGTCAAGGGTGACAATCCCGAAGGTCTCGTTCAGGTCAAGGTTGCGATGGCTACCTGCGGTATTGCGTCAGGGGCCAAGCCAATCATGGAGTTTTTCGTTGAGGAACTTGACAAAAGAGGCATAGCTGCCGTAGTGACCCAGACAGGATGCATGGGTTACTGCTATGCCGAACCCACTGTTGAGGTTCAGCTCCCCGGCAGGGAACCCGTTGTTTACGGCTTTGTTGACAGGAAAAGGGCCGACGAGATCATTGAGAAGTACATTAAGAACGGCGAACTGGTTGAAGGGATCATACCGGTTAACTACGAAAAAATAGACTAATAACAGGGAGGAACAGTATAATGTCAAAATTCAGAATGCACCTTCTTGTCTGCGGCGGGACTGGTTGTCGCGCTTCGGAAAGCAGTCTCATTGTTGAGAGTCTGAAGAGGGAGATTGAGGAAAAGGGCCTCAGCAATGAGGTACAGGTGATAACCACAGGTTGCTTTGGCTTCTGTGAAAAAGGCCCGGTTGTTAAGGTAATGCCTGACAATACCTTCTATGTCCATGTGAAGCCTGAGGACGCCGCAGTAATCGTGGCAGAGCATGTAATCAAGGGAAGACCTGTGCACCGGCTTCTTTATGTTGATCCGGTAAGCAAAGAGGCAGTGAATGACTCAAAGCACATGGGATTCTACAGGAAGCAGATCCGTATAGCACTTCGCAACTGCGGTTTCATCAATCCCGAAAACATTGATGAATATATTGCACGTGACGGTTATGCAGCTCTTGGCAAATGTATAGGAGAGCTTACTGCTGCTGACGTCATTGATATAATGAAAAAATCAGGCCTTCGTGGCCGCGGCGGCGCCGGTTTCCCAACCGGTCTGAAGTGGGAGATAGCATCAAAAAACAAGGCTGACCAGAAGTATGTGGTCTGTAACGCTGACGAGGGTGACCCGGGAGCATTCATGGACCGTTCGGTGCTTGAAGGCGATCCGCACTCTGTCCTTGAGGCAATGGCCATCTGCGGCTATGCTACCGGTGCATCCAGAGGGCTTATCTATATCAGGGCTGAATACCCGCTGGCAATCCAGCGCCTCAAGATAGCCATTGACCAGGCACGCGGTTACGGCCTGCTTGGACAGAATATACTGGGAACCAGCTTCAGCTTCGACATTGAACTGCGCTATGGCGCAGGTGCATTCGTATGCGGTGAGGAGACAGCTCTCATCCACTCCATGGAAGGCCAGCGCGGCGAACCGACAAATAAACCCCCTTTCCCCGCAGAAAGCGGATTCCTTGGCTTGCCTACCAACGTCAATAACGTGGAGACTTTTGCCAATGTTCCGGTGATCATAAACAAAGGGTGGGAATGGTTCTCTTCCATAGGAACAGAAAAATCAAAAGGCACAAAGGTTTTTGCCCTTGCAGGAAAGATCAATAACGTAGGTCTTATAGAAGTTCCCATGGGTATCACACTACGGGAAATAATCTTTGAGATCGGCGGCGGCATTAAGAACGGCAAGAAGTTTAAAGCTGTGCAGACCGGCGGTCCTTCAGGCGGCTGCCTGACAGAAGAGCACCTTGACACACCTATAGACTTCGACAACCTGGTAGCTGCCGGATCAATGATGGGATCAGGTGGTATGATTGTCATGGACGAGGACGACTGTATGGTCTCCATCGCAAAATTCTTCCTCGAGTTCACGGTGGAAGAGTCCTGCGGTAAATGCGCCCCCTGCCGCATAGGTAATAAGAGACTCCATGAGCTGCTGACCCATATCACCAAAGGCAACGGCACCATGGCTGATCTTGACCGCCTAAGGAACATGTGCAATGTTATCAAGGACACATCGCTCTGCGGACTCGGACAGACATCGCCCAATCCGGTACTCTCAACCATGAACAACTTCTGGGATGAGTATGTGGCTCACGTTACTGAAAAGAGATGCCCGGCAGGACAGTGCCGTGACCTGATGAAATATTCAATCATTGTTGACAAGTGCGTAGGCTGTACTGCCTGTGCCAGGGCATGCCCTGTCAACGCCATCACAGGCGAACGCAAGGAACCGCACTTCATTGACCAGGATAAATGCATCAAATGCGGGGCCTGCTTCGAGAAATGCAAATTTGGTGCTGTGCTAATCAACTAATACCAGGAAGACTGACGATGGAAACAATAAAGCTTACAATAGACAACAAACAGATTGAGGTCGAGAAAGGAACAACTATCCTCGATGCCGCAAGGAAGATGGGAATAGATATTCCCACCCTGTGCCATATGAGGCTTGACGATCTGAACATAGAAAACAAACCTGGCGGTTGCAGGATATGTGTTGTAGAGGTACAGGGACGCAGGAACCTGTCCCCCGCCTGTATAACAAAATGCGATGAGGGCTCCGTTATCCGGACCCACACCCCCAGGGTAATGAATGCACGCAGGACAGTGATGGAATTCATTCTCTCCGATCACCCGAAAGACTGTCTCATCTGTCCAAAGTCGGGCAACTGCGAACTCCAGGATATGGCTCACAGGCTTGGCATCAGGGAGATACCATGCCAGGAGATAGCCGAGATGTCAACCTACAGGAAAGACACCTCGCCATCGATCATACGTGATCTTGACAAGTGCATCATGTGCCGCCGCTGCGAGATGATGTGCAACGAGGTGCAGACCGTGGGCGCCATAGGCGCTTTCAACAGAGGGTTCATGGCTGCCGTAGGCCCTGCTTATGAGCAGAACCTGGAACATTCGCCCTGCACCTACTGCGGCCAGTGCGTTGCGGTATGCCCCACAGGCGCCCTGACAGAGGTGGACCATACACGTGATGTTCTCAGCGCCATAGTGGATCCTGCAAAGACCGTGGTGGTTCAGACAGCTCCTGCAGTGCGTGCCGCACTGGGCGAAGAGTTCGGGATGAAACCTGGTACACTCGTAACCGGCAAGATGGTCACTGCCCTCAGAGAACTGGGCTTCGACTATGTCTTCGATACAGACTTTGCAGCTGACCTTACAATCATGGAGGAAGGAACAGAATTCCTTAACAGGCTGAAAAAATTCCTTGCCGGAGACAAAAATGCCAATATTCCAATCCTTACCTCCTGCTGTCCGGGCTGGGTCAACTTCTTTGAACACAACTACCCGGAACTGAAGGATGTTCCCTCTACTGCCAAATCACCACAGCAGATGTTCGGCGCTATTGCCAAGTCATACTTTGCCGAAAAGATAAACATCAACCGCAAGAACATGGTTGTCGTATCCATCATGCCCTGCCTGGCTAAAAAATATGAGAGCCAGAGATCTGAATTCTCGGTTGACGGCAATCCTGATGTTGACTTCTCCATCTCAACCCGCGAGCTGGCTCACTTCATCAGACAGGCTAACATTGACTTTGTCAATCTCCCCGACTCTGACTTTGACAGGCCACTGGGTGAATCAACCGGGGCTGGCGTCATTTTTGGAAATACCGGTGGGGTGATTGAGGCAGCAGTAAGAACAGCCTATGAATTATTTACGGGCAAGAAGCTTAATCGCCTTGATTTTACTGAACTGAGAGGCATGGACGGCGTGAGACAGGCAACGATAGACTTTGACGGTTTCCCGCTCAACATAGGTATAGCTCACGGACTGGGCAACGCACGCAAGCTGCTTGATGAGGTCAAAGCCGGACGCTCAAAGTTCCATGCAATTGAAGTAATGGCCTGCCCGGGAGGATGCATCGGCGGCGGAGGTCAACCTTTGCACCATGGAGATTCATCTGTCCTTAAAGCCAGAGCCAGGGCAATTTATGAAGAGGATAAGAATAAGCCGATAAGGGTGTCACATGAAAACCCGTACATCGTTCAGCTCTACAAGGAATACCTTGGCGAACCCAACAGCGAGAAGGCTCACCACCTGCTGCATACGCACTATTTTGACAAAAAAGCAAAGATTGTTGTCAAACAGTGAGACCCTGGTAATAAACTTTAAAAATCAAAGAGATGTCAAGTATAAAGATAGAACTGAGACAGGAAGATGTTGACAAGATAATCAGTATCTGCGATTCCTTTGATAATGAGCCGCTGGAACTGATCAATGTCCTTCACAAGACACAGGAACATTTCGGGTACCTGCCTGCCGAGGTGCAGGAGGTGATTGCATCCAGGCTGAATATCTCAACAGCCCAGGTATACGGAGTAGTAACCTTTTATTCCTTCTTTACCATGACTCCCAAGGGCAAATACCCCATAAGCATCTGTATGGGTACTGCCTGCTACGTGAGAGGAGCGGAAAAGGTGCTTGATGAGTTCAAGAAGGAACTGGCCATACAGGTGGGACAGACAACACCTGACGGCAAGTTCTCCCTCTCAAGCCTTCGCTGCGTGGGTGCATGCGGACTGGCCCCGGTGGTCCTCGTCGGTGAGAAGACCTACGGAAGGGTGGCACCGGATGATGTTAAAACCATCCTGAAGGAATACGAATGATTGAAAAAACAGCCGGCCTGACCGGCTGTTTTTTTAGTCAGCAACCTCCAATCGGCACTCAGCAGTCACATTGATGACAATGACTACTGCCTACTGGTACTGCCTACTGCCTACTTCCTAAAGAAGTACCCCTTCTGCCTCCTCTTTTCCGCAATATCATTAGCAACATAAACCTTTTGGCCGGTGTACGGATCAAAGCCAAGATAATAC
>JAAZBN010000231.1 GCA_012513795.1 Bacteroidales bacterium | reverse complement strand
ATCTCCAGCTCACGGGTTAGGAGCTTCACCGTCTGGTCAGCCGAGTGCCTTAGGATATCACTTACTCCAATGAAGGCAGGCTTGTTTTCGTCAGTAATGACGCATGCATTGGGTGAAATGGATAGTTCGCAGTCAGTGAATGCATACAGTGCATCAATGGTTTTGTCAGGTGATACACCGCTCTGGAGCTGAATGACTATTTCCACCCCGCCGGCAGTGTTGTCATCTATCTTCCTGATCTTGATCTTGCCACGGTCATTGGCCTTTACTATTGATTCAATGAGTGATGAGGTGGTGCGTCCGAATGGTATTTCGGTTATCACCAGCCCCCTTCTGTCACTCTTTTCGATCCTGGCTCTGACTTTCACCACTCCACCTCTGGCACCGTCATTGTATTTTGATACATCTATCATCCCTCCTGTGGGGAAATCAGGATAGATCTCAAAGGGCTTCCCCTGCAGGTAACTGATGGACGCATCTATCAGTTCATTGAAATTATGGGGCAGAATCTTGGATGAGAGTCCCACAGCTATCCCTTCCACCCCCATAGCCAGTAATAACGGGTACTTCACCGGGAGGGTGACAGGTTCCCTGTTTCTGCCGTCATAGGAGCTCATCCACTCGGTGGTCTTGCTGTTGAAGGTCACCTCCAGGGCGAACTTTGAGAGTCTTGCCTCTATATACCTGGGAGCTGCTGCGCCGTCACCGGTAAGTATGTTTCCCCAGTTCCCCTGCGATTCCACCAGCAGCTCCTTCTGTCCCAGCTGCACGAGCGCATCACCTATTGAAGCATCACCGTGAGGATGGAACTGCATTGTATGACCGATGATGTTTGCTACCTTGTTGAAGCGTCCGTCATCCATCCTTTTCATGGAGTAAAGTATCCTGCGCTGCACCGGCTTAAGCCCGTCTGAAATATGGGGCACTGCACGCTCAAGAATAACATATGACGCGTAATCAAGAAACCAGTCCTGGTACATACCTGACAACGCCGTTACGGTATGCAGGGCTTCAGGGATGTTTCCTGTATTGGTTACTTCCTTCTCCCCGCCTTCTTCGTCGGGGATAAGTTCAAAAGGATCCATTTCTTTCATAATCTGCTGCAGCCTTCACTCACACCTGGGCAATCTCGGGGATCTCTTCCTCGACCCGCAGGTTGTCAATAATAAAATCCTGACGCTCAGGCGTATTCTTGCCCATGTAAAACTCCAGGAACTGTGTGTACGGGTCTGATTTCTTCATAATGACGGGCTCCAGGCGCATATCTTTTCCGATGAAGTGAACAAATTCGTCTGGCGATATTTCGCCGAGCCCCTTGAAACGGGTTATCTCCGGATCAGGTCCCAGGTCCTTAATGGCCTTTAGTCGCTCCTCATCAGAGTAACAATAGCGGGTCTGCTTCTTGTTGCGTACCCTGAAGAGGGGTGTCTGAAGAATATATACATGTCCCTTACGCACCAGGTCGGGGAAGAACTGGAGGAAAAAAGTCAGAAGGAGCAGCCTGATATGCATTCCGTCCACATCGGCATCAGTGGCTATCACTACCTGATTATAACGCAGGTCATCAAGAGATTCCTCTATGTTAAGGGCAGCCTGCAACAGGTTGAACTCCTCATTTTCGTAAACTATCTTCTTTGTCAGCCCGTAACTGTTGAGCGGCTTGCCCCTGAGGCTGAAGACAGCCTGGGTCTCCACGTTGCGCGACTTGGTGATGGAGCCGCTGGCAGAGTCGCCCTCGGTGATAAAGAGTGTTGACTCAAGCCTGCGTTCATCATTTGAGTTGTAGTGTATGCGACAGTCACGCAGCTTGCGGTTGTGCAGGCTCACCTTCTTTGCCCGTTCCCGGGCCAGCTTTTGTATTGAGCTGATGGCCTTGCGCTCCTTCTCCGACTCCTGTATCTTTTTCAGCATAATACGGGCTGTCTCCCCGTTCTTGTGCAGGTAGTCATCAAGATGCTTGCGGATAAAGTCAACGATATAGTTACGTACAGTAGGCCCCTGTGGCCCCATATCCTTCGAGCCCAGCTTGGTTTTTGTCTGCGATTCAAAGATAGGCTCCTCTATCTTCACGGATATTGCGGCTATTATTGACGACCTGATGTCTGAAGCATCAAAGTCCTTCTTGAAGAACTCCTTTACCGTCCTGGTTATCGCTTCGCGGAACGCGATAAGATGTGTTCCACCCTGCGAGGTATGCTGGCCGTTGACGAAGCTGTAATAATCTTCTCCGTACTGCATGCCGTGAGTCAGGGCAACTTCTATGTCATCACCCCTGAGATGGATAATGGGATAGAGCCCCTCACGGTTCATGTTGTCATTCAGGAGGTCAACGAGGCCGTTACGCGAGACGATCTTGTTGCCGTTGAGGTTGATGATCATACCTGCGTTGAGGTATGAATAGTTCTTCATCATGCTCTCAACATACTCGGAGATGTAGTGGAAGTTACCGAACATGGCCTCATCCGGGATGAAGATCACCTCCGTACCGT
>JAAZBN010000230.1 GCA_012513795.1 Bacteroidales bacterium | reverse complement strand
GGTTTCGGAATGGGTAAAAAGAACATAGAAAAGTATGACGTTTTCTATCAGCTTCTCAAGAAGTATGTAGATTTCTGGCACAACTACATTTTCTACCGCAAGGTAATTGCATTGGGTAAAGACAATATTGATTTTTCAGTTCCCACCATCCTGGCTCCCAATCATCAGAATGCGCTGATGGATGCCATGGCTGTGATCTGTACCCTCAACCGCCAGCTGGTCTTTCTTGCCAGGGCGGACATTTTCAGGAAAAAGGTGGTGGCGCGTATTCTCTATTTTCTGAAGATACTGCCGGTTTACCGGATCAGGGATGGCTTTGATGCCGTCAGGCAGAATGACGAAACTTTCCGTGATACCATGCGCGTGATGGAAAACCGTAACGGAGTGGTGATACTTCCGGAAGGGAACCACGCCACCTACAGGAAATTGAGGCAGCTGAAGAAAGGAATCTGCCGCATTGCCTTCCAGACAGCTGAAGCCTCCGGGTTCAGCAAAGAGATTAATATTGTTCCGGTAGGACTTGAGTACTCGCACTACTGGCGTTTCAGGCAGGTGCTCACAGTGGTATACGGCCACCCTATACATGTTTCCGAATATTATGAATCATACCGTGCAAATCCCAACAGGGCTATAGTGGAGCTGCGCGACAGGCTTTCGGATGAAATGAAGAAAGTGATGGTTCACATAGAGGATGAGGAGAACTATGATGCCATCAATGAACTTCGAAGCATAGTAAACGAGAAATACAGTGACAGGATCAGGTACCCCAAACTCTTTCGTGACCAGAGGCTTATCAATAAGGTCAATGAGCTGCGCACTGCGGATCCTGAAAGTTACAGTGAGTTGTGTAACGAATCCATGACGGTAAAGAGCCTGGCCTCCCAGCTCAAGGTTACCTACCGTCACCTCAGGAAGAAGAAGCATTCTCCCGGATGGCTCTTTCTCTCTGCCCTCCTGCTCCTTGCCAGCCTGCCTGTCTTCATTGCAGGGGCGGCACTGAACATACTGACATTCCAGGTTGCTTACCTTCAGGCAATAAAGTCGAAAGATCCCGCCTTCATAAGCACAGCCCGTTATGGATTCTTTCTGGGTCTGAGCTTTATCTTTGGTCCCCTCTACCTCATCCTGGCCCTGATCTTCATCAAGCCCTGGTGGCTGGCCATATTGGCTTTCATGATGATCCCGGTGCTTGGGATACTGGCCTGGAACTGGTTCCTGCTATTCATCCGCACCGTCGGCGGTCTGAGAATATGGAACCTTAAACGCAAGGGCAATCCCCTGTTCCGGAAGCTGCACAGCACCTACGGCAATCTTGTCAGGCGCGTTTCGTCATTCTGACCATGAAAGATATCTTTACAGGCAAGGTGGTATGGATCACCGGGGCATCCTCAGGCATAGGTGAGGCGCTGGTAAAGGCTTTTGCAGAGAGTGGCAGCAGGGTCATAGCATCATCCAATGACAGTGCCGGACTGGAACGGGTGAAGGAGGAATGCTCCGGGATGAAGGGAAGCGTTTCATCCGTCACCTTTGACCTCAGTGACACATCTGATATCAGGACCCTGGTTGACAATGTAATACAAAAGGAAGGCAGGGTTGACATGCTGCTTAATATAGGAGGTATCAGCCAGCGGGCCCTGCTGAAGGATACACCACTCTGGCTTGACCGACGGATCATGGAGATAAACTACTTCGGCACCATAGCCCTGACAAAAGCGGTCCTGCCCCACATGATTGCCGCCGGTGGAGGACATATAGCAGCCACCAGCTCCATCTCAGGCCGTTTCGGGTTCCCGCTCCGGTCAGCCTATTCAGCCTCCAAACAGGCTCTCCACGGATTCTTCGAGACACTGCTACTGGAGCATCATACTGACAACATCAGGGTCTCGGTGATAATACCCGGACGCGTGCAAACGGCCATCTCCCTTCATGCACTGACAGCAGCAGGCAGAG
>JAAZBN010000229.1 GCA_012513795.1 Bacteroidales bacterium | reverse complement strand
CACAAACAATCTTTGTGCGATAAAATGCAAGTTAAATGCTATTTTTGCGTAGTTGTTGTGCATCTCTGACATGCCAGCGACAAAACTAATTAAAATTCGCATAGCAGTAATGCGGCAAAGTACCAAAATAAGAGGCTTAAAAGATATTCTGGCAGGTGCCTTTCTGGTGGCAGCAATTTCTGTGCCAGCAGCCCTTTTTGCACAACCGTTGCCCGCAGAGGATGAATGGGTTGTGGTTATTGATGCAGGTCACGGAGGAAGGGATCCCGGCGCTGTCGGCTCCCGCTCCAGGGAAAAGAATATCAATCTGGCTGTAGCCCTCAAGACAGGTAATTATATCAAAAAGTATCTAAATGACGTAAAGGTTGTATACACGAGGGATGATGATACTTTCATCGGTCTGGCTGAGAGAGCCGAGATTGCCAACAGACACAAGGCGGACCTGTTCATCTCCATTCATTCCAATGCAATGACTGACAAGCGTTTTACAGGTGCGGAGACATATGTACTGGGGCAGACCATGGATGAGGCCAACCTGCAGGTGGCAATGAAGGAAAACTCCGTGATCACCTTTGAAAAGGATTACGAGACCAAATACGAAGGTTTCGATCCTAATTCGGTTGAGTCATATATCATATTCTCATTGATGCAGAACACCTATCTCAAGCAGAGCACTGAGTTCGCCACACTGATACAGGACCAGTTCCGTGACAGGGTCGGGCGAAGGGACAGAGGTGTCAGGCAGGCAGGATTCCAGGTACTCTGGAGGACAACCATGCCCTCGGTGCTTGTGGAGCTGGGTTTTGTCACCAATCCTGAAGAGGAAAAGTTCCTGTTGTCAGAGCTGGGTCAGGACTATCTTGCATCTGCAATCTTCAGGGCTTTCAGGGACTACAAGCAGGTCATTGACAACCGTTCAGGATTAAATAACGGAGGTCTCAGGGCTGAGACAACAGACCGGGCTGACGGAAAGGCAGACAGCGCCGCAGGCCTTATCACGGAAGAGGTCACTGGCGGAAGCAAAGCCACGTCAGTCAATTCCCGGTCTGTTACCGCTCCGGCACAAACCAGTGCAACAGTTACGGATCCACCAAAAGCAGAATCAGCCACGCCGGCAAACAATGCCGGTGGCATTCCGGCTTCAGCAGTTACAGTCAAAGCCTCCGGCACAGATGACGAAGAAATAGTATTCATGGTTCAGGTAGCAGCCATGCCCAGGGGAAGAACGCTGAATCAGAGTCAGTTGAAGGGGGTTGACCAGGTCAGTACCATAGAAGATGGGGAACGGACTAAATATGTGTCGGGAAAATTCGTTTTATATGATGATGCGCTGAAGCACCGACGAACACTTACGGGCAGGTTTCCCGATGCCTTCGTCATTGCTGTAAGGAATGGAAAAATAATGCCTCTGAGAGAGGCTATTGAAGCAAAGAAAAGAAAATAACAGACCTATGAAGATATCCCATGAGGTAAAGGTCGGAGCGGTTGCACTGATCACCATCATTGCATTCATACTCATGTTTGAGTTTCTCAAGGGCACTGCACTTTTTACCAGCACTGACACATATCATATTGTTTATGATAACATTGCCGGACTGACTGAGTCAAATCCTGTTGAGATCAACGGATATCAGGCAGGTGTGGTCCAGGACGTAAAACTGATAAATGACGGTTCAGGCCGCATTCTGGTGTCATTGTCAGTGGACAAACATTTCAATATTCCCATGGACACTGAGGCGGAGATAACAACAGCAACCCTGATAGCAGGAATGAAGATTATTCTTCGGATGGGAGACAGCAATGAAATGTGCCATAATCATGACACCCTGTCGGGTTATGTGGCTGCCTCCATTCTTGACAGGCTGAGTTCAACCATCACGCCGCTGGAGGGAAATATTACAAACATGATTGTCAGCCTTGATTCAGTTATCTCTGCACTGAATGACGTCTTCACTCCCGGGATGACAGCTGATATAAGGTCAACCATGGCCAATGTCTCCTCTGTCACCTCAAGCCTGAAGGAGGTATCAAACAGCAGTAAGGATGAGCTGATCACAGCCATTGAGGACCTGCAGGCTTTCACTTCAATGCTCTCTGCCAACAGCGCAACGCTCGATTCCACCATTAAGAACATCAGCGGTATTTCGGATGCAGTAGCAGCGGCCGATATGGGAGCAACCCTCGGCTCGCTCAAGTCATCTCTTACCAATCTTGAAGGCATAGTAAAAGGTATAAGCCAGGGAGAAGGAACGGCCGGAAAGTTTATCGCCAATGACAGTCTCTACACAAATCTCAGCAATACCCTCTATAATCTCGACATGTTACTTCGGGACATGAAGGAAAATCCGAAGAAATATGTCCATTTCTCACTTTTTGGTAAAAAGCAGGAATGATTTGCCCCAATAATACAAAACCTCTATGTTTCAGTGCATTAATTGCTGATTTTAGCTTCCGTGAGGTATAAGGAATATCCGGACCATCATATCCTCATCTTCATAACTTCTTGTAATACATTGCTTTTTTCGTATAGTACTGATCATTAGTTAGTTATAAATTTTGATGAATGTTCCCTGTTTTAAGGACCTGATGGTCATTACAGTAAAGAATAAATGTAAAAGTCAATAGAAAAAATTTTTTTTTTTACCTTTTTTTTTACAAATATTGTCCCGGGTTTCAGCACCAGATAAAATAAGCGAGTTTTTAATTTTAATCTGAATGAACAAGTCACACGATGAGGTTTGGAATAACTGTCTGGAAATAATTCGTGACATTATTCCTTCGGCCAGTTTTAAAACCTGGTTCGAGCCTATTGTTCCT
>JAAZBN010000228.1 GCA_012513795.1 Bacteroidales bacterium | reverse complement strand
TCTTGTTCATGTCTGAAATCAAAAAATAATTATCTTTGCAAGCAATTTTTAAACAACATAATGTCTAACTTATTAATGTTCAATTAATTTATTAAAATGAGTGAAAATAACGAAAAGGCCGGCAGCATTGCGAACGAAGAGGTTAACGTGAATGAGACCGGAGCGGAAATTGAAAAGAAGGATGAGGTAGTGGTTGAGTCAGCAGGTGAGATGGTTGATGAGGAACAGCCCATTCTGAAAGAAAAGAAAGAAAAAAAGGTGAAGGCTGAAGAGTCTGCAGCAGCCATGGCAGCTGGAGCCGTGACACCTGAAGAATTTGACTGGGACGCATATGAGAAGGATGGCTTCTCATCAAAGAGCAGTCGCGCAGACCAGGAGAAGCTTTATGAGGAGACCCTGTCAACCGTTGCCGTTGACGAGGTAGTTGAAGGGAGAGTGATCTCGATGAATAACCGTGAGGTAGTTATCAATATCGGGCAGAAGTCCGAGGGTGTGGTGAGCCTTAATGAATTCCGCTACAATCCTGATCTCAAGGTAGGTGACATGGTTGAGGTTTATGTTGAGAGCCAGGAGGACAAGAAGGGTCAGCTGGTGCTTTCGCACAAGAAAGCCAGGGCATACAATTCATGGGACCGTGTTAACTCAGCTCTGGAAAACAATGAGATCATCACGGGCTACATCAAGTGCCGGACCAAGGGAGGTATGATAGTTGACGTTTTCGGAATCGAGTCGTTCCTTCCCGGATCACAGATTGATGTCAAGCCTATCCGCGATTATGACGTATATGTAGGCAAGACCATGGAGTTTCGCGTTGTAAAGATCAACCAGGAGTTCAAGAACGTGGTTGTGTCGCACAAGGCGCTTATTGAGGCTGAGCTTGAGCAGCAGAAGAAGGAGATCATCTCCAGGCTTGAGAAGGGCCAGGTACTTGAAGGTACTGTCAAGAACATCACCTCTTATGGTGTATTCATTGACCTGGGTGGTGTTGACGGACTCATACATATAACTGATCTCTCATGGGGCAGGGTTAACCATCCTGAAGAGATTGTACAGCTTGACCAGAAGCTCAATGTAGTTATTCTCGACTTTGATGATGACAAGAAGAGGATTGCTCTTGGTCTCAAGCAGCTCACCCCGCATCCGTGGGATTCGCTGAGCGAGAGCCTGCAGGTAGGAGACAAGGTTAAGGGCAAGGTAGTTGTTATGGCCGATTATGGCGCTTTTGTTGAAATAGCTCCGGGTGTTGAAGGACTTATCCACGTGTCGGAAATGTCATGGTCACAGCACCTGCGCAGCGCGCAGGAGTTCATGAAAGTGGGCGACGAGGTAGAGGCAGTCATCCTGACTCTTGACCGCGAGGAGCGTAAGATGTCACTCGGCATCAAGCAGCTTAAGCCTGATCCATGGGAAAACATTGAACAGAAATACAGTCTCAACTCACATCATACGGCCCGCGTGCGCAACTTCACCAATTTCGGTGTCTTTGTTGAGATAGAAGAGGGTGTTGACGGACTGATACATATATCTGACCTTTCATGGACCAAGAAGATCAAGCATCCTGCTGAGTTTACATCCATTGATGCAGAGATAGAGGTTGTTGTTCTTGAGATAGACAAGGAGAACAGGCGTCTCAGCCTGGGGCACAAGCAGCTTGAAGAGAATCCATGGGATGTATTTGAAGATCTCTTCACAGTTGATTCAATACATGAAGGTACGGTTATCGAGGTCTTTGACAAGGGCGCAATTGTTGCACTGCCCTACGGTGTTGAGGGTTTTGCCACACCGAAGCATCTTGTCAAGGAGGATGGCACACAGGCGGCTGTTGATGACAAGCTCAATTTCAAGGTGATTGAATTCAACAAGGGAGCCAAGAAGATCATCGTCTCTCACAGTCGTGTTTTTGAGGATGAAAGAAAAGGATCAGAAGCCTCCTCAAAACGTTCGGAGAGCGAGAGCACCAGGAAGGCCACCCGTAAAATCAAGGCCAGTCTTGAGAAGACAACTCTCGGTGACATAACTGAGCTTGCTGCTCTTAAGGAGGAGATGGAAGAAAAAGAGGCTAAAAATATAGGTAAAAAGAAAAAATAACCTTACTTTTAGTTGCCAAAACAATCAGCTATGGACTTCAATATTCAAAACAAGAATCACTGTACAGTAATCAGTATTGAGACTGAGAAGCTTGACACACATATAGCTCCCTCACTCAAATCGGAGCTGGTACTCATCTCCGGCAAGGGAGAAAGGAATATTATTCTTGATCTGAAGAAGTGTCAGTATTGTGACTCTTCGGGTCTGAGCGCCATTCTGGTGGCCAACAGGCTTTGCAAGAATGCTGGAGGTACCTTTGTTCTGTGCGGACTCAATGAAGCTGTTGAGAGGCTTATTACCATCTCTCAGCTTGACACTGTGCTATCCATAACCGCTGATACTGAAGAGGCCGAGAAACTGATCTCCTGAGGAGAGGAGGAGGCATGGCTTTCAGGCTTACCATACTGGGTACAAGCTCTGCTCTGCCCACCTCAGACCGATATCCCACCGCTCATGTACTCAATGTGCATGAGCGGTTGTTTTTGATAGACTGCGGCGAGGGTGCCCAGATGCAGATGCGCCAACATAAGATCCGCTTCGGGAGAATCAACCATATATTTATCAGTCATCTTCACGGTGATCACTTCTTTGGTGTATATCCGCTTCTCTCCACATACAACCTGATGGGCAGGAAGGCTGATCTTCACCTGTATGCGCCGGCACCTGCGGCAGAAATGATTGAAAGGCATCTGGCAGATTTTGACATTCACCTTGGTTATGAACTAATAGTCCAAACCGTCACTGGCCGGTCAATGAAATTAATTCTTGATGACAGGAAGGTGGAGGTCTTCTCCTTTCCTCTCAGGCACCGGATTCCCACTTATGGATACCTGTTCCGTGAAAAGAGCGCCGAAAGGAACATGATCAAAGAGAAGATAGCTGAATATGGTCTGTCAGTTGAAGAGATTGGCAGAGCCCGGAAGGGAGAAGATATAATCAGGGAGGGTGGAGAGGTCATTCCATGTGGCGAAGTCACCCTTGACCCGCGTCAGCCGGTATCATACGCTTTCTGCAGTGACACTGGCTGGTTCAAAAAGCTCTCCTCCTATGTCAGGGGGGTTGATCTGCTTTATCATGAAGCTACTTTCGGAGATGATAATGACGCCCTGGCACTGAAGACAGGGCATTCCACCGCCCGTCATGCGGCCAAAGTGGCACGTGATGCAGGTGTTAAAAGGTTGCTCCTTGGTCATTTTTCAGCCCGGTACAGGTCGCCGGTCCCCCTGGAGGAGGAGGCAAGGCAGATATTCCCCGACTCAGAGGCAGCGCATGAGGGAGTGACATATGATATAAGCTGATGCCGGCGAAACGGCAGATTAATTATCTTTGCCACTTAAATAACCGCATTAAATAATTCCCGTGCAGGAGAAGATATTGATCCTCGATTTTGGATCACAGTATACACAGCTGATTGCCAGGCGTGTGAGAGAGCTGAATGTTTATTGTGAGATACATCCCTTTAATCACTTTCCTCCTCCTGACAGCAGTGTCAGGGGAGTAATCCTCTCAGGCAGCCCCTGGTCAGTACGTGATGCCAGGGCCCCCTTGCCTGACCTAAAGGCTGTTAAGGGCAACATCCCGTTGCTGGGTGTCTGTTACGGGGCACAGTACCTGACCCATAATTACGGAGGGGAGGTCTTGCCTTCAGACACACGTGAGTATGGCAGGGCCAGGCTGGTCAGCATTGATGAGAATGACCCTCTTTTTAATGGTGTAACTGCCGGCACCCAGGTATGGATGTCGCATGGTGACACAATTGTGCGCATACCGGAGGGATATAATATTACCGGATCTACCGGCGATGTTAAGGTGGCTGCTTTCAGGATATCAGGAGAACAGACATGGGGCATTCAGTTTCACCCTGAGGTATACCACACCACCGAAGGCACCAGGATGCTGGGCAATTTCGTCAAAGGCATATGCAGGTGCAGGGGTGACTGGACTCCGGAGTCGTTTGTAGAGATGACGGTACGGTCATTGAGGCAACAGCTGGGTGATGACAGGGTGGTGCTGGGACTCTCCGGGGGCGTAGATTCCTCTGTGGCTGCGATACTGCTTGACAGGGCCATAGGCGAAAGGCTTACCTCAATCTTTGTTGACAACGGTCTGCTGCGGAAGAATGAATATGCCGCCGTGCTTGATGCCTACCGCAGAATGGGACTGAATGTAAAAGGTGTGGATGCCTCGGCAGATTTTATAGGGGCTCTTCGCGGTGTAAATGATCCTGAGTCAAAAAGAAAGATTATCGGCAGGGTTTTTATAGAGGTTTTCGACCGCGAGGCACATAAGGTTCAGAACGTCAAATGGCTTGCCCAGGGGACGATCTACCCTGACGTCATTGAGTCGGTCTCGGTAAACGGCCCTTCAGCAACCATTAAGTCGCATCACAATGTTGGCGGCCTGCCTGAGAAGATGCACCTGCAGGTAACTGAGCCTCTCCGCCTCCTGTTCAAGGATGAGGTTAGGCGTGTGGGCATAGCCCTTGAGATGCCTGAGGAGATACTGGGGAGGCACCCCTTCCCGGGTCCGGGGCTGGCTATCAGGATATTAGGAGAGGTTACTCCTGAAAAGCTGGAGACTCTTCGTGATGCTGATGATATTTTTATCTCCGGTCTGAGGAACAATGGTTTTTATGATAAGGTCTGGCAGGCTGCCGTGATCCTGCTGCCGGTGCAGTCAGTGGGGGTCATGGGTGATGAGCGGACATATGAGAATGCAGTTGTGCTCCGGGCCGTGACTTCAACTGACGGCATGACGGCTGACTGGAGCCGCCTCCCACATGAGTTTCTGGCCGGGGTGTCAAACCAGATAATCAACAGGGTCAGGGGTGTCAACAGGGTGGTTTATGATATCAGCTCCAAACCCCCGTCAACTATTGAATGGGAGTAGGGGAAGGATAAAGGATAAAGGATAAAGGATAATGGTTAAAGGTTAGAGCCGGGAAGGATAAGGAAATGGTAAAAAAGGTTTTTATATTTTTCGTGTTACTGGTTATTATGGTTTGGGAAGGGCTCAGGGCCCAGGGTCTGACACAGGAGACCTTCAAGATTGGAAAGACCCTTGCGCTGCTGGAGGCAATATATGTTGACAGTGTTAACATATCAGCCATCACGGAGGATATGATCACTGGTGCTCTTCGTAATCTTGATCCTCACTCGGTCTATATACCTGCCAAGGATGTTCAGGAAGAGAATGAGCAGCTTCAGGGTAACTTTGAAGGTATCGGCATACAGTTCAACCTTCTCAATGATACAATAATAATCATCTCACCCATCCCCGGTGGTCCTTCTGAGAGGCTTGGCATTCAGGCAGGTGACAGGATTGTCACCATTGCCGGGGAGAAGGTGACAGGTACAGGGATCACAACAACCGGGGTACAAAAGAGGCTCAGGGGGCCGAAGGGGACGAAGGTGGAAGTGACCATCTTCAGGAAGGGTGAGAAGGAGTTGCTTGACTTCACAATAACGCGTGACAAAATCCCCGTTAACACCCTTGATGCTGCCTACATGGTTTCAGACAATATAGGGTACATCAAGCTGAGCAGGTTCGCAGAGCAGACAGCACGTGAGTTTTCAGAGGCTGTTGAGAGACTGCGCGCCAGCAGGATGGAACACCTGGTTATTGACCTGAGGGGCAACTCGGGGGGCTACATGGTACCAGCCGTCCAGATAGCAGATGAACTCCTGTCAGGAGATGAGCTGATAGTGTACCTCGAGGGGCTGCATACCTCACGCCAGGAATACAAGTCGGCTCCGTCGGGTGCCCTGACCAGGGCCCGTGTTGCCGTACTCATTGATGAGGGTTCGGCATCTGCCAGCGAGATCCTGGCAGGAGCGGTACAGGACTGGGACAGGGGTGTTGTAATCGGTCGCAGAAGCTTTGGCAAGGGTTTGGTGCAGAACGGCTTCGGGCTCCCTGACGGTTCAGAGATAAGGCTTACGATAGCCCGCTATTACACACCCTCAGGCCGCTCAATACAAACACCCTACAATGAGGGCTTTGATAAATACTTCCAGACATATTATATGAGGTATTTCAACGGGGAACTGATCCATCCTGACAGTCTCAACCTGCCTGATTCACTCAGGGCATTCACTGTAAAAAACAGGAGACAGGTTTATGGTGGCGGAGGGATCACCCCTGATCTCTTCATTCCTATTGATACAACATATTACTCTGATTACTACCGTGATCTGATCAGGACCTCCACGCTCACGAATTTCATGCTGGCCTATACTGATCTGAATCGCAGGCAGCTTCTGCGGAGGTACAGGACTTTTAACGATTTCAGCAGCGGGTTTGAGATTGACAATGGTACCATTGAAGAGCTCAGGGCAGCGGGGGAAAAGAATGGTGTAAAATTTGACCAGGCTCAGTTTGATGTCTCCGCCTCTGAGATCAGGAGGGTTATGAAGGCGCTTGTAGCCCGTGACCTGTGGGATGTGAATGAGTACTTCATGGTTGTGAATCAGGATGATTATGCTATTCTCCGGGCTCTGGAGGTACTGAATGATCCGGAGCTTTATGACAGGCTTCTGGGGTATGGCAAGGAGGCAGGATGAAGCTTCTTGCGAAGACCCATTATGGCCTTGAGCAGGTTCTGGCGGAGGAGCTGAAAGCGATGGGTGCCGCGGGGGTCACACCCCTGAACAGGGCTGTGGCATTTGAAGGCACGAAACTCATGCTATATACCGTCAACTACCGGAGCCGGCTTGCACTCTCGGTGCTCATGCCTGTAGCATCATTCGGTATCTCAGGGAAGAACGATCTCTATGACGGGGCAGTAGCAGTGGACTGGGACCGTTACCTTGATCCCGGACGAACATTTGCAGTGACTGCCGTAGTAAATTCACCCCATTTTGCTCATTCGGGTTATCCGGCGCTGGTTGTCAAGGATGCCATTGCAGATTTCTTTCGCAGGCTCCAGGTTGCCCGGCCATCAGTTAATACGCGTGATCCTGATCTTCTTGTCAATGTACATATAAGCAATGAGAGGGTGACAATCTCCCTTGATTCCACCGTGGTGCCGCTCTACAGGAGGGGGTACCGTCAGGGCAGCGGAGAAGCGCCGCTGAGCGAAGTGCTGGCTGCAGGCATGCTGGCTTTGACGGGATGGAGAGCAGACACAGCGCTCTGTGACGGGATGTGCGGTTCGGGAACCATTGTAACCGAAGCCGCTCTGATGGCTCGGAATATTGCTCCCGGCAGGTTCAGGAAGAGCTTCGGGTTCATGCGGTGGAAGGATTATGATCCTGCTCTCTTCAGGTCTGTCAGGTTTGATGCTGAAAAAGGTGAAAGAAAGCCGGTTGTCAGAATACATGGCAGTGATATATCCGCCGAAGCGTGTGCCATCGCCTTGCGAAACATAAAGGCTGCAGGACTGGAAGATACGGTGGAGATTGCAGAGAGGGATTTTTTTGCTTCGCCGCCACCGGCTGAAACGGGAACACTGATAATCAATCCGCCGTACGGGCATAGGCTGGGGGCCCCGGACATGACTGAGTTCTATGGCCACATAGGCACAACACTCAAGCACCGTTATGCAGGTTACAGCGCGTGGATTCTTTCGGGTGATACTGTTGCCCTTAAACAGATTGCACTAAGACCTTTCCGAAAATACATGCTCCTCAACGGAGATATCGAATGCAGGTTTCAGGGTTACGAGCTTTACGGCGGGAGCAGGAAAATGAAAGGATCAGCCAGCCTCTGAGATAGTTTTTTTGCAGCGTGAATGCAACCATGTGCCCCAAACGGTTGTCATAACTGAAATAAAGAGGCGGGTATGTTGGCTTTTTACAACAATAATCTATTTTTGTTACTCGTTCTAGCATATGATACTTTCACAGAGGCCCGATGAGCTTTGACCTTGAAAATCTTGTGAGCGACCTGGACATCAGGGGTGCC
>JAAZBN010000227.1 GCA_012513795.1 Bacteroidales bacterium | reverse complement strand
TGCAAAATTACTCTTTTATGCATTCAGCTGACAAAATTACTCGCAAAAATCGGGCCGATTTCTTATCTTCACGGCAATACCAAAATTGCAGAAATGGAGAAAAGAGTTAAGGTCGGCATCGTTCGTGAGACAAAAATACCACCAGACAGGAGAGTGCCACTGACACCGGCACAGATTGTTGAACTGAAGGAAAAATACCCGTTCGTTGAATTTTATGTTCAACCATCTGATATCAGATGCTACACTGATGATGAATATAAATACCTGAAAATCCCGCTTAGAGAAGATCTCAGCAATTGTGATATCCTCATGGGAGTGAAGGAGGTAGACAGGAGGGTATTCATTTCCGGGAAGACATATCTCTTCTTTGCCCATGTGGCCAAGAAACAGGAACACAACCTGGAGATGCTGCGCCAGATACTAAGGCAGAAAGTGAGAGTGATTGATTATGAATACCTGACCACAGATAAGGGACAGAGGGTTGTTGCATTCGGCCGGTGGGCTGGCATAGTTGGTGCATATAACGCATTGCGGGCCAGGGGTATTAAGTCAAACAGGTTCAAGCTGAAGCCTGCCTACCAGTGCCATGACCTGAACGAGATGTGGGCCGGTCTGAGACTGATACAGCTCAAACCCGGTCTGAAGATACTTGTAACCGGGGAAGGACGGGTGGCAAACGGCGCCATGGAGACACTGGCCAACTGCCACAACCTGATGAAGGTAAGTCCTGAAGACTTCCTGTCAAAGGAATATGACGTGCCTGTGGTATGCCAGGTTGGCCCCCAGCATTACGTGAAACATCATGACGGGAGGCCGTTTGACTTCAATAACTTCACCCAGCATCCGGAAGATTACAGATCCGATTTCCTGAAATATACAAGAGTGACAGATGTGCTTATCACAGGCCATTTCTGGGACCCGAAGTCACCCGTCTTCTTTACGCGTGGTGATGTTGAAAACCCGGAATTCAAAATATCGGTCATAGGAGACATCAGCTGTGATATTGGAGGGCCCATACCAACCACCCTCAGAGCCACAACCATTGCAGAGCCGTTCTATGGGTACAACCGCCACCGGCATTGTGAGGAGGAGGCATTCACCAAACATGACAACATTTCTGTCATGTCTATTGATAACCTGCCGGGAGAACTTCCCAGGGACGCTTCGGGCGATTTCGGCAAGCAACTGATAGACAATGTCCTTCATGATCTGTTCAATGGTCATGATTCACCCATGATACAGCGGGCCACCATTACCTCAGGCGGAAAGCTTGAGCCTCAGTACCGGTACCTGGCTGACTGGGTAAATCCCGATGATGAAAGCCTATGATGCGCATTGTCATCTGCGGTCCCGCCCATCCTTACCGTGGCGGCATAGCGGCTTACAACGAGAGGCTGGCACAGCAGATGCTGCAGGAGGGTGATGCTGCGGCCATATATACCTTCAAACTTCAGTATCCCTCATTCCTCTTTCCGGGCAAGACGCAGTATGATCATGGTTATGCCCCTGAGGGTGTCCCCATAACACGTGCCATCAATTCCGTCAATCCCTTCAACTGGTTCACCATCGGCCTGAGGCTGAGACGCACAAGGCCTGACCTGGTCATCATGCGCTACTGGTTGCCGTTCCTTGCTCCCGCACTGGGGTTTATTGCCCGGCTGGTGAGAAGCAATCGTCACACAAGGGTAATAACCATATTTGATAATGTAATTCCGCATGAGAAGCGGTTTGGCGACAGGTTGCTGACCAGGTTCTTTGTGAAAAGCATTGACGGAGCCCTGGTAATGACGAAGGCAGTGAAGGACGACCTGAGGCAGTTCTCGGCAGAGATGCCATGTGTCATCTCACCTCACCCGCTGTTTGATAACTATAATGTGCCGGTGTCACGGGCAGAAGCTGTTGTTCGGCTTAAACTGTGCCCGGCAGACAGGTTCATCCTCTTCTTTGGCTTCATCAGGGAGTACAAGGGACTCGACCTGCTTTTGAAGGCTATGGCTGAACAGTGCGTTCGTGATCAGGGAGTCAAGCTTATAGTGGCAGGTGAATTTTACGAAAATGAAAAACCCTATTTTGACCTGATCCATGAATATGAGCTGGCTGACAGAATAATAATCCACTCACACTTCATAAGCGATGAGGAGGTCAAATACTACTTCTCGGCAGCGTCACTGGTGGTGCAGCCCTATCGCAGCGCCACGCAGAGTGGTGTTACCCAGGTGGCTTACTATTTCAATAAACCCATGGTGGTGACCAATGTAGGGGGACTGGCAGAGATAGTACCCGACGGCAGGTGCGGATATGTGGTGGAACCTGATCCCGTTGCCATTGCATATGCCATATGCGACTTCTTCAGCGGGAATGAGGACAGGTTTACCGTAGGTATTGAGCAACAGAAAAAGCTATACTCATGGGACAGGCTTACGGAAGCTATCCGCAGCCTGGCCAGAGATGTACAGAGAAACAGGCAATAGGCAGTCTTCAGTCTTCAGTCATTCAGCTACTTGGTGACTACCTACTGCCGGCTGGAGACTGTTCTCAGTCTTTCAGATTCAGTTTCTCCCTGACCAGGTAAAGGTTACGGTCAGGGGAGCGGCGGTTGACCAGTTCGGCAAGGAAACCGGTAAGGAAGAGAAATGAGCCGATGATCATCACCGCAAGGGCAATATAGAAATAGGGACTGTCAGTTACCAGCGGTGCCCGCATATCATTCCAGACAAACACCAGCTTCCTGATGCCAAGGTAAGCGGCCATGATGAATCCTGCAACAAACATCAGGGTTCCTATTGTTCCGAAAAAGTGCATCGGGCTCTTGCCGAACCTGGTTATAAAACTGATAGTCAGCATGTCAAGGTACCCCTTCAGGAACCTGTCAAGTCCGTACTTGGTAACCCCGTACTTGCGGGCACGGTGTTGAACCACCTTTTCGCCAATGTTCCTGAATCCTGCCTCACGCGCCAGCATGGGGATATACCTGTGCATCTCTCCATAGACCTCAATGCTTTTCACCACTTCAGCGTCATAGGCCTTGAGCCCGCAGTTGAAGTCGTGCAGCCTGATCCCGGAGAATTTCCTTGCCGTGTAGTTGTAGAGCTTTGAAGTGGTTCGCTTGATGAAAGGATCATACCTCTTTTTCTTCCATCCGGAGACAATATGATAGCCTTCCTTGCTTACCATCCTGACCAGTTCGGGTATCTCATCGGGGCTGTCCTGCAGATCAGCATCCATGGTTATTATCACCTCGCCGCTGGCGGCTTCAAACCCGGTTTGCAGCGCTGCCGCCTTCCCGTAGTTGCGGCGAAAGCGCACTCCCCTGATGCGGTTGTTGTTGCCTGAGAGGCGTTTTATCACCTCCCAGGTGTTGTCAGAACTGCCGTCGTCAATAATAATAATCTCATAATCAATTGATGACCCGGTGCATACCCTGTCAATCCATTCTGCCAGTTCGGGCAGTGATTCCGCTTCGTTATAGGCGGGGACTACTACGGAGAGATCCATATTTACTGCTGTGGTTCTTCTTCGGCCTCTTCAAGGAGAGGATTGCCCTTCTTCATTACAAAGAGTGAAACGATGAGTGACAGAATCAGCCCGTAAAATACGCTGTTGATTATGCCCATAAGGGCTGTGAACCAGGGTTTCATCATCTTGGCCTGCATTGCCAGTGCCTGATCAACGGCCTCTTCGGGAAGACCTTTGGCAATCAGCTTCTCTTCGGCCATGGCGAGCGATTTGTCCATCAGGCCCGGGTCAATGAAAGCATAAAGCACATAGATATATATTGCTGTAATAATTGCAGCGTATATACTGATAATAACACCTGCACCTACCGATCTGCCATATGAGATGAAGCCGTTGTTGTAGTGATCACGGTAGGAGCGAAGCAGAAAGAAGAGAACAATAATGCTGAGCAGAAGGCTCGGCCAGAGAATCCATGTCTTGAAGGTCAGATCGAACATGTAGGTTAAGACTGAGAAGACTACCGTGATGAGACCGTAGATGATCCCATAATTAAGAGTCTCTTTCCAGATTGACTTTTTTGCTTCCATTTTAATGCTTTTATAGATTTTGAAAACAAATATACTTTATTTGACGGAATCGAAACGCCAAAGAAAGAGTAACCATTATTTGGTACAGGCCGTAAAAGTTGCTATTTTTGTGCGGGGTAAGTCTCATACGACCAGCTCCCTTTGAACTCCCCCAGGGTCGGAAGGCAGCAAGGGTAGAAGGTTGTAGCGGTGCGATGTGAGTAGCTTACCCTCTTTTTTTGCCCCCTGTCATCAGAAGTTTATATATTTGCCGTCACTTTATTGAAAAAAGGATGCTGATCAGGATTTTTCCGGAGAACCCGAACCCTGACTATGTGCGCAGGGTCACATTCGTGCTGGAGCAGGGTGGTATAGTGATCTATCCTACTGATACCATCTATGCGATGGGATGTGATATCGGGGCAGCAAAAACCATTGAACGGATAGCACGGTTCAAGGGACTCAATCCGGGCAATCCGGACATGTCAATGATCTTTGAGTCTATGAGCCAGCTCTCTGAATATACCATAATTCATGACAACAATCTCTTCAGGCTGCTGAAGCGAAATCTGCCGGGGCCATTTACTTTCATCGTACCTGCGAACAACAAGATACCCGCCATGTTCAAGCATCGCAAGAAGACGCTGGGAATCAGGATCCCTGACAACAGGGTCACTCTGGCTATCGTACGTGACCTGGGACGGCCATTGATGACCACTTCAATCCATGAGGATGATGAGATCATTGAATATATCACTGATCCTGAGCTTATACATGAGAAGTATAATGATTTTGCCGACCTGGTTGTGGATGGCGGTTATGGCAGGAATGAGCCCTCAACGGTGGTTGACTGCACCGGGCCGGAGCCTGTGATACTGAGGCAGGGGACGGGAATTCTTGAGTTGTGATCCGGTTGCTGCTGTTCTCAGCGGTGGTCAGAGGTAAAGAATTTATTAAGCTTGTCGAAGGCAGAGGGAAGTGCAAACACCACCACCTTGTCTCCTGCATTGATGAGTGTGTCACCGGTTGCTATGTAAGGCTTGTAGTTACGTATGCCTCCTCCGACGATGGCATCCTTGGGAAAATCAATCAGTTTTAGCGGTCCGCCAGTGATACGTGCATTTTCAGGGACATTATATTCAATAACTTCGGCGTCAGTACCGGTCATCATCTTCACCTGCGTGACGTAAGGGTTCATGGTATGGCGGAAGATGCGGCTGGCAGTGGCAATCTTCTTGTTGATTATGGTGTCAATGCCGGAGTTTTCCGCAAGATTGATGTATTCCATGTTTTCCACTTCGGCAATGGTCTTCATCACTCCTGTCTTCTTTGCCAGCAGGCAGGCAAGGATGTTGGTTTCCGAATTGCCTGTAACCGCAACAAAAGCATCCATGTGCTGCAGTCCTTCTTCTGTAAGAAGGTCTCCGTCTCTGCCATCACCATGAATCACCAGCGTCTCCTCCAGAGTCTCTGCCAGGTAACGGCACTTCTCAATGTTGGAGTCGATCAGTTTTACCTGGCAGTGATCCTGCAGCTTGAGCGCAATGTGCCTGCCGATACGACTGCCTCCGAGGATCATTATGCTCTTAGCCTGCACGTTGCGCTTGCCTGAGAACTTCATCAGCTCAGAAATGCCGTCTTTGGTGGAGATGACGAACGCAAGATCACCCTCCTTAAACTCTTCCTTGCCGCGGGGAATAATTGTTTTTTCCTTTCTCTTGATTGCCACAGCGCGATACTTTATTGACGCGAGCGAATTGGTAACCTCCTCAAGAGTGCGGTCCAATACCGGTGCGTTATTCTCAAGCTTCTGGACGTAAAGTGAAAGCAGTCCTCCGGCAAAATCCATGAACTCGGTTGTGCCTGTCTCCTTCAGGAGATTTATGACCTCTTTGGCAGCTATCAGCTCCGGGTAGATCAGGTGGTCAATGCCCATCTCGCGGAAGAACTCTTTATTGGCACGTTCAAGGTACTCCATGTTGTCAACGCGTGCTATGACTTTCCTGGCCCCGAGTCGTTTTGCCAGTATGGCTGCCGATATGTTAGTGTCTTCGTAGTGCGTCACCGCAATGAAGAGGTCAGTGTTTTTCCTGACGGCTTCCTTGAGTATGTTCAGGGAGGTGGCTGATCCTTCGTAGGTCAGCACGTCAATGGCGGCATCAACAGGTTTGAGACGCTCCACTTCCGAGTCGATCAGTATTATTTCGTGTTCGCTCTGCGAAAGCATCCTGGCAAGATGTGTTCCCACTTCACCTGCACCTGCAATTACTATTCTCATTTCAGAAATGATAAAACCCGGGCAAAGTTAAACAAAAGAAATGTTATCCGGGCTCTACGGGCACAATCTTTAGCCCGCGGGTAAAAGCATGCTTCTGCACTTCAACAGGTATTTTACCGTCCGCTGAAGGCACCAGCAACACTCTGCCAAACTGTCTTACAGCCAGCTGCTTGCCTCGTATATTGTATGTTACGATTCTGTTTTGCTTTGTTTCTTCGGCCGTTTTGACGGTGTTGCAGAGGAGCAGCATCATCGTCGCCACAATAAGGGGTCTGATGGTGAGTCTGCCGGGGCGAAGGAGTGTTGCCAGCAGCAGAGCCATGGTGAGTGTCAGCATGATTGTTTCAGAGGCGGACATACCGATGTTAGTAATCACCCCATGCTGTGCAGAGCTGATGAGGCCTGTATAATTGAGGGTGAATGATGCCAGTCTGTCAAGAAGGAGGGCGATCAGAGAAGAGACAGGAGGAAGGGGGGAGGTAATGAGGAGGAGGATAGCCATCAGTACTATCAGGAACGTGATGGGGATGATCACTATATTGGCAACCGGGAAGAGCAGGGGGAAGATATTGAATAGTCTGATTGATAGCGCCATGGTGCCGGCCTGTGCCACCATTGAGAGGGCTGTGATCTGCCACAGGTAGTTGAATATCCGGTTCTTTATCCTGACCAGGCGGCTGAGGTCGTAGTAAAAGGTGATGATGAAGGCAACAGCCAGGTATGAGAGCTGGAATCCTGCCTCGAAGATCACCCCGGGATGGATGGTGATCAGGATGAATGCCGATGCCAGCAGGCTGTTCATCCCTGCTGCCGGGCGATGCATCACTGAGCCGGCCTGAAGGAAGGTGAACATGATGGTTGCGCGCAGCACTGAGGGAGACAGGCCGGTGATGAAAGCAAAGGCCCAGAGTGCAGGCACTATGATCAGCGCCCTGATCCTTTTCAGCCTGCCACGGAGGAAAAAGAGTAACCATGAGAGAGCCATGCTGATCATTCCAACATGCAGTCCCGATACTGCCATGATGTGCATGGCTCCCGCCCTTGAGAAGCTGGTGAGACGCTCCTGCTCAAGATACTCCTTGTCGCCTAAGGTCAGTGCGATTATCAGTCCCAGTTCATTATCCTGCAGGCCGGACTTGCGGAAAAGGTCAGTCATATGCCTGGCTGCTATCAGCGAGGTTTCACGGAGAGAGTGACGTTCACCGGCAAGGTATCCCGTAATGTCTGAAGGTCTGAAAAAGGCCATTTGCTTTATGCCCTGCCCCTCCAGCCATCGGCTATAATTGAACTCACAGGGATTGCCGTTGTTTGCCACGCTGACGGGCCTGATATTCAGCCTCAAAATGTCTCCCGGCCTCCAGCCTGAAGGGATAGTATCAGTAATGAACCAGAGTAGCATTGATCCGCGGGGACGGATAAGGGAATCACCCTTGTTCACACTGATCATTCTGGCCTTCAGAGAGCAGCCACTGTTGCTCTTTTCAGGATATTCGGAAAGGCGCAGGGTGACCTCCTGTCGTTCTCCGGCCAGCTCATATGGCCTCGTCCGCTCCCCGGTGCGCAACAGATAGCCCATTGCCACCAGGAAGAGGAAGATGGCGGCGCCGAAGAGAGTATCTGACTGGTAGCCGGAGTGCAGCAGCCGGATGGTCATCAGGGTCAGTGCGAGGATGATAATTATACCGGCAATAAACGGGATGCGCGGCAGGTATTCTGCCACAAGCACGCCTGTACACATGGGCAGGCAAAGCCTCAGAAAAGGTATTTCCCTGGTTTGCACGGGTCAGCAGCTTTTGACCCATGAAAGTTAAGAAAAGAAATGATGTGCTGCAAAAATCTCTTCTACCTGCCGTTGGCAAGGACAGTGCGGTAACTGGCTTCAAATTTCCCTTTGCTGATGTCATTCAGCCTGCCCTTCATAAGCCTGCGGCGCAGGGGACTCAACCTGTCAGTAAAGAGGACTCCGTCAAGATGGTCATACTCATGCAGAACAACCCTGGCCTTGTAGCCGTTATAGACCTCATCATGGAAGTTCCATTGCGGATCATAATACTGAATACGTATCCTGGATTCACGGTCCACCTCCTCATTAATGCCGGGTATGCTCAGACATCCCTCATTCATGGGCACCCTGTCACCTGTTCGCTCCACAACCTGGGGATTAATGAAAGCCTGCCTGAAATCTTTCATCTCCGGATGATCCTCGGCCAGTGGCTCACCGTCAATGACGAAAAGCCTGACGGACCTGCCTACCTGTGGAGCCGCGAGACCCAGACCATCAGACTTGTACATTGTTTCAAACATATCCTCAATGAATTTGTCCAGGTCAGGGAAATTTCTGTCAATATCCTGTGCTACCTTACGCAGAACCGGGTGTCCGTATACGTAAATTGGGAATATCATTATACTGTTTCAGTTTCTGTTCTTGTCCTCAATACTCTTCAGCCACCCCTGCAGGATGAGTGAGGCGCTGATGCGGTCAGCCATCGCCTTGTCACGTCTTCCGCTCCTGCTCACCCCTCCGTCAATCATTGTTTGAAGGGCGATCTGCGAGGTGAATCGCTCATCAGTAAGGTGCAGCGGTATGTCAGGAAAGACCTTTCTGAACCTTGCTATGAACGGATCGATGTATTTAATGCTTTCACTGGGCATATTGTTCATGGTTACAGGGTATCCTATCACCACGTCGGTTACATTCTCCCGCGGGATATAATCGCGAAGGAAAGCCTCCAGCCCGGCTGACGGCACTGTCAGCAGGGGAGAGGCAATGATCCTCATGGGATCAGTCACTGCCACCCCGCACCTTTTCCTGCCATAATCAATTGCCAGTGCCCTGCCCATTTCCTGCTGTCAATCGCGTTGCTGATCAATAATTGTAATCACGGTGCAAATTTACCGCTTTTACCGGATAAAAAAAAAGAGAGCCGGATTGAACCGGCTCTCGTATGATCTGTTTTCCAGTTTATTCTGTTTTTGTTTCAGGTTCTGCTTCTGTATCTGCAGGAGCATAATCCATCTCAGACAGTCGCTTGTAGTTATTGTACCTCCATTTGGCATTTTCCTCCGCCTGCTTGAAGAGTACATCGGCTTCTGCCGGGAAGTCCTTCAGCAGTGAGGTGTAACGAACCTCAGACCTGAGGAAGTCCTGGAACTTGCTCCAGTCTGGTTCTTTGGAGTCGAGCTGGAACGGATTCTTGCCTTCTGCCTCCAGGCGCGGGTCGAACCTGTAGAGGTGCCAGTATCCGGAGGCCACTGCATCTTCAGCCTGCTGCTGTGATTTGCCCATGCCGTTGCGGAGTCCGTGGTTGATACATGGCGAATAGGCAATGATCAGTGACGGTCCGGGATACTCCTCGGCTTCACGGATAGCCTTGAAGTACTGGTTCTGGCTTGATCCCATGGCTACCTGTGCCACATACACATAACCGTAGGTCATGGCCATCTGGCCGAGGTCCTTTTTGCGGATCTTCTTGCCTGAGGCTGCGAACTTGGCCACTGCTCCTGCGGGGGTAGACTTGGATGCCTGTCCGCCTGTGTTGGAGTAGACCTCGGTATCAAGAACGAGGACGTTGATGTCTTCGCCTGAGGCCAGCACGTGGTCAAGGCCGCCGTACCCGATATCATAGGCCCAGCCGTCACCGCCAAACACCCAGAATGATCTTTTGACCAGGTATTTTTTCAGGTCAAGGATCTCTTTGCATACGGGAGCTTTATCTTTTTCACAGGCGGCAATAACCTTTTCTGAGACTGCCCTGCTTGTTTTGGCATTGTCTCTTTCAGCTATCCACTCATTGAATGCAGCAACTGTGTCCGGCGCGAGGCCACTGTCAAGGTGCTCCTTCATGAGGCGCTCAATGCGTTCCCTTATTTGATTTGCTCCAAGCATCAGGCCGAAGCCATACTCGGCATTATCTTCAAATAGTGAGTTGGCCCATGCCGGCCCGTGACCGTTCCTGTTTGTGGTATAGGGCATTGAGGGAGCTGAGCCGCCATATATTGATGAGCAGCCGGTGGCGTTTGATATAACCATGCGGTCACCGAAGAGCTGGGTGATGGCCTTGATGTAAGGTGTCTCGCCGCAGCCTGCACATGCTCCTGAGAACTCGAAGAGAGGTTGTGCAAATTGTGAGTTCTTGACATTGGTGTATTTGTCAACAATATTATCCTTGTATCCGACTTTTTCATGCATGTAGGTCCACCTGTCAGCTTCTTCCAGCTGTGTCTCCAGAGGTTTCATTATCAGGGCCTTCTGCTTTGACGGACATACATCGGCACAGTTGCCGCACCCGGTACAGTCATAAACGCTGACCTGTATTCTGAACTTATGGCTCTTGGTATTGCCAATACCCTGCTTGGCCACGGTACCTTCCGGTGCTGCTGCCAGCTCCTCATCGGTGAGGAGGAAGGGACGTATGGCGGCATGAGGACAGACATAGGAGCACTGGTTGCACTGTATGCAGTTGTCCACCTGCCACTCGGGCACGTTGACAGCTATACCCCGTTTCTCGTAAGCAGCCGTTCCTGCGGGGAAGGTGCCGTCCTCACGGCCGATAAACGCACTTACCGGCAGATCATCGCCCCGGAGGCCGTTGATAACATCTGCCACCTCACTGATAAAGGCAGGTTTGCCGTCTTCGCCCTTTGCAGCAGTAACCTTAATATCAGCCCACTCCGCAGGGATCTCAACCTTTGCCACTTCGCCGCCGCGGTCAATGGCATTATTGTTCATTCTGACAACGTTCTCACCCTTCTTGCCGTAAGCTTTGACCACGGCATGCTTCATCTCGTCAACAGCCAGCTTGTAAGGAATAACTTCCGATACCTTGAAGAAGGCACTCTGCATGATGGTGTTGGTCCTGGTGCCGAGCCCCAGCTCTTCAGCCAGGTTCGTTGCATTGATGATATAGAAATTGATATCATTCTCAGCCATGTACTTCTTCATATGGTCAGGCAGCTTGCTTTTGGTCTCTTCTGCATCCCAAATGGAGTTCAGCAGGAAGGTGCCGCCCTTCTTTAATCCCCTGAGCATGTCATACTTGTCAAGATATGCCGGCACATGGCAGGCAACGAAGTCAGGCGTGTTGACAAGATAGGGCGAACGGATGGGATGGTCACCAAAACGTAGATGTGAAGTGGTCACACCTCCTGATTTCTTTGAGTCATAGGCGAAATAAGCCTGGCAGTATTTATCAGTGGTTTCTCCGATAATCTTGATTGAGTTCTTGTTGGCTCCGACGGTACCGTCTGAACCTATGCCGTAGAACTTGGCTGAATAGGTGCCCTTGTGGCTTACATTGATCTCGGGAATGACGGGCAGAGATCTGAAGGTCACGTCGTCAACAATACCAACGGTAAACTGGTTCATCGGTTCGGCCTTATTCATGTTCTCGAAGACGGAAATCATCTGCGCGGGCGTGGTGTCCTTGGAGCTGAGACCATAGCGTCCGCCCAGGATAACCGGCTGTATATCATTGCCGTAGAACACATCCCTGACATCTAGATAGAGAGGATCGCCGTTGGCTCCCGGTTCCTTGGTGCGGTCAAGCACGGTGATTCGTTTTACGCTCTTCGGGAGAACGTTTAAGAGATATTTTGCAGAGAAGGGCCTGTAGAGGTGGCAGGTGATCAGGCCGGTTTTTTCGCCTTTTACTTCGGCAAGGTAGTCAATAACCTCCTTTATTGTTTCGGTAACTGAACCCATAGCAATTACTATGTTCTCAGCATCGGGAGCACCGTAATAGGTGAAAGGCTTGTATGTACGCCCGGTAATGTCCGAAATCTTCTCCATATACTCATTGACGGTGTCGTCAAGATTGGTGTAGAAGGGATTGGATGCTTCCCTTGCCTGGAAGAATATGTCAGGGTTTTGTGCCGTTCCCCTGGTAACCGGTTTTTCCGGGTTGAGGGCTCTTTCACGAAACTCCCGGAGTGCATCCATATCTACCAGATGCTTTATCTCTTCCATCTCCATCTCTTCAATCTTCTGTATCTCGTGCGACGAACGGAATCCGTCAAAGAAATGCAGGAAAGGCACTCTTGACCTGATAGCGGCAAGGTGTGCCACACCGGCGAGGTCCATGATCTCCTGGATGCTTCCTGTGGCCAGCAGACCGAAGCCTGTCTGACGGGTGGCATAGATGTCACTGTGATCACCGAAGATTGAGAGTGCATGTGCAGCCACTGTACGTGCGCTGACGTGAAAAACGCCCGGGAGAAGCTCTCCGGAAATCTTGTACATGTTGGGGATCATTAGAAGAAGCCCCTGTGATGCCGTGAAGGTTGACGTCAGGGCTCCCGACTGAAGTGAACCGTGAACTGCCCCTGCAGCTCCGGCTTCACTCTGCATCTCAACCACTTTCACCTCTTCACCAAATATGTTCTTGCGTCCGTGTGCTGCCCACTCATCAATGTATTCAGCCATTGTGGAGGAAGGGGTAATGGGATAGATGCAGGCCACCTCGCTGAACATATAGGCTATGTGCGACGCTGCCTGGTTTCCGTCACAAGTGATAAATTTTTTTGTTGCCATTTCTGATTATACGTAATTATTGATAAAATAACCTTAAAAAATTAAACTGCAAAGGTACTCATTTTTGATGAGATTTTATTCACTGTTCATTGAGATGAGAAACTCTTCATTGGACCGTGTCTGGGTGATGCGGTCACGGAGGAACTCCATTGCTTCCACTGAGTTCATGTCAGTTAAGTAGTTCCGGAGGATCCATATCTTGTTGAGCATATTCTTCTCAAGAAGCAGATCTTCGCGTCTGGTGCTGGAGGCCGGGATGTCAATAGACGGGAAAATCCTCCTGTTGGATAGCTTGCGGTCAAGCTGCAACTCCATATTGCCGGTGCCCTTGAACTCTTCAAAGATAACGTCATCCATCTTTGAACCGGTGTCTGTGAGAGCAGTTGCAATGATTGTCAGTGATCCTCCGTTTTCAATATTCCTGGCTGCGCCGAAAAACCGTTTTGGTTTATGGAGTGCATTTGAATCGACCCCGCCGGAGAGCACCTTGCCGGATGCCGGGGCTATTGTGTTGAAGGCTCTGGCGAGGCGTGTGATGGAGTCAAGCAGGATGACCACGTCATGACCGCACTCAACAAGCCTCTTGGCCTTCTCCTGTACTATGGTGGCTATGCGCACGTGCCTTTCTGCCGGCTCGTCAAAGGTGGAGGCAATGACCTCGGCGTTGACGTTGCGAGCCATCTCGGTAACTTCCTCGGGACGTTCATCAATGAGCAGGATCATCAGGTAGACCTCCGGGTGGAATTTGGCAATGGCATTTGCAATGTCCTGCAGGAGGATGGTCTTACCTGTCTTGGGCTGGGCAACGATGAGGCCGCGCTGACCTTTGCCGATAGGGCAGAACATGTCAACAATACGTACCGAAAGATTGCCCTCACCGGGTCTGCAAAGGGTGAATTTCTCATTGGGGAAGAGAGGGGTGAGGTAATCAAATGGCACCCTGTCACGTATGAAGTCGGGTGACCGGCCGTTGATCTCTTCAACCTTTATCAGCGGGAAGTACTTTTCGCCTTCACGCGGAGGACGGATGGTGCCCCTGATGGTGTCTCCCGTCTTGAGACCGAAGAGTTTTATCTGGGACTGTGAAACATATATGTCATCGGGTGAGCTGAGGTAGTTGTAGTCAGGTGAACGGAGGAATCCATAGCCGTCAGGCATTATCTCCAGTACTCCCGTATTGGCCACAATACCTTCAAAATCGTAAGGTCTTTCCTTCTTCTCTTCCCTGACCGGTTCCGTCACTTCTGGCTGAGCTTCGGGTATGTCTGTTGCTGCCGGTGGAATGACCACGCCGTTATCCCTTACGGCAGCTTTTTCCAATATCTTCGGATCAATGTCCTGGTCTGTCATCCTGCCCGGATCATGGTCATTGCCGCTGAGGCTTTCGGCAGCAAAGAGAAGCTTATCCGCCGGCGGCTGATTCTGCCCGTTCTGCTGCTGGTAAGTGTTACGTGTTCCGGACTGACCTGATGGCTGGGGTGTCTCATCCTTCCCGGCATAGGGTGCCTGCTGTTGCGGACGCTGTGCTCCTGCGTCAGCCCTCTGCTGCCCCTGCTGGTCATCCCGGTAGGTGCGGGGACGTTTGTTGCGGTTCTGCTGCCATTGCTGCTGCTTCGTCTGCTGTCCCTGCTGTCCCTGTTGCTGAGGCTTCTGGCCCTGCTG
>JAAZBN010000226.1 GCA_012513795.1 Bacteroidales bacterium | reverse complement strand
GATTAATCTAAACTTGACTGCCTATGAAAAAAATTGCCATTCTAAGCTCAATGCTCCTGATTATGCTCTCGGCATGCAACCAGGAGCCCGTAAACCCTGTCGTTGGCGCATGGGACCTCATCTACGCCAAACAAATAGAAAATGACTCCGTTATCGCCACATACCCTGGCACCTACCAGGGAAGCCAGGTGAAGATGTGGTGCAATAACTACTGGATGTTCGTGGGTGAATATTCCCAGGATACAGTGAAAACAGACAACTTCGGCGGCGGTTCCTATACCCTTGAGGGTATCGTATATAAGGAAACCATCAAATACCATTCTTCAGAAGATTATATAGGTAAGACGCTAAGAATGAGGATAGTCGTTGCCAATGACACCCTGATACAGGTATGGCCGGCAGACGAGATGGGTGAAGTGGATAAAAGCAACTATACCAGCGAGAAATACGTTAGGGTAAAATAGGAACGTGGGGGAGCGGCCTTAGGTACAATTGGATGATCTACGATCAACCCAATATTTATGACTGCTGGCCCTATAATGCTGAAAGGCCGGACCGGAGCGGGTGGGCCGGGCCATGCATCTACAATTCTTGAAGGTCTACGACCTTCGGGTCATCATGGTGACCAGTGTTACAATTCCTGAAGGTCTACGACCTTCGGGTCATAATGGGTAACCGGTTCTACAATGCTGAAAGGCCGGACCGGAGCGGGTGGGCCGGGCCATGCATCTACAATTCCTGAAGGTCTACGACCTTCGGATTATCATGGGTGAACTGTGCTACAATGCTGAAAGGTCTACGACCTTCGGGTTATCATGGGTAACCTGTTATACAATTCTTGAAGGACTGCGACCTTCGGCCGGCAACCGGATTATCTGGCTGAAAGCCTGACCAGCTTCTCATGCAGCTGCGCAGCCCAGGTTTCTGCCTCCGAATGACCGCGGCCTTCCGCCTCCCGTAACAGACCAAGCAACAGCCGCAGCTTGAATTTCGACCGCTCACCCGGCATCGCCGCTTCCCTGCTGTCAGCCTCCCCGCTGAAAAAACCCTCACTGACAGTGTGAACCATCCCGCGTACATGCGCCGTGTACTGCATGATCACCATGCGTGACTCGGCACCCTTATCCATGCCCAGAGAGGGAATGATGGTGAAAATTGCAAATGGCTTCTTCTTTAATAATGCCTGATTTCTCCTGACAAACTCCATCGCCTCGGGCATCCACCCTCCTGTCTGCTCCATGCATCCGGCCACAACAGCAGAAAATCCCTTCACCGTGGTCACCCCGCTCATGGGCAGCACCGTTATCTCTGCACCCAGCCCGGTCAGCACCCTGCCAATACGCCCGGCAGTGTCGGCCGTGACTCCGGAAGTGCCTGAGTGGGTGACGAGAATCTTCATGATACAAAAACCAGGTTTAGTCTCTCAAAAGTAATAAAAAGTGAGTTATCTGAAACCTTTATCCGCTATACGTGACTTTCCCCTTAAGGCTTTTCTTACTACTTTTGCAAAAAGTGCACTATGGCTATCCCCAGTTTCTTTAAGCAAAATAAACCGAGAGGCTTCAACTACAAGCCCCGGTACTATGACCCGGTGAAGGAGGAACTGGAACAACGACGCCGGGCATGGGAAGCGGAGCGAGCTGCCAGTGATGCCGGTCATGAGGGGCAGAACGAAGAAACATCATCAGGGAACACGGAAAATCCTTCCGCCACCGGCACGGGAGAGAAGACCGCACAACCCTATCGCTCCAAAATCATGCGGGGTGATATGAAAAACTACTTCCCGCGCAGACAGGAAAACGTACGGAAACAGACCGCCATAAGAATGCTCGTAATCATACTCATAATGGTACTTGTCATCTATCTTTACCTCCGCTTTTAATTGCCCACAATGAGTGACCTTATTAAGCTCCTGCCCGACTCCGTGGCCAACCAGATTGCCGCCGGCGAAGTGATCCAGCGTCCTTCCTCCGTGGTCAAGGAGCTGACGGAGAACGCCGTTGATGCCGGAGCAACGGAGATAAGCATAGTCATACGCGATGCCGGCCGTACCCTGGTACAGGTCATAGACAACGGCAGCGGCATGAGCGAGACAGATGCCCGCCTGTCGTTCGAGAGACATGCCACCTCAAAGATATCATCAGCCGACGATCTCTTCACCATCACCACCAAAGGATTCCGCGGTGAGGCACTGGCATCCATCGCCGCCGTCTCGATGACCGAGCTGCGCACACGGCGCGAAGAGGATGAGGCAGGCACACTGGTGGAGATAAACAACTCGAGGGTTACGAGACAGGAGCCATGCTCCTGCCCTGCCGGATCAGTCTTCAGCGTCAGGAACCTCTTCTATAATGTCCCTGCCCGACGCAAGTTCCTGAAAACAGATACAACGGAGTTCAGGCATATCATCACCGAGTTTCAGCGGGTGGCACTGGCACACCCGGAGATACGGTTTAACCTGACTCACAACGACCAGGAGATATACCGGCTCAGCCCGGGCAACCACCGCCAGCGCATAGTAGGACTGTTCGGCAAACAGTACAATCAGAACCTGGTCAGCGTGGAGACATCAACATCGATAGTGGCTGTCAGGGGATATGCTGGCAAGCCTGAGAACGCCCGCCGCTCCGCAGGCGAACAGTTCTTCTTCGTGAATAACAGGTTCATCAGACACCCTTACCTGCATCGTGCAGTGATGGAAGCCTACCAGGGACTGCTTCCCCCTGACACCGTACCGGCATACTTCATCTTCATGACCGCCGACCCGGCCTCCGTAGATGTCAATATCCATCCTACAAAAACCGAGATAAAGTTCGAGGATGAGAGATCGGTCTGGCAGATCATGCTGGCCTCCGTGCGCGAGGCACTGGGACGCTTCAACGTGGTGCCGTCGCTCGACTTCGGACCGGAGGGCGCAGTGGAGATACCTGTTATCACCGGCAACACACCTGCCCCCACGCCCCCGCATATTGATGTTGACCAGTCGTTTAATCCCTTTGACGGCACCGAATATAACCGCCCGGAAACGAAATGGAAGTGGGATGCCGGACGCAGCACCCCCTCCGACTGGGAGTCGCTCTTCACAATCACCACCCGCAGCAAGAACCGGAGTGAGAGTGAGAGCCAGAGTGAGAGCGATGAGAGTATGACACCCGGCCCGGCTGATGATGTACAGGGAGCCGGCCAGCGCCGCTTCTTCCAGGTAAAGAACCGTTATATCATGTGCCCCGTCATATCAGGCATCATGATGATAGACCAGCGCAGGGCACATGAAAGGGTCCTATATGAAAGATACCTTGCCTCACTGGGCGACGGTCCGCGCCCGGCACAGGTGTCACTCTTCCCCATAGAGACCGAACTCAACCCGGGCGAGATGGCAATCCTCGAAGAGATAGGAGAACAATTGCGTTTGCTGGGATTCGGGATAAACTGCGGCAGTGAAAACAAAGTAACCATCACCGGTCACCCGGCCGACAGTCGCAATGCCAATCCACTTGCCATGCTGGAGACCATCATCTCAGAGTACAGGCACACAATGGGTGATCCGTCAATAGGCGCCCGGGAGCGCGTGGCCCTCTCCATGGCCAGGGCGTCAGCCATACAATACGGCACCCCGCTGACACATACAGAGATGGAAGAGCTCTTTGACATGCTCTTTGCATGCTCCCTGCCAAACTACTCTCCCACAGGCAAAACAGTGATGAATATAATCACCCTGGAAGAGCTTGACCGCAGATTCAGCTGATTTTCGGCCAGAATGGCTAAATTTGCGGTCTGAAACACGACAAAAAAGAAATATGAACAGGATATTATCAGGCACACCACCGGTAGTGAAGAACCTCATCATCATCAACGTGGTTATGCTGCTGATGAATGAACTGCTCAGGATCACCGCAGGGATCAACCTGAACGGCATCCTGGGGCTTTACTTCCCGAAATCGGAGTTCTTCCGCACGTGGCAGATAGTGACCCACATGTTCATGCATGGCGGGTTCGTCCACCTGCTGTTCAATATGTTCGCCCTCTGGATGTTCGGCCGCATACTTGAGCAGGTTTGGGGCCCGAAGCGTTTCCTGCTCTACTACCTGGTCACCGGCCTCGGCGCAGCCTTTTTCTTCGAACTGGTACAATGGATTCAGTACAATAAGGTAATGAATATCCTCTCGCCGGAGCAGCTACAGTTTGTATATGATGCAGGAAGCGACGCGGTAAGCCAGGGTAAGAACTTCACCGACGCACAGATGGGACGGCTTAATTCAATATTGAACGTTCCGGTTGTGGGCGCCTCCGGCGCTGTTTACGGCGTACTGCTGGCCTTTGGTGTGCTCTTCCCCAACACCCAGCTGATGTTCATATTCCCACCCATACCCGTCAAGGCCAAGTACGTGGTGATAGGATATGCAGCCATAGAACTCTATCTCGCCATCACCAGTCCCGGCAGCGGCATTGCACATACCGCACACCTCGGCGGCATGATATTTGGCTACCTCCTCATCAGGTACTGGCGTAAGACCACCAAAACACTCTACTGATGAGTATCTGGGACGAGATAAAAGGTTCATTCAGGCACGGTACGGCGCTGACACGGCTGATGTATATCAACGGAGCCATCTTCCTGATCATCAAGATCATTGAAGTGATAGGCGTGCTCTCCGGCAGCAGCGGACTGGCGCCGGCGGTAATATCCAACCTGGCTGTTCCCGCCTCACTGAGTGCCCTGGCGCTCAAGTTCTGGACTCCCTTTACCTACATGTTCACTCACCAGGGATTTATTCACCTGCTTTTTAACCTGCTATGGCTATGGTGGTTCGGAAAGATTTTCCTGGGTTACCTTGATCAGCGCAAGCTGGTGTCGCTCTATATCCTTGGCGGCCTGGCAGGAGCATTTCTCTATATAGCCGTCTTTAATATCTTCCCGGCCTTCGCCGGAACGGTCAATGTGTCAATAGCACTGGGAGCATCCGCCTCGGTGATGGCGCTCGTCGTTGCCACTGCCGTCTACCTTCCTGACCTGGAGTTGCACCTCCTTTTTATCGGGAGGGTGAAGCTGAAGTACCTGGCGCTGGCCACATTCCTGATCACTTCAGTTTTCGACTTCTCCGTCAACACCGGAGGCAAGATAGCGCATATTGGCGGGGCGCTGATGGGACTGGCATACGGACAGGGACTGCGCAACGGGAAAGATATTGGATCATGGCTAAACAGGATCATCGATTTCGTTGTTAATCTCTTCAAGCCGGGCAGGAAGATGAAGGTTACCTATAAAAAGAGCGGAGCCACCTTTGATGCACGGAAGACAAAGACCGATCACGAGTACAACGCAGCAAAGGCTGAGCGCCAGAAGACGCTGGACCATATATTGGACAAGATCTCAAAAGGAGGTTATGACAGTCTTACCAGGGAAGAAAAGGCGATCCTTTTCAGCGAGAGCCAGAAGAAATGATAGCGGTATAAAGCGTTTCACGCGAAACATACTGCTGGCAGTGAACATCTTTCTGGTTGTTCTGCTGCTGCTGGCATACCTCTCTATCTACGTCAATCCCTCAACCGTTGCCTTCCCCGCCCTATTCGGGCTGGCTTACCCCTATATAGCAGCCGCGAACGTGGCCATGGTGATCATATGGATTCTCTTCAGGAAGTGGTACGTTCTTATATCAGCCATTGCACTTGCAGCAGGCTTCGGGTACATTCACAACTTCATCAGGTTCACCAACCAGGGAAAGGAGGAGCATCATGACCTGAAGCTCATGAGCTATAATATTCGTCTGTTCAACTTTTACGAGGCAAGTGAGACTAATACCCACAGCAAGATGCTTCAGCTTCTCAGAAAGGAAGATGCAGGTATCCTCTGCCTGCAGGAATATTTTGTAAAGGGTGATCCGGCAGCCGGGGAGAGAAAACTCACAGATGGTCTTGGAGGAGGCAGATATACCCATCTCAAGCTGATAAAGAGCGGTGCCGCAAGCAGGTACGGCATAGCCACCATAACGCGCTACCCGATCATATACCGTGGCGATGTGATTCACCCGGGGTCATCCTCACTCACCATCTTTACTGACATTGTTGTTGATACTGACACCTTCAGGGTATATAACAACCACCTGCAGTCGTTCCGCCTGCGCCGGGTGGAGGGTAATCTCCTGACAGAGATCACCGGAGAGGACAGGAGCAGGTCAATGGATAACATCTCCGGCATCTATCACAGTCTCATGGAAGGATTTGCCAGCAGGGCACTGCAGGTTGACCGTGTCAGGAGGCATATGGAGACCTCGCCCTACCCGGTGATTGTGGCGGGCGATTTCAATGATACGCCCGTGTCATATACTTACCGAAGGATGCGGCGTGGACTGAAGGATGCCTTTGTAGAGGCGGGCTACGGGGCCGGATTCACCTACCGCGGCAAGTATCCTCCTAACAGGATTGATTACGTCCTCTACGGTGAGGGCATAGAATGTACTGATTTTGATATCATAAAAGTCAAGTATTCAGACCATTACCCGGTGATAGCCTACTTCAGGCGCGCTGAGCGAAAGGCAGCCCTGTCAGGTCAGCACCCTGGACGGAAGAAATAAGGGCAATTTATCCCCGCTCCCCGAAAGGAAGCCTTGACAGGTCGGCGTTCCCTCCGGAAACAATTATTGCCACCTTTTTGCCGCTGAAGAGTTCCCTGTTGGCCAGCACGGCTGCCAGGGGGACGGCAGATGAGGGTTCAACAACTATCTTCATCCTGGTCCACATGAGGGTCATTGCCTCAATGATCTGTTCCTCGGTCACCGTGAGGATATCATCAACGTTCTCCCTGATAATCGTGAATGTCCTTTCGCACAGCGAAGTGAGAAGTCCGTCTGCGATGGTGCGTGGTGGCAGTGCGGGCTGGATGGTGCCTGTGCGCAGTGATCTGGCTGCATCGTCGGCCAGCAGCGGCTCGGCCCCGTAGATTTTAGCTGCCGGGGCGAGGTGGCGTGTGGCTATGGCCGAGCCGCTGAGGAGGCCGCCGCCGCCAACGGGAGCAAGGACCGCGTCAGGGTCAGGCAGCTCGCTGAGCAGCTCAACGGCCGCGGTCCCCTGACCGGCGATGATGAAAAAATCATCATAGGGATGGATCATCGTCGCGCCGGTACGCTCAATCACCTCCGCGGCGGCGGCCTCCCGCGCCGCCAGCGTGGGCTCACAGAAAGTGATCTCCGCCCCATAGCCCGCCACCGCCCTCTTCTTTACCTCTGGAGCAGAGGAGGGCATCACAATATATGCCTTCACCCCGCGCATCACCGCAGCATGCGCCAGGGCGGCGGCATGATTGCCCGACGAGTGCGTAACCACGCCGGCGGCGCGCTGGCCTTCCGTGAGATTGAGTACGGCATTGGTGGCCCCCCTGAACTTGAAGGCACCCACCTTCTGGAAGTTCTCACACTTGAAGAAAAGCCTGACCCCGCTGATCACATCAAGCTGCCGTGATGTCATGACAGGCGTTCGGTGCACATGCGGCGCTATCAGCTGCATCGCTGACTTAACATCACTGAATTCCGGAATGAACATCATCTGTCAACGGTTTATAAAACAAGTAACGACGCCCGTAAAGAGCGTCGTTAACATACAATATTCAGCAACTATCCCATTATGCTCCATGTCACCGTCAGGCCGGCCATAACCACCGAGACCATTGACATGAGCTTGATGAGGATGTTAAGTGACGGACCCGAGGTATCCTTGAAGGGATCGCCCACGGTGTCACCAACCACGCCGGCCTTGTGTGACTCACTGCCCTTGCCGCCGTAGTTGCCCTTCTCAATGAATTTCTTCGCATTGTCCCATGCACCACCCGAGTTATTGAGCATGCTTGCCAGTGTGAATCCTGCAGTCATGCCACCTATCAGCAGTCCTACCACGCCGGCTACACCGAGGGTAAGGCCAATGATCAGGGGAACGGCTATTGCTATCAGTGACGGCAGCATCATCTCGTGCTGTGCACCCTTGGTGGAGATGGCCACGCACCTTGCATAGTCAGGCTTGCCCGAGCCATCCATAATGCCCTTGATCTCACGGAACTGACGTCTGACCTCATCAACCATCTTGCCGGCAGCACGTCCAACAGCCTTCATTGACATCGAGCTGAAAAGGAATGCCATCATGGCACCTATAAAAATACCACCGATCAGCAGCGGGTTGAACAGTGAAAGGTCATATGCTGCCACGAAGTCACTTACATGGGCCGTGCTGACATCAACGGCAGTCAACCCTTCCGGAATAACTGAAGGAACGGTGCTCTTGTAGAACAGAACGTCGCCTATCTGCTTGTATCCTTCGGCAGTACCGTCGGCAAGGCGTCCCAGCCACAGCTTGACCTCCTCCATGTATGCTGCCACAAGGGCCATGGCGGTAAGAGCTGCCGAGCCGATAGCAAAGCCCTTGCCTGTAGCTGCGGTGGTATTACCCAGCATGTCAAGCGCGTCAGTGCGCTCACGCACCTCTTTGGGCAGATGTGACATCTCGGCATTGCCGCCTGCGTTGTCAGCTATCGGGCCGAAGGCGTCAGTGGCCAGCGTTATCCCCAGGGTGGAGAGCATGCCCACGGCGGCAAAACCGATACCGTACACCCCTGCTGCAAAGTCCTGGAATCCGCCTGCAAACCCGTAGGCAGCAATGATGGCTACGGCTATGGTAAGCACCGGGATCCATGTTGACTGCATGCCAACGGCTATACCTTCAATGATGGTTGTGGCAGGGCCCTGCTGAGTCTGTTTGGCAATGCCTTTGGTAGGCTTATATTCATCAGAGGTGAAGTATTCGGTAGACTGGCCTATGATCACTCCGGCAGCGAGGCCGGCTACCACAGCGCCAAAGACGCCCCAGGTGATCCATCCTGTGAATGCCATCGCCGCCAGGGCTACCAGTATGAGTGCCGAGCTGCCGCCAGTGCCAAGCAGCAGTGCATTAAGCAGGTTCTTCTGGGTAGCCTGTTCTTTGGTACGAACCATGTATACCCCGGCTATGGAAAGGAGTATCCCTATGGCAGCCACTATCATGGGTGCTATGACAGCCTTCATCTGGTCAGCCGCCGTCATCAGGGGCAGTGCTGCTCCCAGGGCTGCCGTTGCAAGTACTGAGCCAGCATATGATTCATAAAGGTCAGCGCCCATGCCTGCCACGTCGCCCACGTTGTCACCCACGTTGTCAGCTATGGTTGCCGGGTTACGGGGGTCATCCTCAGGTATGCCCGCTTCAACCTTGCCAACGAGGTCAGCGCCCACATCAGCAGCCTTGGTAAAGATGCCGCCGCCAACACGTGCAAAGAGAGCCTGTGTTGAGGCACCCATGCCGAAGGTAAGCATGGTGGCAGTTATCTCTATCATCTTCTGATGATCAGTAGTGCCCGGATGAACGAATGTCAGTCCCAGCCAGTTCCATCCTTCAGCCATGTTTTCAGGCGTAAAGACCAGGTTGTTCAGGATGAGGAACCACAGGACAATGTCAAGCAGTCCGAAACCGACAACTATAAGTCCCATCACTGCTCCGCTGCGGAATGCTATCTTCAGTCCGTTGTTGAGTGAGACCGAAGCGCCCTGGGCTGTCCTTGATGACGCGTTGGTTGCCGTTCTCATTCCCAGGTAACCGCACAGGCCGGAGAAGAACCCTCCCGTCAGAAACGCAATTGGTACAAAGGGGTTCTGAACCCCCAGGTATGCCAGTATCACCAGCAGAATAACAAGTACAATAAAGACCTTGAAAACAACACCATACTGGCGTTTAATGTAAGCCATCGCACCCTCCCTGACGTAGCCGGCTATCTCCTGCATCCGGTCGTTGCCTGCGGGCGCTTTCATCATGCTCCTGTAGAATATCCATGCAAAGAGCAGGGCCAGCACCGCTGCAACAGGCGCTATCCAAAACAAACTACTAATCATAAGCTTAGGTTTTTTAAGATTTGAGGTACAAAACTAATCAGTTTTTTCACATAACCTAATGAAGGTTTCAGTTATCATTTTTTGTTCTTCACATATTTATCAAGCCACCTCAGGTACTCCCAGTGCATGTGAAGGAGAGACTCACGCGCGGAGTATCCGTGCGATTCATGGGGAAGCATCACCAGCCTGGTTATTGCCCCGGCACCTTTGAGTGCGGCATAGTATCTCTCACTCTGTATCGGGAAGGTACCTGAATTATTATCGGCTATCCCGTGTATGAGCAACAGCGGATCCTTAACTTCTAAGGCGTGGGTGAATGGTGACATCTCAAGGTACAGCTCCGGGGCCTCCCAGAAGCTGCGGCGCTCACTCTGGAACCCGAAGGGAGTAAGAGAACGGTTGTAGGCTCCGCTGCGGGCTATCCCTGCGGCAAAGAGCCTGCTGTGTGACAACAGGTGGGCTGTCATGAAGGCTCCGTAAGAATGGCCGCTCACAGCCACCCGCGCCGGATCAGTAACACCCATCTCAACAGCTTTGCTGATGGCCGCCTCGGCATTGGCCACAAGCTGCTCAACAAACGTGTCATTGGGCTCACTGCCCCCGGCGCCCACTATCGGGAAGCTGGCATCATTGAGCACGGCATATCCCTGGGTGACGTAAACAAGCACTGACGAGGGACTGATTCGGGTGAAAGTATAGGGCGAACCGCTCACCTGACCAGCCATTGAGGGATCATTATACTCTCGCGGATAAGCCCACAGTATCGTTGGCAACGGACCGTCCTTCATCCTGTCATACCCTGCCGGGAGATAAAGTGTAAAAGAGAGGTCAATGCCATCATTGCGCTTGTATGTTACCAGCTCCTTGTGCACGCCGGCCATCTGCGGATAAGGATTCGCAAACATGGTCACCTGCTTCAGCGTACCCTTCCTGAGGTCACGTATGAAGTAGTTGGGCACCTCGGTGACCGACTGCCTGACTGTCAGCAGAAGACCGCGGGCAGGATCAATAAATTCGTTAACCGTCTCATAATAAGGTCCTTCAGACTGCCATATCCTCGTTGTCCGGCCGGTCCGGAGATCATACCTGTCAACAAATGGCCTGTCGCCCTCCGGGGAGGCACCCTGACCTGAAAGGTATAAGCTCCTTCCCCTGTCAGCGGTAAGCAACACTGACCTGCCCCACATGTTGAGCACTGTGGCAGGAAACCCGGGGTTGTTATACCTGTCGTCAGAGTTGAGCTCCCACAATTTCTTGAGTGTTGCCTGCGGATTGGCCGGACTGAAGGAGGATGTCACCCTAACTCGAGATTTAGACAACCCTTCCATAAGTATAGCCAGGTTGTCATTCCCCCAGATGATGCCCTGAAACCGCTTTCCCGTGTTAATGAACGGCTGCGGATCACCTGTAAAGGGAGCCTCAAGCATGTATACCCGGTCATGGTATTGCATCTCCTTTGCATGATAGTTGCCCTCATCAAGGGCTTCAACCCACATCAGTGATGCCGGCCTGTCACTGCGCCAGTTATAGTTCCTGGGACCGGGAATGACCATATCATAACCCCTGGGCAGGTTCTCCCGGAGAGGCTGAACGAGCAGTGTCCTGACAGTCTTGCCCTCAAGATCCCATATCTCAGTGCGGGAAGGAAAATAATAGTAGGGAACAAGGTAGGAGAAGGGTCTCTCAGTGAGGGTGACAAGAAGCCATCTGCCGTCAGGTGAAGGTGACACATCAGTGATAATGCCCTTTCTTCCAATGGCAGATGTGCCGGTTTCATCCCACCTGGCCAGCTCCGAGGTTGCATAATATTCAAATATCTTTTCATCATCAGGAGAGGCAAGCAGGTCCTGGAATGTCCGTGCCTCACCCTGTACGCCTGAGCTCTCCTGTATCACCGGCCCTGCTGGCACCCTTGTGGCCTTGGGAGCATCACCCCTGCCGGCCGGTGTGCGAAGGTAAACCAGTGAACCGTCAGGCAGCCATGATATCGCTCTGCGGAAAATGCCGTTCAGCCTCTCATCAATCTTGCGGGCAGTCATTGTCACAGGATCAGCAACCCACAATTCAACACTATTGTCGGTGGTGTTGGTGAACGCAAACCTTTTGCTGTCAGTCGACCATGAGACTCCTCCGATCGCAGGGTCTTCGGGAAGGCCCTTCAGATCTCCCATGCTGGTCCCGTCAATCTTCATCACTGATATACCTGCTATGCCCTGGCCCCGACTCTGTCCGTTGGTTGACGGATCGAAACGTACACCCGCAAGCCGCATCTCCGGCTGTGACAGGTCAGCAATGGAAGGCAGACCCTTGCGGTGCATCAGCAGCATGATCTGATTATCCGGGCTGAGCAATACGCCCGGGGTCTGGGGAGCGTCAACCAGCGCAATAATCTCATCGGGAGGTAGCTGATAACTGTTGTTGTCCTGTGCGGAGGCCAAAATGAAAGCCCAGGCAAGAACCAGGGTGATTAATACTTTTTGCATTATGGATTTTTTTTGATGAAGCTCAAAATTAATCTTATCACTTAAAGATGGAAAAACAAATAAGAGCTATTATTGTTTTTTAACTTTCGTGTAAACAGGCAGGCAGCAACCTTGAGGAAAATATGAAGAACGAATTCGGCAATGATCTTACAGAAGCCCTTAAAACCCTGCGTTCCGGGGGGATTATCCTTTATCCCACGGATACAGTATGGGGTATGGGCTGTGATGCCACAAATGCACAGGCTGTGCGCCGCATTTATGACATAAAGAGGAGGGCAGAGAACAAAAGCCTGATTGTTTTGGTCAATTCAGCGGCCATGCTTGAAAGGTATGTTGACTCACCGCCGGAGGTTGCCCTGCAGATGGCAGAGCTCTCTGAAAAACCCCTTACGATTGTCTATGACAGGGGGAGGAGCCTGGCAGAGGGAGTGGCATCAGAGGACGGGTCTGTGGGCGTTAGAATATGCACAGATCCCTTCTGTGATGCACTGATAAGCGGATTAAGAAAGCCGCTGGTCTCCACCTCGGCCAATATAAGCGGCACGGGCGCCCCGGCAATCTTTGACGAGATAAATGAGGAGATGAAAGCTGCCGTTGATTATATATGCCTCTGGAGACAGGATGACCGGAGCAGGGTCAGACCCTCCCCGGTCATCAAAGTATCCGGAAACGGTATCGTGAAGATCCTGCGCGAATGATTACCTCATCCGCACCCTGCCTGAGCCGGACACTTTGGCATCAATCTTCGGATTACCCGCGTACCTGATGTCACCACTGCCCGAGATACTGGCACGAAGCATCTTCTCTACATGACAGTCGCAGCTGCCACTGCCGGAAATCCTGGCATCCAGGGTATCAACCCTGGTCTCTTCCCCCCTGAGATCACCTGAACCTGAAATTGCGATTTCAAGATCACCGATGGTGCCATTTCCCGAAATGGTAAGACTGCCTGAACCGGATATGGAACACTCGACTTCCCCGAGCGCCACATCACGCAGAAATGCTTTGCCGCTCCCGCTGATGACCACCTCCAGATCGTTCCCCCTGAGAGGATCGTCGACTGTCATCCTCCCTGATCCTGAAAGTTTCATTCCATCAAGCGAAGGCATGGTTATCCGCACGATAACCTTCTTGTTTCCGGAGTCAAACCATTTATCTCTCTTTATCCTGAGATCATCTCCAACAACTTCTGTCTCAATCTCATTTATATAACCCTTGTCCCCCTCCAGTTCAACGCTGTAGCTGTTTCCAATATTGATGATTACTTCACCAGAAACACCGAATGAGACACTGCTGAAGCCTGATACATTCCTCTTTTCACTGTAGGTTGTCTGGGCCTGAAGGGCCTGCACACCGAAAATAAGAATGACTGCCAGGAATAGATTCTTTTTCATGGTTGCTTCGTATTTGATTCAGGATAAAGACGGGGAAAAATTGTCTTTGCTGCACCGGGGGCGTGATTATGTGACCTCCGGTCAGTCGTTCAGCTTCACCAGCCCGTCAGGGAGTGCCATTATGATTTTTTTGCCGGAGGGGTCAACGGAGATGATCAGGTCAGGGTGCAGGGGAATATATGTTTCCTTTCCTTCAATGACAGCCACGGCCATGAGCTGACCCGGGTTCTCCAGCACTTCAGTGATGACCCCGCTGAGACCGCTGCGCGTGTCTGTGAGCGTAAAGCCGGCAAGCGCGTTAAAGTCACCTGCCTGCTCTTCTTTTCCTTCTGTAAGCACCTCGCATCCGCGAAGATAGGCCACGGACTCCGGGGTGAAGTAATCATCAAACGCAATTATAAGTGTATCAGGTGCGGTGAGATACGCCTCGCGTACAAAAAAGGGAACCGGTATCCCGTCTGTTACAACGAATACCGGTTCACCCTGGTTCGGTTCCCCCGTGATGCCGCTCTCACCTCTCACAACCACGGCTCCTTCAAAGCCGTACGTTTTTGCTATTCTGCCTAAAGTCTTCACTTTCCGTCGGCAGGGGGAGTGAAAAGACGCTATTCTGTCTTCTCGTTCTCTTCTGCAGTCTCTTTCTTAACTTCGTCTGCCGGAGCCTCGTCTTCTGCCTTGACAGCTGTCTCTTCAGCGGCGGCTTCTTCAACTTTCTCCTCTACAGTCTCTGCTGCACCGGCTGCTGCCTCCTCAACAGTCTCTGTTGCTTCAGTCACAACCTCCTCAACAGTTTCCTTTACGTCTGCTGCGGCCTCTTCAACAGCCTCTGCTGCTTCAGCCACAACCTCCTCAACAGTTTCCTTTACATCTGCTGCGGCCTCTGAAACCTCAGTCACTGCCTCTTCTGCAACTTCTGCCACCTCGGGTGCTTCCGCTGCGGCTGCAGCTTTAGCTGCTGCCTCTGCCTCGGCGGCCAGGGCGGCAGCCCTTTTGGCATACTCGGCTGCCCTGGCTTCCTTGATAACCTGCTCAGCCTCCAGCCTCTTCTTGCGAAGCTCTTCGCCAATCTTCTCGAGACCTGATTTCTTCATCTCGATCTTCTCTTCCTTGCCCTTCAGCCATTCATTAAACCGGCGGTCGGCTTCCGCTTCGTCAAAAGCGCCTTTCCTCACCCCTTCCAGAAGGTGCTTCTTCATCATGACGCCCTTGTACTTCAGAATTGCCCTGCATGTGTCCGTTGGTTGCGCACCTTTCTGCAGCCATCCCAGTGCCTTCTCGAAATTGATGTCGATTGTTGCCGGGTCAGTGAGCGGATTGTATATTCCGATCTTCTCAATGAATCTGCCATCACGTGGCGACCTGCTATCTGCTACCACCACGTGGTAGTAGGCCTGCTTCTTGCGGCCCTTCCTAGCTAATCTGATTTTTACTGACATTTAAAAATTGATTAATTGTTACTCGTTTAAAATGAGGGTGCAAATATACCACATTTAATCAATTTGCAAAAATAATCCGAACTGACTCATGTTGATAAAAAAAATGAACGATAAACAAGCTTTTTGATATTTTTGTTTCCGGAGTCCCAACAGGCGAAAATCCCTTGAACATGTCCTCATTCGTTCACTTACACGTACATACACAATATTCCATTCTTGACGGTGCATCAGCGGTCAAATCACTTGTCCGCAGAGCGAAAGAGCTGGGGATGGAGGCCCTGGCAATCACCGATCACGGCAACATGTTCGGCGTTAAGGAATTCCATGACGCCGCCACCGAAGCCGGTATTAAACCCATCATCGGCTGCGAGATATATGTTGCCAGCACAGGCATGGACGACAAGACATCAGTAGAAGACAGGTCAGGAGACCATCTTATACTGCTGGCAAAGAACAAAACAGGATACCATAACCTCATAAAGCTTGTTTCACAGGCCTGGATCAGGGGATTCTACTACAAGCCAAGGATTGATAAAAAACTGCTGCGCGAACATAGCGGAGGTCTGATAGCCTCCTCGGCATGCATTGCCGGCGAACCGGCACAGGAGATCCTCGCAGGCAACACCCGCCAGGCCGAAGAAGCCATTCTTTCATACAAGGAGATCTTCGGAGACGACTACTACCTGGAGGTCCAGCGCCACGAGACCGCTGACCCGACGGCTGACATTACAGTCTTTCCTCAACAGCAGAGGGTAATAGCGGCTTACCGTGAGCTGGCCGCAAAACATAATATAAAGATCATAGCCTCCAATGACGTTCACTTCGTCATGGAAGACGAGGCCGAAGCTCATGACCGGCTGATATGCCTTAATACCGGCAAGGATATAGATGACCCCAAAAGACTTCGCTATACCAAACAGGAATACCTGAAGAGCGCCGAAGAGATGCTTGACATCTTTGCCGATATGCCCGAGGCAATTGCCACTACCCTTGAGGTGACTGAAAAGGTTGAGTACTACAAGCTCAACAGCGATCCTATTATGCCGGATTTCTCAATACCTCAGGAGTTTTCTGACAAGGACGAATACCTGAGACACCTGACAATGAAGGGAGCCGCTGAAAGATGGGAGACCATCACCCCGGAGATACAGACCCGCATTGATTTCGAACTTTCAGTGATAAAGGGCATGGGTTACCCCGGCTATTTCCTTATTGTGCAGGATTTCCTCAGGGCAGCCCGTGAAATGGGCGTATGGGTAGGCCCGGGCCGTGGCTCAGCCGCCGGCAGCGTGGTGGCATACGCTCTCAGAATCACTGATGTTGACCCTATAAAGTATAACCTGCTGTTTGAGAGATTCCTCAATCCTGACCGTATCTCAATGCCTGATATAGACATCGACTTTGATGAGGACGGCCGTGAGAAGGTGCTTCGCTACGTGGTGGAAAAGTACGGCCATGACAGGGTGGCACATATAATCACCTTCGGCACCATGGCCGCCAAAATGGCCATCAGGGATGTGGCCCGGGTCCAGAAGCTCCCCCTGCCGGAGGCCATCAGGCTGACCAGGCTGGTGCCTGACAAACCCGGCACAACCCTGGCATCAGCATATGAGGAGGTGCCCGAGCTGCTTAAGGAGAAAGAGTCAAAAGAGCCCCTGGTGGCCCAGACACTCAAATATGCAGAGGTGCTCGAGGGCAGCATCCGTCAGACGGGAGTACACGCCTGCGGCATAATCATCGGAAAGGATAACCTCTGTGAACATATCCCCATCTGTACGGCAAAAGATACAGACCTCTACGTGACCCAGTATGAGGGCAACCACGTTGAGTCTGTGGGTCTGCTTAAAATGGACTTCCTGGGACTGAAGACCCTTTCAATAATGAAGGATGCCGTTGAAAATATCAGGAAATCAAAGGGCATAACCATCGACCTGCAGAATCTGGAGCTGGATGACAGCAAGACTTACGAGCTCTTCAGCAACGGTGAAACTACCGGCGTCTTCCAGTTTGAATCAGTGGGCATGAAACGCTACCTGCGCGAGCTGAAACCCAACCACTTCGGTGACCTCATAGCCATGAACGCACTCTACCGTCCCGGCCCCATGGACTATATACCCCAGTATATCAGACGCAAACACGGCAAGGATAAGATCATCTACGAGGTTCCCGCCATGGAAAAATACCTGAAGGAGACTTACGGCATCACCGTCTACCAGGAGCAGGTAATGCTCCTCTCCCAGGAACTGGGTGAGTTCAGCAAGGGTCAGGCCGACTCACTGCGCAAGGCGATGGGCAAAAAGAAACGCGACATCATGGACCGGCTGAAGGAAGAGTTCATGGAAGGCTGCCGCAGGAACGGCTATGATCAGAATACAATAAACAAAATCTGGACTGACTGGGAGTCCTTCGCCGCCTACGCCTTCAATAAATCACACTCCACATGCTATGCCCTCATCGCCTACCAGACAGGATACCTCAAGGCACACCACCCTGCCGAGTTCATGGCTGCCGTACTGAGCCGTAACATCAGTGATATAAAGAAGATCACCACCATGATGGAAGAGACCAGGCGTATGGGCATAGAGGTGCTTGGCCCGGATGTGAACGAGAGCTTCCTGCAGTTCACAGTCAACCGCAGCGGAAATATCAGGTTCGGCTTAGGAGCCATCAAGGGAGTAGGAGAAAATGCCGTACTCCACCTGATAGAGGAACGTGAGAATAACGGACCATACAGGGATATCTGGGACCTCGCCGAGAGAGTCAACCTCAATACTGTCAACAAAAAGATGCTGGAGGCTATGGTGGTCTCTGGAGCCCTTGACGGACTGCCGGGAATAACCCGCGCCCAGTATTTCGCCGCTGACGGTAAGGGCTCAAGCTTCCTGGAGAGCCTCATCCGCTACGGCACCAACGTAAAGAATCTGCGCAACAGCAGCCAGCAGTCACTCTTCGGTGATACCGGCGGCTTTGATATGGTACGCCCTGAACCGGCACCATGCACCGACTGGTCCAAGCTGGAAAAGCTAAATAAGGAGAAACAGGTGATAGGCATCTACCTCTCATCACACCCGCTTGACGACTTCAGGCTGGAAATCAATACCTTCTGCAACGCCACCCTGGCCGACCTGCAAAACCTCAGTGAATTTGCAAACCGGGATGTGTGCGTTGCAGGTATCGTTAGCGATACCAGAAGCGGGGTCACCAGAAACAATAAACCCTTCGGGGGCTTTACCCTTCAGGATTACACCGACTCATTCTCGTTCGTGCTGTTTGACAAGGAGTATGTCTCACTTAGCAATTTCTTTAAAAACGACTACCAGCTGCTGGTCAAGGGCAGAGTGCAGGGAAGACACTACAATCCTGACGAGCTTGAGTTCAGAATAAAGGAGATCCACCTTCTCACAGCAGTGAGGGAAGATCTGATCAACTCAATCACCATTAAAGTCAAGGCTGAAATGGTTAATCATGAATTCATAAAGAACCTGAAATCAATTATCAGTGAAAGCCCCGGGAACAAAATGCTTAAATTCCTGTTGATAGATCATGATGAGAAAATTACCATCCCTCTTTTCTCACGAAGCATCAAGGCAGGAATAACGGATGAGCTCATCGGATGGCTGGAAGATAATGGCGAACTCGATTTTAAGGTAAATTAATCATGTCTTCTCCGTATTTCCGTCTGATTTTTGTAAGTTTGAATCATTGAAGAAAAAACAAATTAGGTAACAGATAGTATTATGGCACAACAAGTTAACGACAGTAATTTTGATGAGGTTGTATTGAAGTCGGACAAACCTGTAATTGTGGACTTCTGGGCTGAATGGTGCGGGCCCTGCAGGATGATCGCCCCGCACATTGAGCAGATTGCAGAAGCATATCATGACAGGGCGCTGGTCGTTAAGTGTGATGTGGACAGTTCACCGGATGTGGCACGCCGGTTCAGCATAAGAAACATACCCACCGTCCTTTATTTCAAGAACGGCGAGGTGGTTGACAAGCAGGTGGGCGCCGCTGCCCGCCAGGCTTTCGAGGCCAAACTCACTCCCCTACTCTGACAGACAGATGAAGGTTTGCGTTTTTGCAGCTTCCAGCAGCCGTATTGATGATGCTTACAGGAAGGCTGCGGAAGAACTTGGTGCGTCCTTCGCCCGCGAAGGAGTACATGCTGTGTTCGGTGGCGGAGGCATAGGCCTCATGGGCCTCTTCGCTGACGCCCTTATCGCCGGCGGCGGGTCCGTTACCGGGGTCATCCCGGGATTCATGATGAATGAGGGGTGGGGCCATCCCGGAGTAAGTGATATGATTGTCACATCTGATATGTCCGAGAGAAAGAAGACCATCTTTGCCATGTCAGATGCCGCGGTTGCACTGCCCGGAGGCGTGGGCACCCTGGAAGAACTTACCGAAGTGATCACACTCAAGCAACTGGGCCAGTTCAACAAGCCCATTGTGATTGTCAATGTCAACGGCTTCTATGACCACCTGATTGATTTCTTTGACCATATGGTCAGGGGACACTTCATGCGACTCGAACATAAGGATATATGGCAGATAGTAACTTCTGCCGATGAGGTGGTGCCTGCCATCATCAACTATACCGGCTGGCACGCTGACCCCAAAGTGATTGCCCGGATATAGCCTTCCGGATGATTGCCGCCGGCCCCGTCATTGTTGAGGCAGACCATGAGTGCCGTTGTCCTGCTTATGGGACCCTTGTTCCGATAAACAGTATGTCATCAATCTGGGGTATCTCTCCCATCCACTCTTTTATGGCTGAATGTAACCGACGCTTCTGTTCATCAACGGGAAGAGCATAGATCTCTGAAAGAAGCGCCCTGATCTTTATGGTCTTGAACTTTTTCTCATGCTCTCCTCCAAACTGATCCGCAAAACCGTCAGTAAATATGTAGAGCATGTCTCCCGGCCTGACATCCACCTTGTTATTTGTAAAACTCTTCTTTGCCTGGCCGTCAATCATACCGATAGGAAACCTGTCAGCCCGGTAGATGGTCACCCTGCCGTCACGTACATGATAGAGCGGCTGGTAGGCTCCGGCATATTCCACCGTGTGCTCCAGTATGTCATAGGAGATGATTGAAATGTCCATGCCGTCACGCACTGCCTTTTCACTTCTCTGCAAAAGGGCATGAACCACCTCTATGTTAAGGTGGTCAAGTATCTCTGATGGCCTGGTTATACCACTCTCCCTGACTATCTTGTTCAGTGAGTTATGACCTATGATTGACATGAAGGCACCGGGCACACCATGACCCGTGCAGTCAACGGCAGCAATATACTGTTTGAACCCGCTGTCATGCATCCAGTAAAAATCACCACTGACAATATCCCTTGGCATGAACAGCACAAAGGTGTCATTGAAGAAATTCTCGGGCGGAAGCATGGCAGCCTGTATCCTCTCAGCATACCTTATGCTGGCGGTGGTGTCTCGGTTCTTCTCCTCCAGCTCAAGGCTCTTGGAGACAACCTCCGCTGTCCTCTCCTCAACCTTGGCCTCAAGATGCTCCTTTTCCCTCCTCAGTGTCCTCTCACGGAGAGTGATGAAGAGATAGATCCCCCCCACCAGAAGGGTGGCACATAGTATAATGAACCATGAGGTGGCCCATACGGGGCCCCTGATGGAGAAGGAGAGCCTGGCCGGTACCTCGTTCCAGTACCCGTAGCTGTTTGACGCACGGACCATAAAGGTGTACTTCCCCGGACTCAGTGACGAGTACGCAGCCCTGCTCTGATCAGTGGTAATCCACTCCTCATCCGCTCCCTCCAGCATGAACTGGTAACGCACCGCACCAGGGTCTACCAGGCAGATGCTCAGGAAATCAAATATTATCCTGTTCTGCGTATGCATCAGACGTATGCCGTCATGCATCGGGAAGACTTCATAGTTGACCAGCGTCCTCCATATATGTGTTGCCGGCTCAGTAACCACCGGCGGCAGCTTTGACGGCGTGAGCCTCATTGCCCCGTTGGAAGTCCCGAACCACAGATCACCCATGTCATCGGCAAAGGTGGCATTGAGCCTGGCCTCAATCCCCGTGAAGCCATTCTTTTCAGTAAAGGAAGATACCCGCCCGGTGTTGCTGTCATACCTGTTCAATCCCAGGTTGGTACCTATGAAGAGATTACCCGACCTGTCAGGCTGCAACTGGTTGATGGAGTTCATCAGCAAACCGTCAGCCTCCGTAAGTCTCTTGATTACAGCATCATTCTTCAGGGCATAGAGCCCGTCTATTGTGCCAACCCAAACCACACCGTCAGGCGTCTCCGTGATTACGGTTGGATGAACATCACTCCTGAATTCCACGGCAGTGAACGTATTGCTCCCTGGTATGTGCCTTGTCAGCCCGTTACGCTCCTCGGTGCCAATCCAGAGGCAACCCCGGCTGTCACAGAAGAGAGAGGTGATGTTGTTTCCGGTCAGACCGTTTATCTGAGTGAATGTCATGCTCTCCTTGAGCCTCATATTCCACATTATCAGTGCACGGTCAGTCCCTATCCACAGGTTACCCTTCTGATCTGTGGTCATGGCGGCAATGCGCAGCGACCGCAGGCTGGCATTGAGGTCAAGATCATACCGGAAATTCCTCTCGGACAGGTCATACCTGTACACCTCATCACCGGATGTTGCAACCCAGACGTTGCCATTGTCATCAGGCCTGATGATATTGATCTGAGTACCCTCCAGCGTCGGAGGGAATCCGCTCAGCTTGACCCTGTCCTCCTCCTTGAGAACGGGATTGTAAAGAGCGAGACCCCTGCCTGTCCCAAACCAGTACCTGCCCGTCGGATCCTGCGCCAGGGAAAATACATCATTGGAAGGAAGAAACTGAGGCGCCATGAACGAAGTAAAGTGATCACCCTTGTAAATGAACAGCCCGGCATCACGGTCAGCAATCAGGATATTCTTTTCCCTGTCCTCTATCATGCAGAGGATATGCTTAGCCTTCAGACCGTTGGAACCATTGAAGACAATGGTTCCCTCAGGGGAGAAGACAGTTATCCCTCCCCTGCTCTCCCAGTCTTCCATCGTTGCCACCCATATGTGACCACGGTAGTCCTCAAGTATGTAGGTTACAAAATTGCCCCAGAGGCCGTTACGTGTATCATAAAATCCCATCTCCCCGGTTTCGGCATCCTGCCGGTAGAGTCCGCCGTTAAAGGTACCGAACCACATGTTACCCCGCGAATCTTCAAAGATAGTTGTGGTCTGAAAGTACCTGGTGAGCCCCTCCGGATTAAAGGGAATAAACCTGTCACTGGCATGATCATACTTCTTTATCCCCACATCAGTGATACAGTAAAGGTTACCACGCCGGTCAGTGTAAAAGCCAAATGCATCATTGCTGAGGCCCTGACGGCCCATATATTGCTGGCCGGTCATCAGGCTCATGCCCGGGTCAGGCATGTCAAGGCGCAAAGCACCACCAAGGGAGGTAGAAATCCATATTGAGCCTTCATATTCCACTATCCCCGTAATGTCTCCGGTAAGACTGGTGACAGGCCTGACCGGATCATCTATGCGGGCGGAATCAACACCAATGAAAATAGAGGGCGAGAAGGTGATCCTCCTGATTATGTTGTTCTCTATTACTGACATGCCTCCCCCGATATGTCCAAGCCATAACCTTCCCCTGCTATCCTCGCAAATACTTTTCACCCCTCCGGGAGAGAGGCTGTCAGACGTTGAAAAATTCTCGAAATGAAGGCCATCGAACCGGGTTACACCGCTTCCGGTACCCAGCCAGATGAAATCATTGGCATCCTGGATAACCGTGTAAATCTTTGAAGCGCTGAGCCCTTCCTTGGAGCCATACTGTTCAAAGTAATAGTTCTGTCCTGTAAGACGGAAGGGAGAAACAACAAGACCCAGAAGCAGCAGAGCTGTGATAAGTGATGATGATTTGCCGGAATAGCTGCTTCGTCCGTACATCAGGTTATTTCTTTACAAAGAAAAAGGTTCCGTCCTCGTCCTTCAGTCCGGTGATCTTGCCAAACCTCGGCCTCTGCTGGTTGTTCTGCGTCACCGCCTTCGTAACCTGAAGCACTATCTCCTCAATTGATATGCATGTGTTGGGATTCCCCTTTAGAGTGCTGGCAAAGGTTCGGGTGAACTGAGAGTCGTCAACAGCAAGCTCATAGCCGGCGGAGGAGAAGATCTGGCTCGACTTGAACTGGGTAGCCCTCCAGTCAGCACAGTTGCGGGGCTTCAACTCTGTGCGCATTGCCTGGTAAAAGCTGGGGCCTGATTCGCATGCGTCAGTGATCACAAGCACATGCGTGAGATAATTCATGTATGTCTCCATCGAAGCTTTCAGCGTATTAAGGCTGAAATAGGTAAACTCCTCATCCCGACGCGCATCTACAGGTATCCAGTAACCAACATCATTGATGAACTTGCCGTGACCGGCAAACCATATCACCAGCGACTTGATCTGTTTCGCCCTCACCTCATCACGCAGTTCAATGGAGAAGAATTTTTCCATCTGCTGCTTGGTCTGGTTGCGGAGACGCTTTATCGGCAATACCTGGTAGCTGTCTTCAAGTACCCCTGTGATAAGATTGGCATCCTTCACCGGCCCTTGAAGAGCGGCAAAATTCCGGTAATCACTGTTCTCAATAAAGACGACCAGCGTGTTGCCCATGGGATTGGAGGCGGAGATGGTTGTTCCGTTACGGTTCAGGGCATAATTCCTGATAGTCCGGTTCCCGTATTTGTCTTCCACAAGGATGGTTACCTTGTCACTGTTTCTTACATCAATGCCCCTGGCAATGAATGAGGGATTCAGGTTTTCCTGCGAGAACTGTGCACTGATGTTTTCAATCTTCACTGACCTGATAAGATTCTGGTCCATCACCTTCCCCTCAATATCAATTGTGCCGGCAACACTGTCAATGACAAGCATGTCATCCCCTATTAGGTAGGGAGCAAGTATCTTTATCTCTGGCGGGTCAACCTCCGTTCTCCTGATCCGGTAGGTCAGCACCTTCTCATTGTCATATACATCCCTTGCAACTATACGCAGTGTCTCATCGGAGGGAATCTCCACTTCGGCTGCAAATGGAATGGTGCCCTTCCCCTCATAGGTCACCGGTATGCTGTTGATTGAGAACTCCGCCAGCAGGCTCCGGTCACTCACCTTGCCTGTCACCATCACTGTCTTCCTGTCAAGCCCCAGCTCTATATGACCTCCCTCAACGATCTCCGGTGTCTCAATGAATATCTCGGGACTGTTGTTCTCACGGTTGATGGCAAAGAGCCGGTCATTGGCTTCGGTGAGCAGTTTCCTGGTCGAGGAACCCGTTTCATTCATGGCAACCACCCTGGTGTAATCATCAGCAGCCTTTTCAAAATCATGCATCTCTTCATATGACCTGGCACGCATAAGGTACACCTCCGGACGGTACTGGTCAAGCGCCAGGGCCCGTGTGAAGTCAGCCACGGCAGCAACATGCTGATTGAACTTCTGGTAGCATGTGCCACGGGTGATATAGTGTTCCTGGCTGGCCGGTTCAAGCAGTATTGCCGTGGAGACATCATTGATGGCCGACGGATAATCAAGCTTTGCCTCGTGTACCATTGCCCGCGTAAGATAAGCCTCAACATTCCTGCTGTCCTGCTGAATGACCATGTTGCACTGACCCAGGGCACTGTTTACATCACCCTGTCGAACCAGCACCCTGGCAAGCTCAAGCCGCGCCGAAGCAAAAGTTTTGTCCTTCGTAACGGCCTTTTCAAGCTGCCTCCGGGCAGTGTTGTCATCACCCTTCTCCTGGTATATCAACCCCTGGTGATAATAGTTGACAGCATCATCCCTCAGCTGAAGAGCAGTGTCAGAAGTGCCGAGAGCCCTGTCCCACAACTCCATGCCTATGAGTGCCACTACCTTCTCCGTGTAGAACCTGCCATTGCGGAACTCCGCTCTGATAGCCTTCTGCAGATGATCTACAGCCTCTGAGTAAAACCTGTTTTTTTCTTCCGGAGTGGCTTTCTCAGCTCCCCCCAGACTGTTGCACATTCTGGCCAGGTTGAAAAGTATGCCTGTATCATCAGGCAGGAAATTGTTCGCCCTCCTGTAGTCATCATAGGCAAGACCATAATCGCCAGCCAGTTCATAGGCCCTTGCCCTGCTGACATAACCGTCAGCAGAGGAGGGAACCTCGTCAATAGCCCTGGAGAACTGCTCAATGGCATCTTCCAGCATGCCATTCCTTACAAAATCCTCACCGGCTCTGATGTATTTGCGGGCCGACTGACCTGTAACGTTCAGGCAGGCGACAACAGACAACATAACAAGAACAGATAATCCTCGCTTCATAATTTCAGGTCCTTTTCCGGATGGGTCTCAAAAATACGAATAATTATTTACTAACAAATAACTGGTAGTTATTAACATTAGTTATACGGAATTATCTCAAAAATGATACGCAAATTCGAGAATACTTTTCTCAAAATGTATGGTCTCCGCCGGAGTGAGCTGCGGGAAGGGATCCGGCACCCCGTCGTTGAATATGACTCTGCCAGTGAACCGGCGTGCTTCATCCCACAATCCGGACTCAATGAAGCTTCTTATGATGAACGCGCCACCCTCGACGAAGAGCGACTGTATGCCCATATCATAGAGTACTTTCAGCGTCTCTTCAATGAAACCGCCGTTTTCCGGAAGGGTGAAGATCCTGGCGCCCGGGAAAGCAGCCCTGTCATTGCATGTAAACAGAATAGTCTCTGCTGATCCGTCAAAGACAGCTGAACGGGGGTCCAGATTTCCACTGCGGCTGACGATTATCCTTACGGGATTTCTGCCTTTCCACAGGCGGACGGTAAGCGATGGGTTATCAGTTCGCACCGTACCTCCTCCGGCAAGTATTGCATCTTCCTCCGCGCGCCAGCGATGAACCATCAGTCGTTCGGCCTTGCCTGTTATCCAGTTTGGTTCAACAGGATCGCCGGGGCTCCTTGGCAGGTCAATGTAACCGTCGGCGCTGCGGGCCCATTTGAGTATCACATAGGGTCTCTTCTTCTCATGCCAGGTAAAGAATCGCCTGTTGATATGACGGCACTCCTTCTCTGCCACGCCTGTGACCACCGTCACTCCTGCCTGTCGCAGCCTCTCAGCGCCCCTGCCTGCCACCTGCGGATTGGTGTCGGTTGTCCCGATAACCACACTGCGTATGCCGCTGCCAATGATCAGCTCAGTGCAGGGAGGAGTACGCCCGTGATGCGAGCAGGGCTCCAGGCTGACGTACATGGTTGACTCGGGGAGCAGGCTTCGATCCTTTACCGCGTTGATGGCATGAACCTCAGCATGCGGAGTGCCGGCCCTGAGATGGTACCCCTCACCTATGATGCTTCCCTCATGCACCACCACGGCACCCACCATGGGATTGGGCGATGTGCATCCCTCAGCCATGCGGGCGAGGTGAAGGGCTCGCCTCATCCAGACAAGGTCATCAGGTGTGGTCATGAACACAATTTTCTATCTTTGAATCATGGCCGAAAAGGTACAAACAATAAGCGAAATAAGTGCCCATATCCTCAGAATGCTTGGGGAGAGCCATCCTGCAGAGGAGGCGGGTGCCATTGCCACTGCCATCATCAGGGAATATGCCGGTATGGGCAGGGCGGCACAGCTTGCCTTCGGCAACAGGGTGGCAGAAGGTGCCGCGGCGGAGAGGATCCTTGAAGCCGCCGCCCGGGCCGCGGCAGGAGAGCCGCTGCAATATATCTTCGGCTACGCGGATTTTTGCGGTCACCGCATAGAGGTGGGCCCGGGCGTACTTATCCCCAGACCGGAGACCGAAGAGATGACCCTGATGATCATCAGAGGGCACAGCGGCTTCATAGACACAATCACTGACCTCTGCACCGGCACGGGATGCGTGGCCATAGCCCTGGCACTGGCATTCCCCGGCGCCTCGGTCACCGCCACTGACCTCTCCGCCGCGGCGCTGGAGATGGCTCAGCACAACATCTACTGCCTCGGGGCCGGGGTGACGCTGATAAAAAGTGATCTCCTCAAAAACGAGCCGGCTGACATACCGGAAAGCAATATCATCGTCAGCAACCCGCCCTATGTGACCATGAGCGAAAAGAGAGCCATGCAGCGCAACGTGCTGGACCATGAGCCTCATGATGCACTCTTCGTGCCGGATGATGATCCGCTGCTGTACTACCGCGCCATTGCCAGGATTGCGCAGCAGCGCCTGCTGCCGGGCGGCACATTATGGCTGGAGGTGAATGAGAACCTGGCTCATGAGACGGCGGCACTGTTCCCCACTCCCCGCTACCGCCGCACAAGTGTCATAAGGGATATCAGGGGAAAAGAGAGATTCATAAAAGCAGAAAAAGATGGCTGAAAAAAAAGAAAGGGAAGAACTCCTCCAGAGAGCCATGAAGGCCTGCTCGGGGAGAGAGTATTGCATAAGTGACATCACCGCGCTGCTGGAACGCTGGGGAAAGCCTGATGAGGAGACACTCCACTGGGTTCTTGACAGGCTGGTCAAAGAAAAGTTCATAGACGAACGCCGCTATAGCAGGGCCTTCGTTCTGGACCACTTCAGACACAGCCACTGGGGACGGGTAAAGCTAAACATGGCCCTGAAGCAGAAAAGGGTTGATGCGGCAGCCATCGCCTCGGGACTGCAAGCCATCAGCGAAGAGGAGTACCTTGAGAAGCTGAACAGCATTATCTCCGACCAACAGAAGAAGATCAGGGCAAAGAACCGGCTCGACCTGAAGGGGAAATTGCTCAGGCATGCCCTCGCAAAGGGATTCGAAAGTCACCTGGTCTATGATGCGATAAACAGGCTGGTTGACAAATAATTATCCGGGGAGACTCAGCCACATCATCCTCAGCAGAGGCCAGAATGCGGTCAGGGCCATAACGGATGATACCACGGCATCAGTGACGCTGATCGCCCTGAGGTTCTTCGTGGTCCTGAATGCCACGGCTGCCAGGATGATACGCATAAGCAGCTGCAGGGCAAAAAAGAGAAAGAGACGCAATGAATGGGGATTCCATTCAAGCGCCTCGGCTAACCGGCCCCGGACTATCAGTGAGAAGGCGTGAGACATCCCGCATGAGGGGCATGGCTCGCCTGTAAGCTTCTCGTGAATGCATGGAACAGGATACTTCTCCTCATCGGGAGAATAGAAAAGAGAGTAACCCATTACCAACAGGATCACTCCGGTTAATATAATATTAAGAAGGAAATAGGACTTGCCGGAAGGGCCCGGTCCGAAACGGGACCTGCCGGTGTTGCCTTGCGTTACCACTGCCCCTCTGTGGTGTCCTTCTCTGCCTCGTCCTTAAGGGTATCAATGGCCCCTTCCAGCTCCTCGAGCCTGTCCTGGAGATCACCCTTCTTTGCAGAAGCTTTTATCTCAACAGTCTCATCATCATTGTTGATCCTGATGGTTACTTCGTTGTCACCAAACTCCTCTTCAAGGTCTTTCGTCACGTCCCTGATAACCTGTTCAATATTTGTTCCCCAGTCGTCTGATTTGCTGGCTATCTTGCCAAGCACAAAGGTCTGTGACACCGAGATCATAAGAGCGATGATGGCAACCACAAGGCCTCCGACAAGCATGCCCTGGTTACTGTGAGGCCTTGAAAGACCCACAATGGCAAGGACTATGGCTATCACGGCGGGGATTATTGCTACCAGGCCGATGCAGGGTACAACTGCAAGAAGGAATGCTATGATGCCCGTCACCAGGGCCCCTATACCCACACCTGACTGTTTGTTGGTTGTTTCTTCTTCCATTGGTTCGAATATTAATTATTTATTTAGTTCCAGCAAGGATATTTTCAGTATCCTGTTCTAAAGACGTAACAGGAACTTCAATGATGCGTCCCTTTTCGATTTTCTTTTCAAAAAAGATAAAGGTAGGCACTCTTTCAATATCCAGCCCGGAATACTCTTCCAGGGGTGCAATCTTGTTTATATCAACTCCGATGAACCTGATCTTTTCCCTGGGGAAGCCCCACAGGTCAATGATCTTCATGAACCGGGGCACCTCTCTTCTGCTGTCTGAACACCAGGTACCAAGGACAATTGTAATAGTCAGATCATCAATATCCTTATTTTTCAGTCGGGCCATGAACTCCTGTTCCGGCTGGTAGTCATTGTATCCCCGCATGTACCATTCAGAGTGGGGCGGGTTGTTGAAAAGCACAGGATTTATGTCGCCCAGCAGCCATGTAGTTGCATCCTGGAAATCCCACAAACGGGCGGCAGCCTCATCAGCATCTTCAGGTTTGCCTGCAAGAGCAGCATTGCCAAATGGTGCGGTCTCAGGAACGGCTTCGGCAGGTGAGGCTTCATCAGCAATCTCCTGTGGTGCGGACTCCACAGGAACTGTTCTGGTCCTGAGAGCTCTGCCGCACCCGGCCGCCAGGGTAATGACGGCAATGAGTATGATGATCCGTATAATTCTCATACTGTCTCCAACAGCAAAGATAATATCTGTTTTGCTGTTTTCGACACTGATGTTCCGGGACCGAAGATGGCAGCCACGCCTGCATCATAGAGGAACTGGTAATCCTGCGGCGG